>NZ_JBGRUO010000002.1:0-347759 GCF_041537905.1 Ruegeria jejuensis | reverse complement strand
GCAAGCCCTTCGTACAAATCCCCATAGCACAGCCGACCCAAAAGAACTAACCCCGCGATTTCCCGCCTGAGCGCTTCTCTGACGCCGGGAAACCCATCGCGCAACTCCCCCGCCAGCATGCGGCGTCCGAGAAACCTGCATCAGTGCTGCCACTCGCCTCGCGCATTCAATGCCGCAAGGTGCCACGCAACCGAGCTTCGTTTTTGCGTTTCTGACAAGCTCGGACAAACCTATAACCACCACCACAATCCCGATGACCAGTTTCCCGCAAGACCAGTTTGCAGAGCCTCAGGCCTTCAGCCAGGCCTTAGCGCCCTCCATATCCGAAACGTCGAAGAAATGGCTCTCGGCGTTCAGGAAGCGGCTCATCAGGTGTTGCGCCGCGCGCTGCCAGGCCTGATCGCCCACCACGGCGACACGATCGGGAATGGCGGCATGTTCGCGCACAAGGCTGAAATGGGCGGCCAGTGCCGATAGGCCCTGCCAGCCGTCAAATTCACTCAGGTCCAGCAGCAGGCGGAAGCCATCGCGCGCCCGTATCTGCGCATCCAGATCCTTTTCCGCATTGGCGATCACCTCCGGATCGAGCTTGCCCATCAGCTTGACCTGCAGGCACGGCCCGCCCAGATCAAGCATATGCACAGAGCCCAGAGACTCGCGCAGCCAGCGGCGCGCGGTTTCGGCGTCGATCAGATCGAAGACCTGTACAGGGCATGGCATAATCGGCGCGGCCAGCCGGATCGAGCTGCGCAGCCAGCGGGTATCGGTGACCACCGCGATCCTGTCAAAGCCGCTCCAATGGCTCAGACCCAGCTTGCTGTCAGCCCAGGCGGCAGACAGGTCATAACCCTGAAACTCCTGCCCGAAACTCATCATCAGACGGATACGATCATGACGTTCCAGCGCTTTTTCAACCGCCGAGATCAGGACAGTATCGTAATCCTGCGCGGTGATCTCGCCGGAAAGCTCGACCTCAAGCAAGGCGCCATCCATCTGTGTCTCAACGGAAATCATTCAAGTGCTCCCTTTTGGCTCTGGAGGCAGCCTAGTCGCTTTGCAACCACCGCGCGAGGCCTTCCGGAAACTCGGGCCGGAAATAGGCGATCATCCGGCCATCCCGATCGGCTGTTGCGTTTGCGGCCCAGGGCGCAACCCCATGAAGCAGATGGCGATGCAACAGATAGGCCTCACCCGGACGCCCGTGCAATTCGATCCGGGGGTAGCTATCGAACACCTCGCGGCGCGTGGCCTGATAGATATCGGTAATGTCGAGCGTTGCGTGGGTATCCGCAGGATGCGTCGCAAACGCATTGGCGAAGGCGCGGCCAAGAGGGCGATGACTGCCCTCCCACAAAGCCAGCGGCGCTGCGTCCGGACTGGCCTCGGTCAGAGGAATGCCGAGGACCCAGGCATGGGGTTCTTCGACCCGTCTGCGGCGATGCGGACCCGAAGGTCTCAACCCGTCCACATGGGCCGCATCCCGGTTGGCACGATAACGGAATGCAGCCTCGCCCTCACCGCGCCGGGGTCGGGGATAACCGGGATAGATCACCGAGACCTGCCCCTTGTGCAGGTCCTGCGCGCCCAGGTGACGGTTGATGAACTCCATCGCCTGCCCGGCCAGGGGCGGTGATCCACTCACCCGCCCGTCGCCGTCATTCTCCAACGCATCGACGCCGATGAACCAGGTGCCCTCGCAATCATGCCAGTCGCTGTGTTTTGGGTCATGAACCGCGGCACGCGCGGCGGGTAAAGCATGGGTAACCCAATGCGCCAGAACCGGATCAAAGGGAAATTTGATCCAGCCCTTTTGCCGGAACCCCTCTACCATCCCAGCGCCTTGCGCAGCATGTTCAGCGCCACCAGCGTGAGGAACACGGCAAAGACCCGCTTCAGCGGCTTCGGGTCCATGGCATGGGCCAGTTTCACCCCCCAGGGTGCGGTGATCAGCGTCATCGCAATGACCACAAAGAACGCCACCAGATTGACCGCGCCGATGGTGTAAGGCGGGCGATGCTGGGGATCGACATCAAGAAACAGGAAACCGGCCACCGAGGGCACGGCGATGATCACGCCAAACCCCGCCGCCGTCGCCACCGCCCGGTGAATGGGCGTGTTGAACAGGCTCATGAGCGGCACGCCGAAACTGCCGCCGCCAATCCCCATCAACACCGACAGGAACCCGACCGAAGGCGACAACACCGCACGCTTCACTCCCTGCGGCATGGCATCACCCAGCCGCCATTCAGACCGGCCCAACCCCAGATAGGCCCCGATCACCATCCCAAGCACACCAAACAGCGCCTGCAACACGTTGGTGTGCAGATACGAGGCGACCAGCACGCCCAGAACAGACCCGATGGCGATACCCGGCCCCCAGCCGCGCAGGATGTCCCAATCCACCGCGCCCTTCTTGTTATGGCTCAACACCGAACGCACCGACGTGACAATGATTGTCGCCAACGAGGTCGCCAGACACAGCTGCATCAGCTGCGGGCCACCATAGCCAAGCGTCTGAAAGGCATAGAAAAACGCGGGGACCAGCACGATGCCGCCCCCAACGCCCAGCAACCCGGCCAGCACCCCGGCAAAAGCTCCGATCGCCAGCAGCATCGCCAGCATCTGCAGCAACAATCCGGTTTCCGGCATGAACATCCCCCCGTTTCGGCAGAACTTGGTTACACCGGCGCAGGGGAAAGGAAAAGCGCCCTAGCCTGCCTGTACCTCGGGCTGCGGGATCACATGCGTCAAGGCCGCCTCGACCAGTTCCGGCCCGGCCTCCTTGCGCGCCGCACCTTCCGACAGGTGCCGACGCCACGCCCGCGTGCCGGGTCGCCCGGCAAAGAGGCCCAGCATATGGCGCGTGATCTGGTGCAGCCGCCCACCCGCGCTCAGATGCGCCTCGATATAGGGCAGCATGGCGCGCACCACCTCCACCGGATTGCTCACATGGTCGCGGCCGAAAACGTCCCGATCCGCAGTGCACAGGATATCGGCAGGCTGATGATAGGCCGCGCGCCCGATCATCACTCCGTCCAGGCCGGCCTTCAGTTGTGTCTGCGCCTGGGTCAGCGAGGTGACCCCGCCGTTGATCGAGATATGCAGGTTCGGGAACAACCCTTTCATCCGGTAGACCAGATCATAGTCGAGCGGCGGGATATCCCGGTTCTCTTTCGGGCTGAGCCCCTGCAGCCAGGCCTTGCGCGCATGGATGGTCACCCGCTCGCAGCCAGCCGCCACGATCTGCGCCAGAAACTCGGGCAGCACCTCTTCGGGGTCCTGATCGTCGACACCGATGCGGCATTTGACGGTGACATCCACATCCACCACCGTCCGCATCGCCGCCACACAGGCGGCAACCCGCGCCGGGTCTTTCATCAACACCGCCCCAAACGTGCCCGATTGCACCCGGTCCGAAGGGCAGCCGCAATTGAGATTGATCTCATCATACCCCGCCGCCTGCCCCAACCGCGCGGCGGCAGCCAGTTCCTGTGGGTCCGAGCCTCCCAGTTGCAGCGCAATGGGGTGTTCTTCGGCGCTGAACTCCAGCAGGTGCAACGCCCCGCCCCGCACCAGCGCAGGCGCGGTCACCATTTCGGTATAAAGCAGCGCCTCGCGGCTCAGCAGACGATGCAGAAAGCGACAATGCCGATCAGTCCAATCCATCATGGGGGCGACAGACAATCGCGCTGCTTTTTCTACACAGGTATTCAAAGCGTTAGCTCCATGTGCGCCGGACTGTTGCGTTCGAATTTCCGGCGGATTTCACATCAAAATGTGAAATGGTGCGGTCGAGAAGACTCGAACTTCCACGGGTGTTACCCCACAGCGACCTCAACGCTGCGCGTCTACCAATTCCGCCACGACCGCACTGTCAGGCTTGGTAGAGCGGCGTATAGACGAGGGGTGCGTCGATGTGAAGAGGGAAATCCACACTTCAGTTTGATTTCCCTCCGGGTGCGATCTCTGCTAGCGATGCGACTGCAAAAACCTCAGGAAATACCGCCATGACCGATGCCCGAAACCGTCCCGTAGTCCAGATCGATGTGGTCTCGGACGTGGTCTGTCCCTGGTGTATCGTGGGGTTCCGGCAACTGGATCAGGCGCTTGGGGAAACCGGGATCGTCGCACAACTCAGATGGCACCCGTTTGAACTGAATCCCGACATGCCGCCCGAGGGGCAGAACCTGCGTGATCATATCATGGAGAAGTACGGCACATCAGCAGAACAAAGCCAGCAGGCGCGGGAACGGCTGACGGCGCTTGGGCAGGGGCTGGGAATTACCTTCGAATTTACCGAAGGCAGTCGCATCGTGAACACGTTTCAGGCGCATCAGTTGCTGGATTGGGCCGAGACACAGGGGCGGCAGCACCCTTTGAAGCTGGCGCTGTTCGAGGCTTATTTCGCGCATGGCCGGGATGTATCCGATCCGGATGTCCTCATCGCCGCAGCGGCGCAGGCGGGGCTGGAGCCGGAAGCCGCGCGTGCCGCGCTGGACTCGGGCAAATATGCCGCCCCGGTGCGCGAGAAACAGCAGTTCTGGACCAGCCGGGGCATCACCGGCGTGCCCGCGATGGTGTTTGGCGGCAAATACCTTCTGACCGGCGCGCAGGGCCGCGAAACCTATGGCGAGGTGCTGCAACGCTGCCTGGCAGAGGCCGCCTGACCCCTTCCCTCGCGCAGCAACGAGGGGTAAGGACAGGCCATGGACTGGATCACTTCAGACGGTTTGACCGATTACGACGAGGCTGTCGCCTTCATGGAGGCACGCGCCGCTGCGATTGCGGCGGGCGAGGCCGAGGAGTGCATCTGGCTGCTGGAACACCCACCGCTCTATACCGCCGGCACCTCGGCGCGGCGCGAGGATCTGACCGATCCGGACCGGTTCCCGGTGCATGAGAGCAAGCGCGGCGGCCAATACACCTATCACGGTCCGGGCCAGCGCGTTGTCTATGTGATGCTGGACGTGGGCAAACGCGGCAAGGATGTGCGCCGTTTCGTGCAGCAGCTTGAGGAATGGGTGATTGCCACGCTGGATCAGTTCAACCTGCGCGGCCATATTCGCGAAGGGCGCGTGGGTGTCTGGATCGTGCGCGATGACAAACCGCTGACGGCAAGCGGCGCCAAGCCCGAGGACAAGATCGCCGCCATCGGCATCCGCCTGCGCAAATGGGTGAGCTTCCATGGCATCTCGATCAATGTCGAACCCGATCTGAGCCATTTCGACGGGATCGTGCCCTGCGGCATCACCGAACATGGCGTGACTTCTCTGGTGGATCTGGGCCTGCCGGTCACCATGGAGGATCTGGACGTCGCGCTGCGCAAGAGTTTCGATCAGGTAATCGGCACCCTCCCCGCGCACGCAACGCACGGGTAATCTGGCACGGGCCAAGCCAAACCGCAGCGTAGACTCAGGTCTGCGGCGCGCCCAAGTTTCGGCTGCTCGGCAAACGCATGACGTAGAATGCAGCGGCGAGATTGAACGGGATCATCGCCATCAGAGCCGCTTCCGCGCCCTGCACATGCGAGATCATGCCCAGAATCAGCGCCAGCAGAAATCCCAGAACACCGCTGACAAGATTGGACGCCGCAACGCAGTAGGGCCGGGTCTCGTCAGATGCAGCGTTCACCACGTAAACGGTCTTGCTGACGCTCACACCCTGATTTGCGATCGCAAGCAACAGGAAAGCGGCGCTGTGGGTGGCAAGATTTCTGAGATCGGGAAAAAACTGCAGGCTGAGCGACAGAAGCGCTGCCAGGCAGGCGATCAGCGCAGAGACGTTCATGGTCAGACGTTCGGATTTCCGACTGAAGGCCGGGAAAACCGCACCTCCGATCATCATACCCAGCGCTCCGGCCACAACAAAGGTGGGCAGGCTGGGCGCCGTGTCGGGATGCAAAGCAACGGCATGAATGGCAAAAAACGGTGTCGCGACCTCGATCGGCGTCAGCAGCATCCGGGCCACGAGGTACTTCCGGAACCAGGTCAGGTGTCCGGCAATCGCAAGCCCGCTGCGCACCTCGTCCAAAAACTTGCTGGTAGTGACGGCGCTGGTTTGTTCAGCGCCCCCGGAAGTGATCTTTTCAGGCTCGCGTATCACAAGCGCCGAAGCTGCCGACAGCGCCAGTAGGACCGCACCCACGACAATCAGCTCGCTGTTAAAGCTGTCGTCCCCGTCGAAGTCCAGATAGTTGACCGACAGGTAGGTCGACGCAATCACCCCCAATCCGGTCAGAGCCCCGGTCAGAAACAGCAGCCCGGCGCGCGAGGACGGCAACAGCGAGCGACCGAGAACATCCTGGAATGCGAGCACACCCAGACCCTTTCCGGCACCAATCAGCGCCGCGGCCAGCAGAAAAATCACCACAACCGTCTGCGCGGCGAAATCGTCGCGCATCGTCGCGACCGCAGCCAGCGCAGCGACGCAGACCAGCGTCGACCACGCCATCACGCGTTTGCTATATCGCACGCGGGTCAGGAAGGCTGCGCCAGGGACCTGGGACAAAAACCTGGTAATATTCACCGTCGACAGGATCGTGCCGGCGAAATAGGCAGGCCCACCGACGGCAGTATAGATAAACGGCAGTACCAGCCTTTCGCTGCAAAGCTCGAAACCGACCTGATTGCAAACACCCTGCACTGTCAGTGAACCAAAGTTCCAACGATTGGTCTTGCTATCAAGGGTTACCGTCATCCGACACTCTTCACTGTTTCACGCCGAAGAGGCCGGGCGCTTTGTGAGCGATTGGTGAGGTATCGCACAAGCCCCGCCAGTAAGCTAGCCAGACCGGTGCGCCACCAATGGCCGGAAAGATTCCGCGGCGGCCGGGTCAGGGCAGCGTGATCGCGCCAGTTACATCGTTGCGGTAGCTGCCATCATCGCGCGTACCAGCTCGAAACGCGCCGCCGCCCGAGGCACCGTCCCATTTGCCGGTGCCCCCCTCGACCGACCAGATACCGATCGTCAGCCCATCACGCCCGATTCCCTGCGGCACCCAACTGAGGATCGCCATGTCACCATCCTGATCGGTATAATTGCAAACGCCCCCTCCCGAGACCTGCCCCGATTTGATCATGATCGATCCAAAGCAGGGCCCCTGGACCGCCGCCAATGGGTTCTGCGGATCAACCGCGTCGAACTTTTCGTACTCGTTGTGGACGTCAACGACGATCAGCGCTTCCGACACTTGCGTCGTGACCGAGCTCGAAGTGGCAATGCCCGTCCCATATGCATCAAAAGACTCCGCCCAGGCCCCATGAGAAATTGCGAAAGGAAAAAGAACAAAAAGCAGCCTTGAACCAAACATCAAAATAAACCCCCAAAAAAAATCTCGTTACCCGCCAGTTGAAATAAACGGCGGCGAGGGCAAGGGTATCACAGTTTCAGGTTGAGACAAATTTAGCCGTAGCGCCCGGCGGTTCACTCACCCAAGCGCGGCGCGGATTTTCTCGGCATGTTCCGCGATCAGGTCGAAATCGCCCATTTTCCCCGGCGGGCGCAGCGACACGCCCTCATGGCGGGGCAGCACGTGGAAATGCAGGTGAAACACCTCCTGCCCGCCTGCGGCTTCGTTGAATTGCTGGATTGTGACCCCCTCGGCGTCAAAGGCCCTGCGCACGGCTTGGGCCAGTTTCTGCGTGGTTGCGATCACCGCCGAAAGCTGTTCGGGCGTGGCGTCCAGCAGGTTGCGGCAAGGCGTTTTCGGGATCACCAGCAGATGCCCCTCGGCGCGCGGCATGATATCCATGAAGGCCAGCGTCTGATCGTCTTCATAGACGCGCTTGGCCGGGATTTCCCCTCGCAGGATTTTGGCGAAGATGTTGTCGGGATCGTAAGCCATGGCGCACCTGAATGAACTGCAGATGCCCTGTTGTTGCCAGCCGGATGCGCAAGGTCAACCCATCATGGGCCTTGCCCTTTCCAAACCGGTCTTTTCAAGAGGTGACGCAGAAAGCTGGCTGCGCGGTTGCCGCTCTGACGGACCTTAGTCTGACGGGTTGCGCCCGGCGGCATCGCTCCCAGCACCGGATTTAACTTTACCCGATGCATTGACCCCGCCTAGTCTTCCCGCAGGTCGAATGCGTGCAGGATCACTCTTGCGCACAAGCAGGTGAGATGCCCCTGCAGGTTGTGGCGAGCGAAAGACCTGCTGCTATTCTTCTGAAAATGCCCGACAAAATCCGGGCAGGCCTTCGGAGAGGTGGGGTCCGATGATGGTAAGATGCAGCAACAGAATGTGCCGATGGATCTTTGCGGTTTTTCTGGCCGCGGGATGCGGAGCAGCGGTCGTTCACGCGCAAACGAGTGCCGAGAGCGCCCATATCGCCATAGAAAACCCCGCCGAACTGACCAAGGAAGAGGCGCAGGAGATCTATGATGATATGTCTCGCCGCATGGCGAGAGGCTATGCCGCATCCCGGCTCGATCTGATCGCGTGGTTTCAGGACTGGCCCAGGTTCAATGACGCACCCTACGTCTCGGCCACCCATGGGCAGCGCTATGTCAACAGCTATGCCAACAAGGTGGCCACGAATTACGCAACGCTGAAACCGGGTGAAAAACTGCCCGTCGGGACCGTGCTGGCAAAAGACAGCGTGACCGTGACCGACGATGGCCGGGTGTTTCCCGGCGCGCTGTTTGTGATGGAGAAGCTGGCCGCAGGCAAAAACCCCGATACCGCCGACTGGCGCTATATCATGGTGATGCCGGACGGCTCGCTCTTTGGTGACACGATGGGCAGCCGCCGTGCTGCGGTCGCCTATTGCCATGTCTGTCACGAGGCGGTGGCGGACCGCGATTACACCTTCTTCGTGCCCGAAGACTACATCGCCGCAAAATAGCGCCTCACCAGGCCCCACGGTCCGAGACACCCCCGAAATTCAAGGGGGTGCGGCTATTTTACTTGATCGAGATCAAACTCTGCCATTGAAGGGGACGCCGCCACCCACTAAAACCGGCTGGAATCCGCGCGGTCCGGAGCCAACCGGCTGAGCGTCAAAGTCGCAACAGGAGGCACCTATAATGGCAGATGCAGCCATTCATGGTCACGAGCATGAAGATCAACGCGGGTTTTTCACCCGCTGGTTCATGTCAACGAACCATAAGGATATCGGGATTCTCTACCTGGTATTCTCGGCACTTGCTGGTTTCATCTCGGTCGCACTGACCGTATTCATGCGGCTCGAACTGATGGAGCCGGGGGTGCAGCACATGTGCCTCGAAGGGTTCCGCCTGTTCGGCAGCGGCGCCGAGGTCTGTACCCCGAACGGCCATCTGTGGAACGTGATGATCACCTATCACGGCGTCCTGATGATGTTCTTCGTGGTGATCCCCGCCCTGTTCGGCGGCTTCGGCAACTATTTCATGCCGTTGCAGATCGGCGCGCCGGATATGGCCTTCCCGCGGATGAACAACCTCAGCTTCTGGCTTTATGTGGCCGGGACCTCGCTGGGTGTTGCCTCGATGCTGTCACCGGGCGGCAATGACCAGCTCGGATCGGGCGTGGGCTGGGTTCTGTATCCACCGCTCTCGACCACCGAAGGCGGCATGTCGATGGATCTTGCGATCTTTGCGGTGCACGTCTCGGGCGCCTCGTCGATCCTGGGCGCGATCAACATGATCACCACCTTCCTGAACATGCGCGCGCCGGGCATGACGCTCTTCAAGGTGCCGCTGTTTAGCTGGTCGATCTTCGTGACAAGCTGGCTGATCCTGCTGTCGCTGCCGGTTCTGGCGGGTGCGATCACCATGCTGCTGATGGACAGGAACTTCGGGTTTACCTTCTTTGACCCGGCCGGTGGCGGGGACCCGATCCTCTATCAGCACATCCTGTGGTTCTTCGGCCACCCGGAAGTGTATATCGTGATCCTGCCCGGCTTTGGCATCATCAGCCACGTGATCGCCACCTTCGCGCGCAAGCCGATCTTCGGTTACCTGCCGATGGTCTGGGCGATCATCGCGATCGGTGTTCTGGGCTTTGTCGTCTGGGCACACCACATGTACACGGTCGGCATGACCGTGAACCAGCAGGCCTATTTCATGCTGGCCACGATGGTCATCGCGGTGCCCACGGGCGTGAAGGTGTTCAGCTGGATCGCCACCATGTGGGGCGGTTCGATCGAGTTCAAGACGCCGATGCTGTTTGCCTTCGGCTTCCTGTTCCTCTTCACCGTGGGCGGCGTGACCGGCGTTGTGCTGTCTCAGGCGGGCGTGGACCGGGCCTATCACGACACCTATTACGTGGTTGCGCACTTCCACTACGTGATGTCGCTGGGTGCGGTGTTCGCGATCTTTGCCGGGGTTTACTTCTACTTTGGCAAGATCACTGGACGGATGTATTCCGAGTTCTGGGGCAAGATCCACTTCTGGCTCTTTTTCATCGGCGCGAACCTGACCTTCTTCCCGCAGCACTTCCTGGGCCGTCAGGGCATGCCGCGCCGGTATATCGACTACCCCGAGGCTTTCGCCTACTGGAACTACATCTCAAGCTGGGGCGCGTTCATTTCCTTCGCCTCGTTCCTGCTGTTCTTCGGCATCGTCTTCTATGCGCTCTTCCGTGGCGCCAAGGTGACCGAGAACAACTACTGGAACGAATATGCGGATACGCTGGAATGGACCCTGCCGTCGCCGCCGCCAGAGCATACGTTCGAAATCCTGCCCAAGCAGGAAGAGTGGGACAAGGGCCACGCCCACTGATCCCCGCCAATAGCTGACAAAAGCCCCGCCATCGCGCGGGGCTTTTTCTTTGCCGATTGCAGATTTGCCGTCCTTGCTTAAGCTAAGCGCATACCCCCGGTGCACACGCCCGCCACCCTGCCCCATATTCTGGATGCCTGATGAGTTCTGACATCACCTTTACCAGATTACCGGCAATCGAGCTTGCCGAGATCATCTCTCATATGTCCGACCCGCGCGTGGCCGAGCATATGCCACTGCTGACCTTCGAATGGGACGCCGCCACCGCCGCCGCGTTTGTCGCCCAGAAAGAGGCCCGCTGGCAGCAAGACGGGCTTGGACATTGGGCGATCCTTTCAGATGGCGCCTATATCGGCTGGGGCGGGTTTCAGAAAGAGGGTGAGGATTGGGATTTCGGCCTCGTCCTCAAGCCTGATCATTTCGGGTTGGGCGCGCGCATTTCCAAAAAGGCGATCGCCTTTGCTACCGCTGATCCGCGCATTCCCTACGTGACTTTTCTGCTGCCACCATCACGCAAGAATCGCGGCGCGCTTGCGCGTTTCGGTGCAAAACCCGTCGGCGAAACAGAATATGACGGCGCGACCTTCCTCAAATACCGGCTTGAAACGGCCTAACCCTCCGGCCAGAAATCTCCGATCTGCAAAGAACCGTCGAATTTTCGAGGATTTTGCTTTACCTTGGACAAAGACCCCATAGTCGCCGGAGCAAAGCAATGCCCGAGATCGATTTCTGGTTTTCTATTGGCAGCACCTACACGTTCCTCACGGTGATGCGCCTGCCCGATTGGGCGCGCGAACGGGACGTGACCCTTCGCTGGCGACCCTTCAACGTACGCCGCGTGATGACCGAGCAGAACAATATCCCCTTCGCCAACAAGCCCGAGAAAACCGCCTATATGTGGCGCGACATCCAGCGGCGGGCGGCAAAATACAAGCTGCGCTGCACCCTGCCCGCGCCCTACCCGATATCCGACCTGCCTCTGGCCAATCAGGTGGCGCTGCGGGGCATGAGCGAAGACTGGGGCATCCCCTTTGTGCGCAACTGCTATCGTTTGTGGTTCGAAGACGGGATCGAGGCCGGGTCCGAGGCCAACCTGAGCGAGGCGCTGCACCGCGCCGACCAAGACCCGATGCAGGTATTGGCGCGCGCGCAGGACCCCGAAACCGTCGCGGAACTTGCAGCGGAAACCGAGGCCGCCGCCGCAGCGGGCGTGTTTGGTGCCCCCAGCTTTGTGGTGCGCGGCGAGGTGTTCTGGGGCGATGACCGGCTGGAAGATGCGCTGTCCTGGTCGCGACTGGGCCATGTGGCCTGAACGTCTATCCCGTTCGAGCATCGCCGTAATCAGCGCCCGAACAGTCTCCCGGACACGATTAAGCGAAGTTAACGCAGCCATTGTCATGCCATCACACTCGGGGACTATCTCCGGTTTCAGGTCACAAGCCATGAAAAGGGGAGCGCTGTCTCAGGCGGAGAGACCCTCTGAAACAGGAGCGGATGATGACACCAACGAAGCAAAGCGCCGCCGAGGCTCAAAAAGCCGCATTCTTTGAAAGGGTCTGGACTGACGATGCCTTTGCGCAAGCGCTGGAGGATAATCCGAAAGCAGCTTTGGCAGAGCTTGGCGGAACCCTGCCGGAAGACGTGGAGATTCGTGTCGTCCACGACGCCGACAAGGTGAAGTACCTGCACATCCCGGCAGCGCCGCCAGAGGGCGAGGTATCTGACGCCGACTTGCTTGATGCGCAAGGTGGTACATCACTTGTCTGCGTTTCCATTTCCGTGAGTGTCGTGACCGTCGCCACAGCCACTGCGGTCTCCACTTTTGAACCCATTTGATCCACTGCAAGGCTGCGTCTGACCGGCATACACGGTGCTGGTTTCGGCCTGGGGCCATAGCGGGGGTCACGTCGTGCGAGTGCATTTCCCCTTCGACCACCGCCGCAGCCATGCTAGGTCACACCCATGCCCTACCGCTGGACCACATCGTCGGACACCCATGCCGAACTGCGCCTCTGGCCGCATAACTCGCTGCCGCCCAAGGGCTTTGCGGCGACGGTTCTGGGGATCTTTGCGCTGGCCACGATACCGCTGATCATGTTGCTGGGGTCGATCCTGCTCTGGGGTATTCTGCCCTTTGTCCTGCTGGCGGTGGCCGGAATCTGGTGGGCCTTGCAGATCAACTACCGCAGCCGCCGCATTCTGGAGGTGCTGACCTTGTCGGACGCGGATGCGCATCTGATCCGGCACGACCCCGGCGGGTCGGTGCAGGAATGGCACTGCAACCGTCACTGGGCCCAACCCGAGTTACACCCCGATGATGGACCGGTGCCAAATTACGTAACGCTGAAAGGCGGCGGGCGCGAGGTCGAAATCGGCGCCTTCCTGTCCGAGGACGAACGCAAGGCGCTTTATGACGACCTGCGCGCCCGGCTCAAACACGTGTGAGGGATGTCGGCGCTACCCGTTTGAGGACGCGCAGAGGTGATCTTTGACCATTGGGCCGACCTTGCCGAAATCCATCCGTCCGGTATAGCGCGACTTCAACTCGCCCATCACCTTTCCCATGTCGCGGATCGAGCCCGCGCCGGTCGAGGTGATGGCGGTCTGGATGGCATTGGCGACCTCATCCTCGTCCAACTGCTTGGGCAGGAACTCGGCGATGATCTCAACCTCTCGGGTTTCCCGTTCGGCCAGATCCAGCCGCCCGCCCTCTTCATAGGCGCGCGCGCTTTCCTGCCGCTGCTTGGTCATTTTGCCAAGGATGGCAAGCACATCGGCTTCATCGCAGCCCGATGCCTCTTCGGCACCGGCACCACGGGCAGCGATATCCTTGTCCTTGATTGCCGCATTGATCAGCCGCAGCGTCGAGACACGCTCGCTGTCTTTGTCTTTCATCGCTTGTTTCAGGGCCGCATTGACCCGAGAGCGCAGATCCATCTGTGTATCCATCCCCATGGAAAGCCAGACCCGACCATACCTAAAGAAAAACTCTGGCACAACCGGAAGCGGCATCGGCTAACCTGTTGAAATCCCTTGGTAGGCCAAAAAACCGGTACTCTTGACCGGGGCGAGGAACCCCCTTAGGAACAAGCCGGTTTACCCAACAGGAGAGTCGCGCCATGGCACACCCCGCCCCGTCAAAGCCCACCGCATGTCTGGCATTGGCGGATGGGACGCTGTTCTATGGCATGGGCTTCGGCGCGACCGGTCAAACGGTGGCCGAGCTCTGCTTCAACACCGCCATGACCGGCTATCAGGAAATCATGACCGACCCCTCTTATGCAGGTCAGGTCGTGACCTTCACCTTTCCCCATATCGGCAATGTCGGCGTGAACCCCGAGGATGACGAAACCGGTGATCCGGTGGCCGAGGGGATGGTGGTCAAATGGGACCCGACCACGTCGTCGAACTGGCGCGCAGCGGAAGAGCTGAAGGATTGGCTGACCCGGCGCGGGCGCATTGCCATCGGTGGCGTTGACACGCGGCGACTGACCCGCGCGATCCGTCAGCAAGGCGCACCGCATGTGGCGCTGGCCCATGACCCCGAGGGCAATTTCGACATCGCCGCGCTTGTCGCCGCCGCCCGCGCCTTTGCGGGACTCGAAGGCATGGATCTGGCCAAAGAAGTCACCTGCGCACAATCCTATCGCTGGGACGAGATGCGGTGGGCCTGGCCCGAGGGCTATGCCCGGCAGG
The DNA here is from genome assembly GCF_041537905.1 of Ruegeria jejuensis. Classification (NCBI taxonomy): domain Bacteria; kingdom Pseudomonadati; phylum Pseudomonadota; class Alphaproteobacteria; order Rhodobacterales; family Roseobacteraceae; genus Ruegeria; species Ruegeria jejuensis. The sequence goes on along the minus strand of NZ_JBGRUO010000002.1, from coordinate 333,365 downwards.
AGGCCCCTCAGCACAAGGTGGTCGCCATCGACTATGGCGCGAAACGCAACATTCTGCGTTGCCTTGCCTCGGCAGGCTGCGATGTCACGGTCCTGCCCGCCACGGCCACCTCCGCCGAGGTTCTGGCGCACAAACCCGACGGCGTGTTCCTGTCCAACGGCCCCGGCGACCCGGCGGCCACCGGCGAATACGCGGTACCGATGATCCGCGAGATCCTCGACGGCACCGATCTGCCAGTCTTCGGCATCTGCCTTGGCCACCAGATGCTGGCACTGGCGCTTGGCGGGGAGACGGTCAAGATGAATCACGGCCATCACGGCGCCAACCATCCGGTGAAGGACATGGAAACCGGAAAGGTCGAGATCACCTCGATGAATCACGGGTTCGCGGTGGATGCGCAGACGCTGCCCGACGGCGTGGTGGAAACCCACCGCTCGCTCTTTGACGGTTCCAATTGCGGGATTCGCGTGGCTGACAGGCCGGTCTATTCGGTGCAACACCACCCCGAGGCCTCGCCCGGACCACAGGACAGTTTCTACCTCTTTGAACGCTTTGCCAGCGCCATGTCTGCGCGTAAGTCAGCAAGCTGACGCGCTTCGGACGTAGTTAACCGCACGTTAACCTTGGTAAGAGACCCTGCCATCCGGGGGTTTGCCGAGGCGCGCGATGAGCGATTTGCAACTGATTTTCCAGCGGCGGAGCGCGGCAGTTCCGGTCGCTGCGCCACATGAGCCACTGGGGCGCATTCTGGTCAGGAATGGCGCGATCACTCACGCGCAGTTGCACGCCGCGCTTGAGCTTCAGCTACGCCTGAACGCCCCGATCGGCGAGATCATCGTCGCCGAAGGCTGGGCCAGCGAGGATCAGGTGCAAACCGCCTTGGTGAAGCAGAGCAACCTCGAACAGGTCGAACTGGCCCGGAACCAGCCCGAACCGGCGCTTTGGGACCTGCAGCCGCGCGCGTTCTGGCAGCGCGTGGGGTGCGTGCCCTACAAAAAAGCCGGGGCCTTTCTGCAAGTGGCAACCGCGCGTCCCGATCGCTTTGCCGAGGTCGAGGCGGCCTTTTCCGAGTCCGACCTGGTGCCGCTGCCGGTCCTGAGCCGCGCGGCAGAGATCGACGCGGTGTTTGCAGATCACTTTGCCGCCACTCTGGCGCATCGGGCTGAAACGCGGGTTGCGCAAGTGTTCAGCTGCCGCGGTTACGCCAGATCCTATGGGCTCTGGGGCGGCGGTGTGCTGGCCGCAATTGCAGCGCTTGGCGTTTTTGCTCCTGCGGTATTGGCCATCACCGCCTTCATCCTTGCCTGCCTGACATTGCTGCTGTTCTTTTCACTGCGCGGCATCGGGTTTCTGGCCCATGCCCTGGCGCCGCCCATGGCGGCTGATGAGCCGCCCATCCAGACCAAACTGCCCAAGGTCTCGGTCATCGTGCCGCTGTACAAAGAGCGAGAGATCGCGACTGCGCTGATCAAGCGGCTCGGTCGTCTGACCTATCCCAAGGCGCTGCTGGATGTGATCCTGGTGCTTGAGGCCAAGGACGAGGTGACGCGCGAGACGCTACGTGGCCTGACCCTGCCGCATTGGATGCGGGTACTGGAAGTGCCCGAAACCGACGGCCTGACCACCAAACCCCGCGCGTTGAACTACGCGCTGGATTTCTGCGTCGGCGAGATTGTCGGCGTTTGGGATGCCGAGGATGCGCCAGAGCCCGATCAGATCGAAAAGGTGGTGCAGCAGTTTGACCGGGCGGGGCAGGATGTTGCCTGCCTGCAGGGCATTCTGGACTATTACAACCCGCGCACGAACTGGCGCGCGCGGTGCTTCACGATCGAGTACAGCAGTTGGTTTCGTGCCGTGATGCCCGGCATCGCCCGGCTGGGGCTGGTGGTACCGCTGGGCGGCACAACGCTGTTCATGCGCAAAACCATTCTGGAAGAGCTCGGCGGTTGGGACGCCCATAACGTCACCGAAGACGCCGATCTGGGCGTGCGGCTGTGCCGGGCCGGATATCGCACCGCCTTTATTCACACCGTCACCCATGAAGAGGCAAACCACCGGCTCTGGCCCTGGGTCAAGCAGCGCTCGCGCTGGCTCAAAGGGTTCATGATCACTTATCTGGTGCATATGCGCGCGCCGCGCCAGCTTTGGCGCGATCTGGGCAGCTGGCGGTTTCTGGGGGTGCAGGCCTTTTTCCTGGGCACGCTCGGGCAGTTCCTGCTGGCCCCGGTGCTCTGGTCGCTCTGGCTGGGGGTTCTGGGCGCGCCGGGTCCCTGGGCAGGGCTGATCGACACGAGGGTCTTGACCGCCACCGCAGCGCTGCTGCTGGCGGTCGAAGGGATCGGGGCCATGATCGCAGCCAAAGCCATCTGGACCCCGGACCGCCGCTTTCTGCTGCCCTGGGTACTGAGTATGCCGCTCTATTACCCGGCGGGGGTGATCGCGGCCTACAAAGCGCTCTATGAATTGGCGGTCAAACCCTATTTCTGGGACAAGACCCAGCACGGCCAAGCGACCGGAGACGGCACGATCTAGACACGCTCGCGCTCATCCGCGTCCTGTTTCAGACGGGTCACGAAGGCAACCGAAATATGATCCTTGAGCGCCCGGCCCGCCGCCTCTTCGTTGCGCGCCGCGATGGCATCGACGATGGCCTTGTGCTCGGCCTGCGCGATCTCGCCCCGGCCCTGTGCGGCCAGCGAGGTGGTTGCCATCAGCGCCATGGTGCGATGCACCAGATCCAGCTGCTGCACCAGATAGCGGTTATGCGAGGCCAAGTGAATCTGCTCGTGAAACCGCCGATTGGCGCGGCTGAGCGCGGGCGGATCATCAACCAGCGCGTCATCCGCCTCGACCATTTCACGCAGTACCTTGATTTCCTCTTCGGTGGCATGACGCGCGGCCAAACTGGCGGCCAGCCCCTCCAACTCGCTGCGCACCACGTAAAGCTCGGCCATCTGGTTGTGATCCAGCGAGGCAACGATCAGCGACCGGCCGTCGCGTTCCAGCAGCGACTGGGTCTCAAGCCGTTGCAGCGCTTCGCGGATCGGTGTGCGCGACACGCCGAACCGTTCTGCCAGATCGCTTTCCACCAGCCGGTCACCGGGTTTGAACACCCCGACATCGATTGCTTCGAGCACGAGGTGATAGGCGTCTTTCTGATTGGACTGGGTGCGGTTCATGCAAGCGGCTTTCCTTGTTCGGACCTGTCTAGCGCCCCCTGCCCCCGCCAATCAAGCCAAAGCGTTGAAAACCTGCGCGGACTGGCCTAGACCCGGCTCCATGGTCAGGCAAAACTTCTCACATGTGGCGCATTGGGTGTTCGATCTGGACAACACCCTCTACCCGCCGCACATGAAGCTCTTCGATCAGATCGAAGTGCTGATGACGCAATATGTGATGGAGGCGCTGTCCGTCTCTCAGGCCGAGGCCGACCGGTTGCGCAACCATTACTGGCACACCTATGGCACCACGCTGGCAGGGCTGATGCGCGAGCATGATCTGGACCCCGATCCTTACCTGCACGCCGTCCATCAGATCGACACGGGCCATATGGAACCCGATGCCGAGCTTGCCGCGCATATCGCCGCGCTGCCGGGCCGCCGCATCGTCTATACCAATGGTTCTGCGCCTTATGCCGAGCGTGTGCTGGCCGCACGCGGGCTGAGCGGGCTGTTTGACGCCATCTACGGGGTTGAGCATGCGGAGTATCGCCCCAAACCCGAGCGCGCCGCGTTCGACTCGATCTTCAAGCAGGACGGGGTGAGGCCGGACCGGGCCGCCATGTTCGAGGACGATCCGCGCAATCTGGCCGCGCCGTTCGACATGGGGATGCGTACGGTTCACGTGGCGCCAGAACCGATGGATGCGGACCACATCCATCATCATACAAATAGCCTGACGGCATTTCTGGCCCAACTGGTCTGAATCGGGCCCGCTGCGACACTCTGCGCAGGGGCGGCGGCCGGGCGAAGCCCTATCTCACGCCAGACAAAGCTACATCCGAAAGGTTCCTTATGAGCAACGCCGCTGTACCCGCCCGGCTGCCCTTCTGGCAGCGCCTGTTCTTTGCCATCCCGGTTCTGGGGTGGATCGCCAAAGAGGTCGCCTATGGCGATCCCGAGAACATCTGGTACGCGATCATCGCGGGTGTCAGCGCCTGGGGCTGCGCGATCCCGCTGTTTGGTCTGCCCGGTTTCTATCTGCCGGCGTTGGCCATGGTCCCCATCATCTGGGTCGTCCTGATCCTGATCACGCTGGGCTGACCCGCGAGACAGGATGTCGCTTGGCCTCTTCCCATCGCTCGGATTACAGTCCGCGAGAATGGAGGCCAGCGACATGACCCAGACCTGTGACATCCTGATTTCGGGCGGTGGCATCGCCGGGCTGACGGCGGCGGTGGCCTTTGGAACTGCCGGGTTCGACGTGATCTGCGTCGACCCCACACCGCCGGTGACAGAGCGCGATGCGGCAGGTTCAGATATGCGCACCACCGCATTCCTGCAACCGGCGCAGGCGCTGCTGGAGCATTGCGGTCTCTGGGCGCGGCTGTCGGGGCATGCCGCTCCGTTGCAGATCATGCGGATCGTCGATGCGGGTGGTGAAGTGTCCGAGCCCCGCATCATTCGTGATTTCGACGCCGCCGACATTTCCGACCAGCCCTTTGGTTGGAACCTGCCGAACTGGCTGCTGCGCCGCGAGATGATCGCGCGGCTGAACGAGTTGCCGAACGTCGATTTCCGCCCCGGCACCGGCACCACCACGCTGTTCACCCGCACCAGCGAGGCGCGGGTGGGCCTGAGCGATGGCAGCCGTGTTCGCTGCAAGCTGGTGATCGCTGCGGACGGGCGCAACTCGCCCATGCGCGAGGCGGCAGGGATCGACGTTAAAACCACCCGCTATGGGCAGAAGGCGCTGGCCTTTGCCGTCACCCATCCGAAGCCACATGACAATGTCTCGACCGAGATTCACCGCTCTGGCGGGCCGTTCACCATGGTGCCGCTGCCGGACTGGCAAGGATCACCCTCCTCCGCGATTGTCTGGATGGAGCGGGGACCGGTCGCGCAAGACCTGCTCGCGATGCCTGACGAGGCGTTCGAGGCGGCGATGAGCAAACGGTCCTGCGGATTGCTCGGGGACCTGAAGCTAGCCTCGCGCCGCACCATCTGGCCGATCATCAGCCAGTCGGCGGCGCGCCTGTCCGGCGAGCGGATCGCCCTGATGGCCGAGGCCGCCCATGTGGTGCCGCCCATCGGCGCGCAGGGGCTGAACATGTCACTGAACGATTTGCGCAGTCTGCTGGACCTGGCCGAGGCGCATCGCGACGATCTGGGCAGCGCCGCCATGCTTGAGGCCTATCACAAGGCCCGCTTCCGCGATGTGGAGTTGCGGGTCACCGGGATCGACCTGCTGAACCGCGCCTCGATGGTCGAGGCGCAGCCGCTGCGCGATGCCCGCGCCATGGGTCTGGACGCGCTTTATGCCTTGCCTGCGGTGCGTCGGACGCTGATGCAGATGGGGCTGGGCGTGCGCTAAAGCACCTTGTCCAGCACCCGTTTCAACCGGGCGATGGTAGCGTCCACATCATAGAGTTTGTCGAGGCCGAACAGACCCAGCCGGAACGTGCTGAACCCTTCAGGCTCGTCACATTGCAGCGGCACGCCAGCGGCGATCTGCATGCCTTCGGCGGCAAATTTCTTACCACTCTTGATGTCGGGATCACCGGTATAGCTGACCACCACCCCCGGCGCGCCAAACCCATCGGCGGCAACCGAGGTTACGCCCTTGTCCTTGAGCATCGCGCGCACGCCATTGCCCAGCGCCCATTGCGCCTCGCGCAGTTTATCGAAGCCATAGTCGCGGGTCTCGACCATCGTATCGCGGAAGGCCTTCAGCGCATCGGTGGGCATGGTGGCGTGATAGGCGTGGCCGCCATTCTCATAGGCCGCCATGATCTCGCGCCATTTCTTCAAATCCACCGCGAAACTGTCGGATGTGGTCTCCTGCAGGCGCTGCTCGGCCCGCTCCGACAGCATCACCAGCCCGGCGCAAGGCGACGCGCTCCAGCCCTTTTGCGGGGCCGAGATCAGCACATCAACGCCGGTGGCCTTCATGTCGATCCAGATGCAGCCCGAGGCGATGCAGTCCAGCACCATCAGCGCGCCCACCTCATGAGCAGCAGCGGCCAGCGCGGTCACATAGTCATCCGGCAGGATCACGCCGGCTGAGGTTTCTACATGCGGGGCAAAGACCACATCGGGCTTCTGCTCGCGGATCGCGGCGACAACCTCGTCAATCGGGGCGGGCGCAAAGGGCGACGGGCTGGCATTTCCGGTCTGACGCGCCTTCATAACCGTGGCGCTGGCGGTCAGCCCGCCGGTCTCGATGATCTGGCTCCAGCGATAGGAGAACCAGCCATTGCGCACCACCAGCACATTGGCCCCGCGTGCAAACTGCCGCGCCACCGCCTCCATCCCATAGGTGCCGCCCCCGGGGATCACCGCCACGCCATCGGCGTTATAGACCGATTTCAGCAGATCCGAGATGTCGCGCATCACCTGCTGAAAATCGGCGGACATATGGTTGAGCGAACGGTCCGTGAAAACGACGGAGAATTCCTCGAGCCCATTGGGATCGACGCTATCAAGCAATGCAGGCACGGCAGCTATCCTTCTGATTTTTTCAGCCTTGTAGTTATCGGCTGATTGACGCTAGGGAAACCGACAAAAATGATGAGCAACCGGCCAATCCCACATTTCCCTTATCATCGTGAGAATAGAAAAAATCTGACAAAAACGTCAGAATCAACCAATAAAAAGGGGCTTCCCCAAGGGCATGACGCCAATTAGTGTCAATTTCACTTTACACCATAAGATGTTTGCGAACAGATTAGCACACGCAAAGAAAGATAAGGTCGTAGCCAGTTGCAGGAACGTAAAAGAACCAGCTTCCAAGCGGTTCGCCAGTTGGTACAGAGCAGGATCGAAAAAGGTATTTGGCCGCAGGGCACATTGCTTCCCACCGAGTCGGAATTGGCCGAAGAATTCGGCTGCGCCCGCGCCACGGTAAACCGAGCCCTCCGAGAACTCGCCGATGGAGGCTTTGTCGAACGCCGACGCAAGAGTGGGACGCGGGTGACAACCGCACCCGTCAAGCTGGCGAAGTTCGAAATCGCGCTGGTGCGCAAAATGGTCGAGGAACAGAACGCGGACTACCGCTATACGCTGGTCAACCGCTCGATCGATCCCGCACCGGCCTGGCTCAGCTCGCGGCTGGGCTTGGGGCCAGACCGCCGCGTCCTGCATGTGCTCTGCATGCATTACGCCAATAACCGCCCCTTCCAGTTCGAGGAACGCTGGGTCAACCTCGATGTGGTGCCCGAGATCGAACACGCCGATCTGTCGCAGTCCGGCCCGAATGAATGGCTGCTCGCCAATGTGCCCTTCACCGATGCCGAGATGATCCTGTCCTCGGTGCCGGCCGACGCGCGAATAGCCGAGTTCCTTGCCACCTCTGCGGGCACTTCGGTCATGCAGATCGAGCGGACCACCTGGAAACAGGGCATTCCGGTCACCTTCGTGCGGATGACTCACCATCCGGGGTTTCAGGTGCGGGCGCGTTACTGACGCCGATCGGGCCGGGCAAGCGTTCTTCGCTCAACAGCACATTTGCCTCGACATCACCTGCCCCGGGCAGCGTCATGATCCGGCGACGCAACACCCGCTCGAAATCGGACAGGTCGCGCGCAACGACCCGCAGGCGATAGTCATACAGCCCCAGAACATGCTCGACGGTCTGCACTTCTGGGATCGCGCTGACCGCGCGTTCGAAATCCTCTAGGCTGACCTGCCCCTTGCGCGCCAGCTTGACCCCCAGAAAGACCGTCACGCCGAACCCGAGCGCCTCGGCATTCAGCCGCAACCGGCGGCCCTTGATCGCGCCACTGTCCTGCAGCCGCTTGATACGGCGCCATGCGGCGGGTTGGGACAGACCAAAGCGCCGCCCCAATGCCCCCGCACTTTGGGTGGCATCCTGCGCCAGCGCGTGCAGCAGCTTGCGGTCGATATCGTCCAACTCGATCATACCGGCAGCGCCTCGTCCCGCTTCACCCGCGCGATATGCATCAGCGCTTCGATATCGGCGATATGCGGCAGGGTCAGAATGCGGTCGCGATAGATCTGCTGATAATGCGACATGTCCCGCGCGATGACAGAGAGCCTCACATCGACCCGGCCCAGAAAGGTCTGGATTTCGATCACTTCGGGCACCTTGCGCGCCTGTGCGGTGAATTCGTCAAAGGCCCGCGCCTGGGTCTTGTCCAGCGTCACCCGCAGCGAGACCTCGACCGCATATCCCAGCGCCGCCCAGTCAATGACCGCCTCCTGCCCCTGAATGATGCCGCTCGCCTCCATCTTCTCGATCCTTCGCCAGCAGACACCCGAGGTGATCCGACACCGCTCTGCCAGTTCAGAGGTCGACAGGCTGGGATCGGCCTGCAGGTGGCGAAGAATACGTCGGTCGATATCATCAAGCATGAATTATTCACTATCATCTGTTTTTGAGAATGAAAATCTCCCTCATCGCAAGAAATCGTGGCAAAGCGCTCTCAAATTGCGCGGCAATGTGGCTTAGAACGCCCCCAGACAAACTCCTGGAGGAACGCGACATGCGCGTCTACTACGATCGCGATTGCGACATTAACCTGATCAAGGACCTGAACGTGGCCATTCTGGGCTATGGCAGCCAGGGCCATGCCCATGCGCTGAACCTGCGCGACAGCGGCGCCAAGAACCTTGTTGTTGCCCTGCGCGAAGGGTCTGCCTCGGCCAAGAAAGCCGAAGCCGAAGGTCTGCAGGTCATGGGCATCGCCGAGGCCGCGGCCTGGTGTGACGTCATCATGTTCACCATGCCCGACGAATTGCAGGCCGAAACCTACAAGAAATACGTGCATGACAACATCAAGCCCGGTGCCGCCATCGCGTTCGCCCATGGTCTGAACGTGCATTTCGGCCTGATCGAGCCCAAAGAAGGCATCGATGTCATCATGATGGCCCCCAAAGGCCCCGGCCACACCGTGCGCGGCGAATATGTCAAAGGCGGCGGCGTGCCCTGCTTGGTGGCGGTCGACAAGGACGCAACCGGCAAAGCGCTGGAAATCGGCCTGTCCTATTGCTCGGCCATTGGTGGCGGTCGCTCGGGCATCATCGAGACCAACTTCCGCGAGGAATGCGAAACCGACCTGTTCGGCGAACAGGCGGTTCTGTGCGGCGGTATTGTCGAACTGATCCGCATGGGCTTTGAAACCCTGGTCGAGGCCGGTTACGCGCCGGAAATGGCCTATTTCGAGTGCCTGCACGAAACCAAGCTGATCGTTGACCTGATCTATGAAGGCGGCATCGCCAACATGAACTACTCGATCTCCAACACTGCCGAATATGGCGAATATGTCTCGGGTCCGCGGGTGCTGCCTTATGACGAGACCAAGGCTGCGATGAAAGGCATTCTGCGCGACATCCAGACCGGTAAGTTCGTGCGTGACTTCATGCAGGAAAACGCCGTGGGTCAACCCTTCTTCAAAGGCACCCGCCGCCTGAACGACGAGCACCAGATCGAAGTTGTTGGCGAGAAGCTGCGCGGCATGATGCCGTGGATTTCTGCTGGCAAGCTGGTGGATCAGGAAAAGAACTGATCTCAGCCCTATCTGCTGACTTTCAGACGGGCGGGCCTTTTGGTCCGCCCTTCGTTTATGTAGCGACGCTCATGCTTCGTTCCGTATCGAAGCGTGAGGTATTGATCGCCTGAGCTTACCGCGTCAAAACCACCTGCACGGCATAAGGAATCCCAATGACGCACTCCCCCGACATCACGGCCAGAAGCTGGCTTATGATCGCCACGCTGGGGTTGGTCTGGGGCGCGACCTTCATGGTGATCGAACTGGCCTTGCGCGGGATCACCCCGTTCTGGCTGGCCACGGCGCGGATCGGCTTTGCCGCGCTGCTAACCCTTGCGATCTGGCGCGCGAGGGGCGGGCGGATCTGGTTGGGCAGCGAGACCGCTTGGGCAGCGCTTGCGGTGACCGGTCTGCTCAGCACGGCGCTGCCCTTCATGCTGCTCAGTTGGGGGCAGCAATATGTGACCAGCGGATTTGCCGGGGTGTCGATGGCTGCGGTGGTGCTGCTTGTGCTGCCGCTGGCGCATGTCTTCGTGCCCGGAGAACGCATGACGCCGCGCAGGGTGTTGGGCTTTCTCATCGGCTTTGCCGGTGTCGTCGTGCTGATCGGCGGGCAGGCTTTTGATACCACCGGTTCGCGGCTGGAGGGCTGGGGCCGCCTCGCCTGCCTGTCGGCGGCCTGCTGCTATGCGATCAGTTCAGTGATGATGCGCAAACTGCCCGCGATCGATCCTTACGCGCTGGCCGCCCTGCAACTGAGCATCGGCACCTGCATCGTCTTGCCCGCCGCCTTGCTGGTCGAGGGTCCACCGCCGCTGCCCTCCTCCGAAACCCTGTTCTATCTGGCGTTACTGGGCCTTGTGCCAACGGCGGGGGCAAACCTGCTGCGCGTTTTGGTGATCCGCAGCGCGGGGCCTGTCTTCATGGGGCTGACGAATTATCAGGTGCCCCTTTGGTCGGTGATTCTGGGGGCCGTCTTTCTGCACGAACCCCTGCCCCACAGCCTGCTGCTGGCGATGATCCTGATTCTTGGCGGTATGGGACTCAGCCAGTATGGCGCGCTGAAACGGCTGTTCTTCGCAGGGCGTTAAGCCACCGGAGCGGCGGACCCAACCGCCAGTTCAACCGCATCCACAACCGATCCGACGCTGGCTTCCAGCAGCGCCTCGTCCTCGCATTCGGCCATCACCCGGATCAGGGGTTCGGTGCCCGATTTGCGGATCAGCAGGCGGCCCTTGCCGGTCAGTGCTGCCTCGGCGTCGCTGATCGCGGTTTTGACTGTCGCCAATTCCAGCGGGGTCTGGCCCTCGGCAAAGCGCACATTGCGCAGCAGTTGCGGCACCGGCTCGAACCGGCGCGCGAGCTCGGATGCTTTTTTACCGCTGCGCACCATTTCGGCCAGGAAATGCAGCCCTGCCATCAGCCCGTCACCGGTGGTGGCAAAATCGCTCATCACGATATGGCCGGATTGCTCGCCGCCCAGGTTGAAGCCCCCTTCGCGCATGCGTTCCACCACATAGCGATCGCCCACGGCGGTGCGTTCCAGCCCGATGCCCTGCGCCGCCAGATGCCGCTCCAGTCCCAGATTGGACATCACGGTCGCTACCAGCGCCCCGCCCGACAGCATGCCATCGGCATTCCAGCGCTCGGCCAGCAGCGCCATCAGCTGATCGCCATCAGCGACGGTTCCGGCCTCATCCACCAGAATCACCCGATCCGCGTCCCCGTCCAGCGTAATGCCAACATCCGCACCATGGGCCACAACCGTCTCGGCGGCGGTTTCGGGATGGGTGGAACCGCAGCCGAGGTTGATGTTCAGGCCATCAGGCGCCACGCCAACCGGGATCACCTCGGCCCCCAGTTCCCAGAGGATCTCGGGCGCGGCCCGATGCGCAGCTCCGTTGGCGCAATCGATCACCACCTTGAGCCCGTCCAGACGCAGCGCGCGGGGCAGCGAGGATTTCACCCGCTCGCCATAGCGAAAGCGTGCATCATCGACCCGGCGCGCGCGTCCGATATTATGCGCCTGCGCCGGCTGCACCCCGGCCTCAAGCAGCGCTTCGATCTCTTCCTCGGCCTGATCGGACAGTTTGAACCCGTCCGGGCCAAAGAACTTGATGCCATTGTCCTCGGCCGGGTTGTGACTTGCCGAGATCATCACCCCCAGATCGGCGCGCATCGAGCGGGTCATCAAGCCCACAGCGGGCGTGGGCACCGGCCCCAGCAGCAGCACGTTCATGCCGGTCGAGGTCAGCCCGGCGGTCAGCGCGTTTTCGAACATGTAGCCCGATAGCCGCGTGTCCTTACCGATCACCACCCGGTGCACGCCCTTGGCGTCACGCCGAAAGTACCGCCCTACGGCAGCGCCAAGGCGCAGCGCCAGATCGGCGGTCATAGGATGGGTGTTGGCCCTGCCCCGCACCCCATCTGTTCCAAACAGCTTCCGCATCCTGCCCCTCACCGATTGTTCTTGCTTGCCTGCCGCAAATTAGCGGACCGCAGACCAGAGGCGCAAGGCCTGAGCGGTCTCGGCCACGTCATGGGCGCGAATGATCTGCACCCCCTGCGCCAGCGCCGCCAGCGCAACCGCGATCGAGCCCGGCGCGCGCGCATCGGCGCGCGGCTCCTGCGCGATGGTGCCGATGAATCGTTTGCGTGACGCGCCCAGCAGGATCGGCACGCCCAAATCGTGAAACAGGCCGATATTGCGCAGCAGCGCCAGATTATGCTCAAGCGTCTTGCCAAAACCGATGCCGGGATCTGCGACGATCTGCCCGCGCGGTATGCCTGCGGTTTCCAGATGGTCGATTCGGTCTTTCAGGAAGTCGAACACATCCAGCAGGACATCGTTATAATGCGGATCGTCCTGCATGGTTTCGGGATCACCCTGCGCATGCATCACGCAAACCGGAACGCCGCGCGCGGCGCTCAGTGGCGCGAGATCGGCATCGAAAGTAAAGCCCGACACGTCATTCACCAGACCCGCCCCTGCATCCAGCGCCGCCGCCGCAACCTGCGACTTGCGGGTGTCGATGGAAATCAGCGTGTCGCTTTCGGCTGCGATGGCGGAGATGATCGGCGCAGTCCGTTCGACCTCGACCTCGATCGGCACGAAATCGGCGCCGGGCCGTGTCGACTCGCCGCCCACATCCAGAATGCTGGCGCCGTGGGCCACCATTCGGCGCGCCGCCGCACGTGCCGCTTCGACGGTGGCATGACGACCGCCATCAGAAAAGCTGTCCGGGGTGGCGTTGAGAATGCCCATGATATGGGGCTCATCCATCGCCAGCCCGGCAATGGACGCGCGCGCATCGCTCAATCGCGCCCGTGCCGCAACTGGCAGGTCCCCGACATGCGAGACGCGAGCGGCAGAATCGCGCGACAGGATCTCGACATGGGTAAACCAGAGCGGGCCGCCTGCCAGCGGCAGCGCCTCCGCCGGGCGGGCCTGTCCGTGCTGGACAATCGGCCGGTGATAGTCGGTCACAGCTCTGCCCGCTCCACCGATTGATGGCGCAGCAGGATGCCAGTCTCGGTCGGCAGGTCCGCCCCGATCACCAGCATTTCACCCGCCTCGAAGGTCGCGGCAAACCAGGCGGCCAGCGCAACCGCGTCCGAGGGATGGGCCGAGGGGCCATCCACCGCATCCAGAACCACTTTGGAGGGGGCCCAGACACAAATCTGACCATTCTTCATCGCCCAGTCCAGCTCGGTCCGGGTCGAAACCACGACGCAGCGCGGATCGCGCGCCGCCAGCACCCAGGCGTTCTGCTCAATCGCCAGCAAATCGATCCGGCGCTGGGTCATGGCATGGCCGGTCTGCGGCGCCGCCAGATCAGAGGCCCCGACGCACAGGATCAGCGGGCGCGTACGCGCCTCCAACTGATCGATCCAGCCCGGCAGATACGGCGAGGCAATGGCGGCATTGGAGAGATAAACCAGACGCGGATGCGGGCGGTCCTCTTCAAGCGGTTCGTGATGTACGGCGTCACGCGCCCGCACGATCTCAACCCCAAGCGCACCAGAGCCGCGGTCGAGCTTTTCGATCCGCACGAAAGCACGCACCGCCTGTGGTTCCAGCAGGATACGTTCGGCGACCCGTTCAGCCAGCGTTTCCAGCAGGTTCAGCCGTTCTTCGGCCAGTTCATGCGCGATGGCTTCGGTGACACGATCATAAGACAGGATGCGATCGACATCGTCGTCGATCGGCCCGGTCAGCGGCGTCACCTCGACCACGACATTGAAGCAGATGCGTTGCGTGTTGCCGCGTTCGGCCTGAAACGCCCCGATCTCGACCTCGACAATATGGTCGCGCAGGGAAATCCGGTCGAGCGGCGCGTTCTCGGCCGTGGCTTCGGAGCGCTCCGAAGGATGCGCGAAGGCAAGACGAATTTCAGAACTCATGAGCGGGCCCTTCGGCTAACGGCAATCGCCAATTCGCCGGGCTATAGCAGCCCATGCCGCATGACGCCAGCAAACGAAAACCGCCTGGCAGCGGAATCTGCGGCCCATCGCTTGCGGGTTCGGGTTGCTCACATTCGAAACGACATCAGCAGGCCGGGATAGCCTGCTGATTTCACGATATTTTAGTTACTCGCCGTGCGATAGTTGTGGCGATAGAAAAGATGCACACCGATCTTTGCCGTCCGCTTGTAGACGCGCGCCCATTTCGGGTTGACCGAAGTTGTGTGGTAGTGCGTCGCACCATCGGTCAGATCGCCCGACACGCCATCAATCGCGGCGCGCGCAATCTTGGAAACGCGCTGATAAGCCTGCTTTTCCGCAATGACTTCCTTATGCCCGTCACATGTATAGGTGAACTGGCACTGGTATTTGCGGCCTGTGCCCTGCTTGATCACACCGCAAACCGTGTCGGGAAAGCGGCTGCTTTTGACGCGGTTCAGGATGACCTCTGCCACGGCGAACTGGCCCTTCACCGTCTCGCCACGTGCCTCGAAATAGAGCGCCTCGGCCAGGCACTGCCAATGTTCGTCACCCTCAGGCTCAGGACGCTCGTCCACCCAGGCACGCGAATAGCTCACCTCGACCGGGCGCGCCTTGGGCTGCACATAGGTCAGGTACTTGCGAAATTCGGCCCCGGGCATCGCGCCGAGCGAAGCTTGTTCATGTTCAATCAACGAGGACAGCCCCGTATCGGACGCAGAAACAGTAGGCAGCAGCACAGCCACCGCCAAAGCGGCCGTCTTAATAAATCGGTTCATTTCTAAAACCCCACCAGGTTTGTTCGCGCGCTTACCGATCCCCCCGAAAAGCAAACGCAGGCTGCCCTCTAGCCCAGAGTTTGCCGTAGGTCCAGTTCGTCCAAAAATGCAAGCGCAAAAGCAGTGGATTCTTGCCGATGGCAAGAATCTTCCGACCCTACGTCAGTCTACATCTTGTGTGGATCTTAGGGGTCAGCCCCCACCTGATGAGAGATAGCCAATTGCGCTGCGGCCAATCGCGCCACCGGCACCCGGAAGGGCGAACAGGAGACATAGTCGAAGCCCGCCGCGCGGCAAAAGGCGATCGATTCGGGGTTTCCACCATGCTCGCCGCAGACGGACAAGGTGATTCCCGGTTGCGATTCGCGGCCCCTCTGCACCCCGAGTTGCAGCAGCTCGCCCACCCCGTCCGTATCCAGCACATGGAACGGATCTTCGGAGAAGACGCCCTGATTGACATAGGCCGACATGAACCGGCCCGCATCGTCACGCGACAGACCATAGGTCATCTGGGTCAGGTCATTGGTGCCGAAGCTGAGGAAGGCGCAATGGGGCGCGATCTCGTCGGCACGCAGGCAGGCGCGCGGGGTTTCAACCATCACGCCAAGCCGGTAGTCGAAATCCCGGCCCTGCTCCGAGGCGACAGATGCCGCGACCGCATCGATCCGCGTCTTGACCAACTCGACCTCGCGGCGGGCCGAGACCAGCGGGATCATCACCTCGGGCACCACTGGTTCGCCCTCTTGGCTGGCCTCCAGCGTCGCCTCGAAAATGGCGCGCGCCTGCATGTCATAGATTTCAGGCACGGTGACGCCCAGCCGCACACCGCGCAGGCCCAGCATGGGGTTATATTCACTCATGGCGGCCACCCGACGCTCCACATCCGAAACCGGCAGGTCCAGCGCCTCGGCCAGTTCGCGCTGGCCTGTTCGATTGGTGGGCAGAAACTCATGCAGTGGCGGGTCGAACAGACGGATGCAGACCGGCTTGCCGCCCATGATGCGGAAGAGCTGCACGAAATCCTTGCGTTGGATCGGCAGCAACCGCTCCATCACCGCGGCACGGCCCTTGGGGGTCTGGGCAAAGATCATCTCACGCATCACCGTCAGGCGGCCCGGCTCAAAGAACATATGCTCTGTCCGGCACAGGCCGATGCCTTGCACATTGAAGTTTTGCGCGGTTTGCGCGTCCGCAGGCGTATCGGCATTGGCGCGGATGCCGATATCACATTCCGCCTCGGCCCAGGTCATCAGGGTCTGGAAACTGTCATCCAGCGCCGCCTCAAGCATCTGCGGCTGCCCGGCCAGCACCTGCCCCGAGGTGCCGTCGATGGTCAGCACATCACCGGTCTCAAAAACGCGCCCGTCCTGCGCCATCAATTGCCGCTTCTTGGTGACGAAACGCAGCCCCGAAGCACCGACGATACAGGGCAGACCCAAGCCCCGCCCGATCACGGCGGCATGGCTGGTCATACCGCCCTTTTCGGTCAGAACGGCGGCGGCGGCATGCATGCCGCGCACATCCTCGGGCGAGGTTTCACGGCGCACGAGGATACAGGGCTCGCCCCGCGCGGCACTGGCCTGCGCCTCGGCGGCGGTGAACACGATCTGGCCGGTTGCAGCACCGGGGCTGGCGGCGATGCCGGTGGTCAGCACATCGCGTTCGGCATCCGGGTGCACCTGCCGGTGCAGAAGTTCGTTCAACGCATGTGGATCAACCCGCATCAGCGCCTCTTGCGGTGGGATGATACCGTCCTCAGCCAGCCGCACCGCGATCTGCACTGCCGCGCGCGAGCTGCGCGGCACCCGCACGCCATCAAGAATATGCGCATGGCCGTTTTCAATGACGAACTCGACCTGCATCTCTTCGCGCAGCTTGTGGCGCATCAGTTTTGCATGCTGCTGCAGCTCGGTATAGGCCTCGGGCGCGACATCTTCCAGCGAGGGTCCGCGCTCATCACGCGCCAGATACAGCGCGCCGGTGCCCGCCCCCAGCGCATCACGGCCCTGGCTCTGGCTCAGATAACGCCCGGTGATCTGCGCCTGGCCGGTGGTGGGGTCGACCAGCTGCATCACGCCCGAGCCACATTCGCCACGCCCCAGACCGGGGATCATCTCCTGCACGACAAGGCCCAGACCGGCATCGGCGGGGGCACCCTTGGCCTGGCGCAAAAGCCGCGCGGTGGTGCCGTCCCAGGCGCGGGCCATGGATTTCAGCACCGCCGCCAGTTGCTCGCCAGGATCCTGCGGGAAGGGTTCGTCGGTTTCCTCTTCATAGGCGCGCAGCGTTTCGCTCAGACCCCGCTGGCCGTCCTCGATCAGGTCGTCGAACACATCCGGGTCCAGCCGCGCCACATGCACGGCATAGGTCTGCACGAAGCGCAGATAAATCGCCGCTGCCGCGTCGGCCCCCATCGTGTCGCACAAGTCCACATAGCGCGCATCGTTCATGCCCACGTTCAGAACCGCCCCCGGACCGCCCCAATCGGGGTCCTCTGAGGACGGGCGCACGCAGAGCAGCACCGTGGGATCGAACTGTTCGAGAATGCGGGCGATATCAGGTACATGGCCATCCGCGATCGCCTGCACCGTCTCAAAGGACAGGGCCACCGTGCGCGGCACCGGCATGTCCAGCCGCACCAGCCGCTGCAAACACTTCGCCCGCCCGCCATGGGTATTGGCGGCCACGGGCGCTTCGGGCGTGATCAGGGTGGTATGCGGGTTATTCTGCACTGCGGCACCTTTTTTGTTTCGCCGCAGCATAAGTAGGATTGGGATCGACGCAAGGGAGAGGTTGGGGATGCGCGTTTCTACGCATCCCGGTTTGTCATCCCTCGATCCGGGTCAGATCGGCCACGCTGGAGCAGATCGCGCGGATCTGGCTGAGCAGGTTCAGACGGTTGCGGCGCAGCACATCATTGTCGGTATTGACCTGCACGTCTTCGAAAAAGGCATCAACGGGCCCGCGCAACTCCGCCATCGCCGCCATCGCCGCGGGAAAATCCTCGGCCTTCAGCGCGGGGGCGATTTTCGCCTGCCCAGCGTCGAGCGCGGCAAAGAGCGCCTTTTCGCTGTCGGTTTCAGCGAATTTGGGGTCCGCGCCATAGGAGTATTCGACCCCGTCCTTCTCTTCCGCTTGGGTCAGAATGTTGTTGGCCCGCTTGAACCCCTGCACGAGGTTTTCGCCATCTTCAGTGGCCAGCACCTCATTCAGCGCGCGGGCGCGTTTGACCAGCAGGGTCAGGTCGTCATTGCCCTCCATCGCGATACAGGCGTCGATGATGTCATGACGAATGCCCTCGTCGCGGAGGAAGACTTTCAGGCGGTCGTGGAAGAAACTAACGAGACCTTCTGTCATTCTCGTGGTTTCGGCCAGCACAGTAAACCCACCGAGTTTACCCTCCAGCTTCAAGTTTCGCTTTGAGGTAACTGAATCAGCGACCGAGTATAAATTGTGAATGTCTGCCTTAGTCAGTTCGGCTTCCCTAAATTTCAATAGGTGAAGAAATGCTGCATCGAGCGCGAGTTGCTGTAGGGACAGTGCAAAATTCGATCCGAGTATGAGCCTGATAACCCCTAGTGCCGCGCGACGAAGCGCAAACGGGTCTTTTGATCCAGTAGGTTTCTCATCAATCGCCCAGAACCCGGTCAGCGTGTCCAGCTTATCGGCCAGCGCCACGGTCACGGAAAGCGGCGCGGTGGGGACGTCGTCGGAGGGGCCGAGCGGCGAGTAATGTTCCTGTGCCACAGCAGCTACAGCGGCGTCTTCGCCTGCCGCTTCGATGTAATAGCGGCCCATAAGCCCCTGAAGTTCCGGGAATTCATAGACCATCTCGGAGCTTAGGTCCGCCTTGGCCAGACGCGCGGCCTTCTCGGCATGATCCGGGTTGGCGCCGGTGATCGGGGCCAGTTCGCGGGCAAGTGCGGCGATGCGGTCGATCCGTTCGGCCTGTGTGCCCAGCTTGTTATGGAAGGTCACGTTTTTCAGCGCATCGGTCCAGGCGCTCATGTCCGATTTGGCGACGCGCAGGTCGTTCTCCCAGAAGAATTTCGCATCGGCCAGACGGGCCGAGAGCACCTTCTGATTGCCCGCCAGAATGGTCGCGCCATTATCCGTCGTCTCGCGGTTGGCCACAGTGATGAACCGTTCGATCCGGCCCGTCTTGGGGTTCTTCACCGAGAAAAACTTCTGGTGTTCCTTCATTGAGGTCTGCAGGACTTCGGGCGGCAGGTCGAGGAACTCTGCACCGATCTCTCCCATCAGCACCACGGGCCATTCCACCAGCCCGGCAACCTCACCCAGCAGTCCCTTGTCGTCCACCACTTCAAGACCTGCGGCGAAGGCCATGTTCTGCGCATCGGCCCAGATATGGTCGGCGCGCTCAGCGGGCGACAACACAACATGGGCGCGCTTGAGCTTTGCCTCGTAATCCTCGAAAGATGAGACAGAAAACCGGCCCGCGAGATCGCCCTGCGCCATGAAGCGATGGCCCTCGGTGCTGTCGCCCGCGTTGATCCCGTCAATCTCCATCGGCACCACCTGCGCACCTGCTTCGTCACTGAGGATGCACAGGATCGAATGCAAAGGCCGCACCCAGCGCAAGGACCCGCTGCCCCAGCGCATCGATTTGGGCCAGGGGAAGTTGCGGATCGTGGCCTCAAGCACTTCGGCGATGATGTCGGCTGCCGGGCGGCCCGGCTTCTCGATGCTGGCGAAATAGACCGCGCCTTTGGGCGTCTCGCGCTCTTCCAACTGATCGCGGGTCAGGCCCGCGCCGCGCAGGAAGCCCTCGATGGCTTTGTCGGGCGCAACCACTTTCGGACCCTTGCGTTCCTCGCGCACCGTAGGGCTTTCCGCCAGCAGCCCCTGCACCGTCAGCGTCAGGCGGCGCGGCGTGGTGAAGGCCGCCGCCCCGGCATAGGTCAGACCGCTCTCGACCAGACCGTCGGTGATGCGCTTTTTCAGATCTTCTCCGGCGCGGGTCTGCATGCGCGCGGGGATTTCCTCGGAAAACAGTTCGATCAGCAGGTCGGGCATGGGGTCCTCAGAAATTCACGATCGTCTGGATGACGATGGCGTTGGCGATGTCCACAAAGAACGCGGATACAAGGGGGAGCACGATAAAGGCAATAGGCGACGGGCCATATCGCTTGGTCACGGCGGTCATGTTGGCGATGGCAGTTGGCGTCGCGCCAAGCGCAAAGCCACCGAAGCCTGCCGCCAGAACCGCGCCGCGATAACCCGAGCCCATCACCGGGAACAGCACATAGATCACGAAGAGCACCGTAAAGAGCGTCTGCGCGGTGAGAACCACGAGGATGGTCATGCCCAGATCAGCAATGGTCCAAAGTTGCAGGCTCATCAGCGACATGGCCAGAAACGCCCCCAGTGCAAATTCCGAGACCAGCGCCAGCGCGGGCGTCCGGCTGACGGCAACCGCACCCGGTCTGAGCCAGCTGCGCAGGTTGGCGATCAGGATGGCAACGATCAGGCAGGGCACGAAGAGCGGCAGTTTCAGCCCCGCCTCGGCGATTGCGATATTTGCGGCATAGCCGAGGATGATCGCCAGATGCAGATAAAGCACCACCCGCATCAAGCCGATGGGCGTGATCGCCGCATCGCCAGTTTCCTGTTGCGGCACGCCCACGGTCAGTTCCTCATCCGGGCGGTCGGGGGTGAGCTTGTGAAGTTCAACCAGGTATTTCGCCACCGGACCACCCACCAGCGCCGCCAGCACGAGACCCAGCGTCGCCACGGCAACGCCCAGCTCTGTCGCACCCTCCAGCCCGGTCACCGCGCCCACATCGGGTGCCCAGGCAATGGCCGTGCCATGCCCGCCAATCAGCGCGGCAGAGCCAAACAGCACGCCCGATTGCGCCGGAAAGCCAAAAGTGACGGCCCCAAGCGCGCCAATGATGTTTTGTGCCAGGATGGTTGCGAGTGTCAGAATCAGAAGCAGGACCAGAGGTTTACCGCCTCTGATCAGGTCCGAGAAGCGGGCGTTCAACCCGATGGCGGCAAAGAACACCACCAGCAGATAGTCGCGGGTCTCCATCTCGAATTCGAACTCGATCCCGGCGACCAGATAGACCGCCAGCGACAGCATCGCCGCGACCAGACCGCCGCTGACCGCTTCGGGAATGTTGAACCGGCGCAGCACCCCGACCCGTGTGTTGAGCTCGGCCCCCAACAGGAAAACCGCCAGCCCAAGGGTGGCGGAGATCATATCGGGGACAAAGAGGTTCATTGCCCGCGCTCCCCGCGCGGCGGGCATGCCTCGCCGATCACCGTGCCGTCATAGGCTTTCTTGCCGCAATCGTTGAGCGCGTGCCATACATAACCCCGCCCGTCATCGGTAACCGCAACGACCCGGTCCACACCGAAATGGATGTTCTTGGTGCCCAGATAGGCCCGTGCGGTCCCCGACGCGAGCGCCTCGCCCAGCGCTAGAGCGTCGTAGCAATCGAACCAGTCCGGGGCGGTCAGGGGTTCAACCCCCTCTGCCGGGCGATAGGTCGCGCTCAGTTCGTCGAGGCTCAGCTCGGTGTTGAAACAGGCGCGATAGCGGATCGGAGAGCTATCGGCATCAATGGCCTGAAAACCGCTATAGGCAATGGGCTCCGACGCCTCAGCCTCAAGCGGTAGCAGCGCAACATCCTGACCCGGCTGTGCGTCGACATCGTAATAAAAGCCATAGATCTGCATGTAATACATCACCCCGCCCGCAATCGCGGCGCTGGCAAGAATGACGATGGCGAGCAGTTTTCCCTTCATCTCCGGTCCCTCAGTTCGCGCAACCTTTGTCACCCTGCGGGGCAACGGGTTCCAGGCTCGCCAGAAGCGGCGGCATCAGACCACGTGCCCTCCGGCTGTGGTCTGAACAAACGCGTCGGCGCATTGTTTGGCCAGTGCCCGCACCCGCCCGATATAGGCCTGACGTTCGGTGACCGAGATCACGCCGCGCGCATCCAGCAGGTTGAAGATGTGGCTCGCCTTGATGCACTGGTCATAAGCCGGGTGCGCCATCACGATACGCTTGCCGGTCTTGGGGTCGTCATGTTCCTGCGCCAGAATGGTGGCGCATTCGGCCTCGGCCTCTTCGAAATGACGCAGCAGGACCTCGGTATTGGCCACGTCAAAGTTCCAGCGCGCGTATTCCTCTTCGGTCTGCTTGAAGATGTCGCCATAGCTGAGCGGGCTGGGGGATTGCGGATCGTTGAACGGCATGTCCATCACATGATCGATGCTCAGAACATACATCGCCAGACGCTCCAGACCATAGGTCAGCTCGCCCGAGACCGGGATGCAGTCATGGCCGCCGACCTGCTGGAAATAGGTGAACTGGCTGACCTCCATCCCGTCACACCAGACCTCCCAGCCCAGCCCCCAGGCGCCCAGAGTGGGGCTTTCCCAGTCATCCTCGACAAAGCGGATATCATGCAGGTCCATGTCGATACCGATCGCTTCGAGCGAACCCAGATAGAGCGCCTGCAGATCGGGCGGGCTGGGTTTGATCAGTACCTGATACTGGTAGTAATGCTGCAAGCGGTTGGGGTTTTCGCCATAGCGCCCGTCAGTCGGGCGGCGCGAGGGCTGCACATAGGCTGCGGCCCAAGGGTTCGACCCAAGCGCACGCAGCGTGGTGGCCGGGTGGAACGTGCCGGCACCGACCTCCATGTCGTAGGGCTGCAAAATGGCGCAACCTTTCGAGGCCCAATAGGTCTGAAGCCGCAGGATAATCTCCTGAAAAGAGCGCGGGGCGCTGGATGTGTCACTCATGTGCCTGCCTTCACGAACACGGGGATGGGATCAGGGCTTTCCTATGCAAGCAGCCCGGGACCGTCAACGGCCCTTCTGAACGCAGTCGCGGGCGCATCCCGCACGCCTGTCGTGCGAAGATCACACCCGCAGCGTCGCATCATTGCAGGCATGGTGTTTGGGGTGGGTTCGCGCGTATGTTGCGCAAAACAGACATGAGTTAAGGCAAGAGTTCCCCAATGACACGGTTTTTCGTCGCATTCCTCCTTGCGGTCACCTTCGGCCTGCGCGCCGTTTCGGCCCAACAATCCGGCGCCGAGGGCGTCTGGGTCCAGATCGAGGCCCATCCCGATATACCGGTGGCCGAGCAGCGCGCGCAGTTCTTCTCCAGCAGCCTGCCCGATGTGCAGGGCTATGCGCTTGGCGGGGGCTGGTACGGAATCGTGCTTGGCCCCTATACCCGTGCCGATGCCGAACAGGTGCTGCGTGTCTACCGCGCCGAGCGTCAGATCCCCAGCGACAGCTTCATCACCTTCACCCGGTCACTGGGGCGGCAATTCTGGCCGCAGGAGGGCGCAAGCGCCGCTTTGACAACACCTTCGCTGACCCAGCCCGCGGCGGCGCCTGCCCCGCAAACGCCCGCCGTGGCCTCTGACGAGACCCCCGCGCAGGCGCGGCGCAGCGAGCGGGCCTTGAGCCGCGAGGAACGGCGCGGATTGCAGACTGCCTTGCAGGCTGCCGGGTTCTATAACGCGACCATCGACGGCGCCTTTGGTCCGGGCACCCGCCGCTCCATGGCCGATTGGCAAAGCTTCAACGGTTATGAGCCCACCGGCATCCTGACCACCAGCCAGCGCATTGTCCTGATGGATCAGTATAACGCGCCGCTGCTGAGCGTCGGCATGGAACGTCGTCTGGACGCCAAGGCCGGGATTTCCGCCGACCTGCCCCTGGGCGAGGTTGCATTTAGCCGCTATGACCCGCCCTTTGCCCATTACGATGCCCAAAGCGACCTTGGCGCGCGGGTGCTGCTGATCAGCCAGAAAGGCGAGCGGGCCGACCTGTTCGGGCTCTATGACGTGATGCAGACGCTGGAGATCGTGCCTCTGGACGGCCCGCGCCAGCGCAACAAAGACAGCTTCACCATCGAGGGGCGCGGCAACGGGATCGTGTCCTATACCGAGGCGGCGCTGCGCGATGGGCAGATCAAGGGCTTTACCCTGGTCTGGCCCGATGGCGATGAGGGCCGCCGCGCCCGCGTCTTGCAGGCCATAAAGTCCAGCTTTGCCCGCACCGATGGCGTGCTTGACCCGGCCGAGGGGGCTGGCGCGCTGCAAAGCGTCGATCTGGTCTCGGGGCTGGAGATCCGCAAACCGCGCATCTCGCGTTCGGGCTTTTATGTGGACAGGTCGGGCGCGGTTCTGACCGTGGCCGAGGCGGTACAGAGCTGCACACGGATCACGCTCGACAACACCTACCGTGCTGATCTCGTCTCACAGGATTCAGGGCTTGGCGTCGCGATCCTGCGGCCGACTCAGCCGCTGGCCCCGATGGCGGTGGCGGAATTGCATCTGAGCGAACCCAAGCTGCAATCGCAGGTCACCCTGTCAGGCTATTCCTACGAAGGGGTTCTTGGCGCACCAACACTGACGTTCGGGACGCTGTCAGATGTGGCCGGACTGCGTGGCGAGACCGAATTGTCACGCCTTGCCCTGGCCCCGCAGGACGGCGATGCCGGTGGTCCGGTCTTTGACACGGGCGGGTCGGTTGTCGGCATGTTGCTGCCCGATCCCGCAGACGGCCAGCAATTGCCCCGCGATGTGAGCTTTGCCGCTGACGCGCAGGCACTGCGGAACGTGCTCGAAGCATCCGGTCTGACGGTGGAAAGCGCCCCCGAAGCGTCGGATATCACACCCGATGAGTTGAACCGCCGTGCAAATGGCATGACCGTTCTGGTCAGTTGCTGGGACTGATCCCAATGGGTGGTTAGCCGCTCGCGCCTCACGAAACTGACAAACGCGCCGATCTTCGGCGCGTTTTCTCGCTTCACCACGCGCCGGGATGCACCGGGTTGCACCGTCGGACACATTGACGCCGTCCCCGTCGGGTAGGAAAGTCTCGGCAGATGGGCAGGAACACAGGACAGACAGATGGCTGACAAAGACCGATTGACAGCATGGAACCGGCGCGGCGTGATCGCCGGTGGTGCAGCGGCCTTTGCCGCGCCGTTTGTGCGGCCCGCCCGCGCCGACACTCCGTTGGTGTCACCGGATGAGGCGCTGGAGCGGCTCATGGAGGGCAATGCGCGCTATGTGGCGAATACGCCGATCAACACCGACCACTCGGTTGGTCGCAGCGCGCGCGCGCTGGGTCAGCAGCCTTTTGCAACAATCGTCAGCTGTGCCGATTCCCGCGTTGCCCCTGAACTGATCTTTGATCAGGGACCCGGCGAGTTGTTCGTCATCCGCGCTGCGGGCAACGTCATCAGCGATTATGGGCTGGCGAGCCTGGAATATGGCGCGGCGGTGCTTGGCATCTCGACGATCCTGGTTCTGGGGCACAGCTCCTGCGGGGCGGTCAGTGCCACCATCTCGGCGGTGGAGGATGCCACCCTGCCCGGCGGGCATCTGTCGGGTCTTGTTAATGCAATCCGCCCCGCCGTCGAGGACGTCATGGCCGACAACCCGCCCGACCTGCTGGCCGCCGCCACGGCGCAGAACGCGCGCCTGGGTGCCCAAAAGGCACGCTCAACCGCGCCGATCCTGTCTGATCTCACCCAAAGCGGCAGGTTGAAATCCGCCGCCGCGATCTATGACATTGCCACTGGAAAGGTTGAGTTCCTTTAGCCCGCACGCATCGGCAGGCTCAGACGATATCGGGCGTCAGATAGATCAGTGTCGGACCATTTGCCGTGAAGGCCGCGCGCACGGCCTCCTGCATCTCGGCAAGCGAGGCTGGCGCGGCTGAGGCGGCCCCGAAAGCATTGGCCAAGGCGCAGAAATCGGGGTTGCGGGCGATCACCGCGTTGGGCGCGATCTGCGCCCGCTGCATGCTTTCCTCGATCTCTTTCAGCTTGCCGTTGTCCCAGATGACGATCGGCAACGGCAGGCCCAACTCGACCGCCACGCCAAGCTCCTGCATCGTATAGTGAAAGCCATAATCGCCCGCGATCACCATGGTGGGTTTTCCATCACGCGCAACCGCACCGCCGATTCCGGCGGGCAGCGCATATCCCAACGTTCCAAACCCCGACGGGTGGTGCCAGTGATGGGGGTAGTGCATGTCCCAGACCTCTTTCGCGAGGTAGGCGAATTGGGTCATGTCGGAATAGATCATCGCATCCGGGGGCACCGCATCGCGCAGCGCGTCGATCACCGGCAAGATGCCGGGGCGCTCTGCATCCGCCTCAGCCCGCCAGCGGGCACGGGTTGTGGCCACCTCCTCCACCGACCAGCCGGTGGCGGGCTTGGCCCCTTCGGTGGCCGACCAGAGCGCTTTTGCGAAGCTCGTCCCATCGGCCTGCAGCTTGACCAGCGCGCGCTGCCCGTCAGACAGCACCTGCGGGTCCAGATCGACCCGCACCAGCGTTGTGCTATGACCGAGATCTTCGCGCCAGAGGTCCACCTCGGCCAGTTCGGTCCCCACCGCGATCACCAGATCGGCGCTGCCGATCACCGCCGCACTGCCGGGCCGCGCCAGCATCGCTCCGAAATTGAGCGGATAATCCGCGCCAACCTGACCGCGCCCGGCATATGTGGTGAAACAGGCTGCCCCAAGCTGCGTCACGATCTGCCGCCACAGGTTCGACCGCGCCCCGCCGCCCAGAATGAACAGCGGTCGCCGAGCCAGGTTGAGCAAGGAGAGCACCGGCGCAATATCAGGGTCCTGCGCCTTGAGGCGCAGCGCGGGCTGGTTGGGAAAAGGCGCCGGGTCGGCCAATGCTTCGAGCTGAGCAATCGGCACCTGAATGGCTTTGGGTCTGGGCCGCGCCAGCTCGAATTCTTCGAAGGCGCGTTCGATCAGACCATAAGCTGAAGCTGCGGAATGGGCCGTTTCGGACCAGTCGCAGACGGTTGCGGCGGCGCCTTCCTGATCGCGCATCTGGTGCAGTTGGCCCTTGCGGGAGGCGGTTTCGTCCAGACAGGACGAGATCGCCAGAACCGGCACGGAATCGGAATACGCCTGCGCCAGCGGCGTCAACGTATTCAACAGCCCCGGACCGGTGATCACATAAGCCACGCCGGGCTTACCCGAGGCACGCGCATAACCATCGGCCATGAACCCCGCCCCCTGCTCGTGACGGGCGAGAACGTGGCGAATGCCAGCCTCTTCGATGCCGCGATACATCTCCTGATTATGGACCCCCGGTATCCCAAAGATCACCTCGACGCCCCGGTCGCTGAGCATGTGGGAAATCTGCGCCCCCAGCGGTTTCTTCATCAGGCTCTCCAGAATTGCACGGTCAGGATCACATAGACGGCCATCAGCTCAAGTCGGCCGATCAGCATGCCTAAGGTCAACATCCACTTGGCGGTGTCGTTGAGATTGGCGAAATTGCCCGCCGGGCCGATCTGATCGCCCAGCCCCGGCCCGATATTGGCCAGCGCGGCGGCAGCCCCGGAAATCGAGGTCACGAAATTCAGGCCGGTCAGGCCGAGCCCCCAGGACAGGATGCCCATGGTCACGATGAAAAAGACGAAAAAGCTCATCACCGAACTCAGCACGTCCTGCCCCACGGCGCGCCCGCTATAGCGTGGCGTGAAGACACCGCTGGGCTGACGAATGCGCTGCAACTGCGCCTTGATCGAGGCAAACAGCAGCTGGTAGCGGAAGATCTTGATCGAGCAAGCGGTTGATCCCGCACAGCCGCCGATCAGACCGATAAAGAACAGCATGGTGACCGGAAAGCCGCCCCAGCTCATATAGTCAGTGCTGGCATAGCCGGTTCCGGTCATCAGCGACACGGTGTTGAACAGGGTCTTGCGGATGACGCCCTCGCCGGTTGCCGGGGTCTGCAGCAGGTTCCACAGCGTCAGGACCGACACCAGCACCAACGCGGTTCCGATAAAGGCGCGCACCTGGCTGTCGCGGTAGAGCGGCTCGGCGGTGCCCGCGATCATCTGCACGTAGCGCACGAAGGGCAGCGCCGCGAGGATCATGAACAGAACCGCCACATATTCGGTCGCGGGCGGGAAACCCCCGAACGAGGCGTCGTAATTGGCAAACCCGCCGGTCGCCACGGTGGTCATGGCATGGACCGAGGCGTCGAACGCATCCATACCCGAAGCGGCATAAGCCAGCGCGCAGGCCATGGTCAGCGAGATGTAGACGACGGAAATCCGGGACGAAATCTCGGTCGCGCGGGGCAGAATTTTCCCAAAGGTATCAAACCCTTCCGAGCGAAAGATCTGCATGCCACCGACCCGCAACTCGGGCAGGAAGACCATCGCAACAACGATGATGCCGATGCCGCCCAGCCATTGCAGCAGCCCGCGCCACAGCAGCAGCCCGCGCGGCAACTCGTCGAGGCCCGAGATCACGGTCGAACCGGTGGTGGTCAGGCCCGACATCGACTCGAACAGCGCATCGACAAAGCGCAGTTCGGTCTCACCGAACATGAAGGGGATCGCGCCAAAGATCGGCAGGGCCACCCAGACGCCGGTTGTCAGAAGGAAGGTCTGCTGGATGGTCAGGCCCTCGCGCACGCCATTGGCGCAGCTCATGGCCATCAAAGCGCCCACCAGGGTGGTGATCAGGGCACTTTGCAGAAAGACGTGCCATTCGCCCCGCCCTTCGGCGAAATCCGACATCATCGGCAACAGCATGGTCAGGCCAAGAATAGCGACCAGCAGGCCGATCACATATCCGACGGGGCGAAGGTCTAACATGACGCGCAGCGTTGGCGCGCCATGGCTTCGCTGTCAAGCGCTGGCGCGGGGTCAGCTCTTGGGTTTGGGCTGCGCTTTGGCCTGTGGTTTGGCCTTGGCTGCGGGCATTGCCGGCGGCGTGGAAGGCGACCGGGTGCCGTTGCGGGCCGGGGCGGGCTTGGCCGTTTCGGCCACAGCGGCTGGCTTTGCCTCTGCTGCCGGTTTGGTCGCAGCTTTGGCCGGGGCCGGTTTTGCGGCGGGTTTGGGCGTTGCCGTCTTGGCCGCAGGTGCTTCCGACTTGGTCGGGGCGGCAGCAGGCTTGGCAGGGGCTTTGGCTGCCGGGGCGGCCGCTTTGGCTGCGGGCTTGGCCGGGGCTGCTGGTGCAGTGGCTTTTGGGGCCGGTTTCGCGGCTTCGGCCTTCACAGGGGCCGCCTTTGCCTTGGCTGCCGGGGCGGGTTTGGCCGGGGCAACCTTGGCAGGTGCGGGCTTGGCCGGTGCAGGCTTGGCCGGGGCCGCTTTGGCAGCAGGTGCTGCGGCCTTCGGGGCCGGTTTCGCGGTTTTGGCCTTTGCCGGAGCGGGTTTGGCCTTGGCTTTGGGCGCAGGCTTGGCGGGCGCGGGTGCAACAGGTGCTTTGGGTGCGGCTTTGGCGACCGGTGCCGGGGCAGGCTCGGCTGCGGCCGACTGAAGGGCGCGCACCTGACAGAACGGCGCTTCCATCGCGGTTTTGCTCACGACCTCGATGATCCGGAGCTGATTCGCGATAAGCTGTCCGGCCACGCGGATGGCTGCGGCCTGGATTTCCAATGGTGTCTTGATAAAGCTCATTTTAGGGCTCCCCTATCTTTGACTGTCGGGAAAAGTGAAAACATAGAGGGCGTTAAGAGAGCCTTCCAAAGCCCATGAGCATCTCTGCCCGGCTCCGAATATGTGACACGCATAGTCGTCCTCTGCCTGTACCGGTCCGCCCGTTGAACATCCTGTTCACCGACGCCGGACCTGATCTGGCTTCGAACATATAGGCAAAACCGAGCAAGCGCAGCAAAAATTGCTGCGCCGCAGCGTCACAGGCGAATTGTCGACCGAAAACGGGCGTTACCGGACGTGTTATCCGGTGTGGACCAGCGAGTTAAACAGGCGCGGCTCCAGACTGTCAGAGGCAAAGGTATCGCCTTCGGTGAGGACGGACACTGCGTCATGGCTGTGCAGGCTTTCCTGATGGCTTGCCACAACCCGGAAGTCACCGATGCGGTGATCCGCCTGCAACTCGGCACAAAACAGCCGCACCGCGTCTTCGACAAAGATCGGATTGGCCGCGTTCAGCTCGGCAAAAGCCTGCTCATCCTCGCGTTTGACCATCACCTGCGTCTCGGTGGGAACCGCCTGCCGACAGAGCGTGAGCAGGTCCTCGAACCACAGGCAGGGGGCGGTGGGGTCAAGAACCACCGAAATCCGCGCCACCGAGCGCTGTGAATGCGGGGTCGCCAACTGGCCACGCATCACGCGCGCATGTTCGGACAGTTCCAGAGAGCAGGGGCAGGTGGACGAATAGACATAGTCCAGATGCATGATCTTCTTGCGTTCGCCCGCAACCTCGATCAGCTCAAGCGCAAAGTCATAATACTGATAGCCTTCCAGACCCGAGCGTAGGCTTTGCACCTTTAACGGATAGGAAAACCGCATCTGGATGCGGGCATCAAAGCTGTCCAGATCGGATTTATAATCGTCCAGCGCCGCCTCGATGGTCTCGAAACTGAAGGTCCGCTCGGCGTGTTTGTAGAAGGAGCGCATGATCCGGGACATGTTGATGCCTTTCTTTTCGGCATCAAGGCTCACGGTTCCGGTAACCGAGGTTTCCAGCGTCAGATCGGTTCCGCCCTTGGCATGGAACCGCACCGGCAGGCGGAAATTCGAAATCCCCACATGCTGGATATGTTGCTGGGCGCCACGGATAAGGCTGGAGGGGCCGTTTTGAAGATCAGGCAGCGTCGCGCGGTATGCCGCGTCGACCTCGAAATTCTCGGGATAATCCCGCGAGAGCGCCGGGTAATTTACGTCGCTCAGCCCCGGGATCAGTCTTGCGACGGCAGGGTCCAGCGTCGCAATCTCGGCGTCGCTGGCGTTTTTGGCCCAGGCGCGCAACACGTCCAACGCCGCTTCGGCGGCCTTGCGGTTCGGCACATCGTCCAGATTGCGCGGTTGGAAATTCATGGGTCTGTCCCCTGTCTCTCGTCTGCGGCTTGGGGCGGTGTGCGCCGCCGACAGCCTTCAATCTAGCTTCTATACGATGGCGATAGCAAACCGGATCGCAGAAAATCGTCAGAATTCGCAGATTTGCGCCCCGATGCAGTCCAAACGAAGCTGGCAAGGCGTGTATCTTGGCGCCCTGCCCTCTTTAAGGCTGCGACGCCGCCAGAGCCGCCTGAAGATCACCGATCAGATCATCCGTATCCTCCAGCCCCACTGACAGACGGACCAGACCCGGCGTGATACCCAGTGCAGTGCGCTGTTCGTCCGACAGGCGTTGATGGGTCGTAGTGGCCGGGTGGGTGGCGATGGATTTGGCATCGCCCAGATTGTTCGAGATCACCGGGATCGTCATCGCGTTGAGGAACGCAAAGGCCCCATCCTTGCCGCCGCGAATGTCCAGCGACAGCACGGTACCGCCCTTGCCACCCAGCTGGGTCTGAACCAGCGCGTTCTGTGCATGAGTTTTGAGCCCCGGATAAAGCAAACGTTCCAGTGCGGGGTGGTCCTCAAGCGCTTCGGCGATCTTCAGGGCGCTTTCCGCCTGCGCATTCACCCGCAGGGACATGGTTTCCAACCCCTTGAGCATCACCCACGCATTGAACGGGCTGAGCGCACCGCCGGTATGTTTCAGATAGGGCTCGACCGTGCCCCGGATGAAATCGCGCGTGCCCAGGATGATACCGCCCAGCGCGCGCCCCTGCCCGTCGATATGTTTGGTGGCCGAATAGATCACCACATCCGCACCCTGTTCGATCGCCCGTGAAAAGACCGGGGTGGAGAAGACATTGTCAACCACCACGGTCGCGCCAACCGCATGGGCCAGCTCGGAAACTGCTGCGATGTCAACAACTTCGAGCGTGGGGTTCGACATGGACTCAAAGAATACCGCCTTGGTGTCAGGCCGCAGCGCCGCCTTCCACTGGCTCAAATCAGTGCCATCCACAAAGGTGACCTCGACCCCGTAGCGGGACAGGATATTCTCCAGAATATAGAGGCAGGACCCAAAGAGCGCGCGCGCCGACACCACATGGTCGCCCGCCTGTAACATCGCGGTCAGCGCGCCGTTGACGGCCGCCATGCCACTAGCGGTGGCAAAGCCGTCCTCGGCCCCTTCCAGTGCGGCGATCCGCTCTTCGAACATGCGCACGGTGGGGTTGCCGTAGCGGGCATAGATGAACTCGTCATCGCCGGCCTGAATGAACCGGGCCTCGGCCTGTTCGGCAGTGTCATAGACAAAGCCCTGGGTCAGGAAAATCGTCTCGCTCACTTCGCTGTATTGGCTGCGGCGAATACCGCTATGAACGGCCTGGGTGCGCTTGTTCCAGTTCTTGCTCATCTTGTCCTCTTCCGCGCCGATCCTGCGGCGCCAATAAAAAACCCCCGAACGCGGTCAAGCGAAAGGGGGGCTTTCATCCTGACCTTTTAGCGGTGTTGTTTAGCGTGGCCCGCAATCCGGTAACAAATCGCCACGTGGTCTGGGTCTTGGCTTTACGCCCCGCCCGGATGGGCGTCAAGTCTGCAACCGGGATCGTCACGGGGCTGCAAGCATTTGTTCATGCCTGCGTCATATGCTTCGAGCAGAACGCAGCCACAACATCTTGTGTGAGGCGACGTATGCCGGTGATCAGGATCAATGCGATTGGGGACAGGCCCGTGCTGCATGGCAGCCCGCAAGCCCCGACAAGACTGCTGCAACAGGCGCAAGGCGGGGCCGGTCCCGTGATTGTGATGACCCACGGCTGCAAATACCAGCCTGCCAACCCGCAACACTGTCCCCACGAGGCTGTTCTGGCCCTGCCGCATGATAGGCGCGGCGCGGCTGCTACAGCCTGGCCCGAGAAGCTGGGTTTTGGGCAGGGCAACCCTGATGAGGGGCTGGCGATCGCCTTTGGCTGGGACGGGCGTGGTGGGTTGTGGCAGGCGCGGCGACGCGCGATTGCGGCGGGGCGCGCCATGGCGGCAATTATCCGGCACCTGCGCCAGATCGCCCCACACAGACCGGTGCATTTCATCGGCCATTCCATGGGGATCGAACTGGCGCTTGAGGCGCTGCATCACCTGCCACCGGGCGCGCTGTCGCGGATCATCTCGCTAACCGGTGCGGCCTATCGCCAACGGGCGCATGCGGCACTGGAGACGGATGCGGGGCAAGCCGCATCCTTCATCAATGTCACCAGCCGCGAAAACGATCTGTTCGACTTTCTGTATGAATGCCTGATCGCGCCACCAACAAGCGGTGATCGCGCCCTGGGACAGGGGCTGAACCTGCGCAATGCTGTCACGTTGCAACTGGATTGCCGCCGCACGCTTGAGCATCTCTCGCGCTTTGCCGGGCCGGTTGGCGTGCCTGAGCGCCGCATCTGCCACTGGTCCAGCTATCAGCGGCCCGGCGCATTGGCGTTCTACAATGCCCTGCTGCGCGCGCCCGAGGGGTTCGACTTGTCCCTGTTGCGCATGGGCCTGCCCGCCACCTCAGCACCGCGCTGGTCCCGATTGCTGAGCCTGCCGCAGCCGCAGTTCTCCTTGCCGTTCACACAGAAAGCGTCATGATCGCCCTGCAAAGACAGAGGATCGCGGATGCTGCCCATCGATTTCTATTACTGGCCCACTCCGAACGGCTGGAAAGTCTCCATCGCGCTGGAGGAGATGGGGCTGCCCTATGATCTGCATCTGATCGATATCGGCAAGGGCGATCAGTTCAAGGCGGGGTTTCTGGACATCTCCCCCAATAACCGGATGCCTGCGATCACCGATCCCGACGGGCCGGATGGCGCGCCGATTTCCCTGTTCGAAAGCGGTGCGATCCTGATGTATCTCGCGCGCAAGACGGGACGCTTTTATGGCGAAACCGAACGGGACCGGATCGCCGTCGAGCAATGGCTGATGTGGCAGATGGGCGGGGTTGGCCCGATGGCCGGACAGGCGCATCACTTTCTGAAATACGCGCCCAAGATGGACCCACCGCAGGACCTGCCGTATGCCAAGGACCGGTATCGCGCCGAGGTCGGGCGGCTTTATGGCGTGCTGGACCGGCAATTGGCGAAGACCGAGTTTGTGGCGGGCGATTTCTATTCCATCGCGGATATGTCGATCTGGCCCTGGGCCAGCCTGTGGGAGGGACAGCAGCAGGCCCTGCACGACAAGCCCCACTTTGCGCGCTGGCTTTATGCCGTTGGCAATCGTCCCGCCGTGCAGGCTGGGCA
The DNA here is from genome assembly GCF_041537905.1 of Ruegeria jejuensis. Taxonomy (NCBI): domain Bacteria; kingdom Pseudomonadati; phylum Pseudomonadota; class Alphaproteobacteria; order Rhodobacterales; family Roseobacteraceae; genus Ruegeria; species Ruegeria jejuensis. The sequence continues at coordinate 299,401 of NZ_JBGRUO010000002.1, read as the reverse complement.
ATCCCTGAAAATCGAACTGCGCGGCGGGCATCAGGGCAAGCAGGCCCAATCGGTGTTGTTCAAACGCTGAGGCGCGTCACCACATGCGGTCCTTTGCATATTCAGCATAGCCCGCATCATAGGCCGCGCCATCAAAGCTCTCATCAGTCTCGTTCACGAACTGACCCGCTGTTGGCACCAGATGCCCGTCATGTTCGCGGGTCCAGAGACCTGAGCGCAGCAGGGCCTTCGCGCATTGGAAATAGATCTCGCCAACGGTGATGATTGTCACCGATCTGGGCCGCCTGCCGGATTTGGCGAAACTGTCCAGAATCGCCTCATCCGCCGTCAGAACCGCCGTGCCATTGATCCGCACGACATTGTTGCTACCCGCCACCATGAACATCAGGCTGACCCGCCCGTCCCGCACGATATTGCGCAGGGTATCGATGCGGTTATTACCCATCCAGTCCGGCAGAAGGAGTGTGCGGTCATCAGCGATTCGCACCACCGGCCCATCCTCTCCCCTCGGGCTGGCATCGGTACCTTCGGGACCCACACTGGTCAGCACCACGAAACGCGCGGTTTCGATCCATTGGCGGTAAAGCGGGGTCAGACGGGTGCGGACCTTGGTCAAAGACTGCGGCACCGCTGCGCCATAAAGAGCCTCAAGATCTTTGATATCGGTGATGGTCTGCATGGGATGCTCCGCCTGTTTTCATCCTGACATAGCTTGTCTCATTTGGCCGATGGGGTCATAAATTCGCCAGATGGGCCAATTTTCGACATCCCCTCTCAGAGCAACCTCTGCCGATGCGTTGCAACACCTGCCGCAATCGGTGGTGAGCATGCGGCGGCAGTATCAGGCGGGCGATGTCTCGCGCTGGCACAGCCATCCGCGCACGCAACTTATCTATGCGGTCTCCGGTCTGATGATGGCCGAAACGCAGGAGGCGCGATGGACGGTGCCCGAACGCCATTGCCTGCTGGTGCCCGCCGACCTGCCGCATGAGGTGCGCATGGTCGGCGCGGTCGATCTGCAATCGCTCTATATCGCGCCGGACAGCTTTGCCGAGGGCAGTGCCCGGTTCTGCCAGGTGCTGGCGGTCTCGGACCTGTTGGCGGCGCTGATCGCGCGGTTTTGCGATCTGGACAATCCCTGGCCGGTGAGTGAGCACGCCCATCACCTGAGCCGATTGATCCTGCTGGAACTGGCCGAGGCGCAGGCGGCACCGCTGGCCCTGCCCTTTCCCGACCACCCCGGATTGCGGCGCGCCTGTGAGGCGCTCTTTTCCTCCCCCTCGCAGGCGCTGACAATTGATGGCTGGGCCAATGAGGCGGGTTTGAGTCGGCGATCCTTCACCCGCCTTTTCAAGCACCAGACCGGCCTCAGCTTTGGCGAATGGCGCCAGCGATTGCGCTGCCAGGCGGCTTTGCAGGCGGTGGCGCGGGGCACGCCGCTGGCCCGGGTCGCGGCCTCGGTGGGCTATGACAGCCCCTATTCGCTGACTGCGATGATGCAGCGACTGCTCTGAAGCAGAAAACCAGCGCGCGGATCACCTACTCGGCAATGTCTTCGGCCCAAAGCTCGGGCTTTTCGGCAATGAAGCGTTTCATCAACGCGATACAGTCGGGATCATCCGCGATGATCACCTCGACGCCGCGCTCGCGCAGAAAGTCCTCGTTGCCGCCAAAATTGACGGCCTCGCCAATCACCACGCGCGGAATGCCGAACTGAACGATGGTTCCCGAACACATCATGCAGGGCGACAACGAGGTATAGAGCGTGGTGTCGAGATATGTTTTCTGCCGCCCCGCCTTGCGCAACGCGTCCATCTCGCCATGGGCGATGGGATCGCCGCGCTGTACACGCTGGTTGCGCCCTTGCGCCACCACAGCGCCACCGCGCGCCAGCACCGATCCGATCGGGCAGCCGCCTTCGTCGAATCCGGCCTTAGCCTCGTCATAGGCGATACGCAGCAAGTGCCGATCCTCATCTGTCATCATTTGCACCGCTCCTCAGTTGGCTCCGCGATCCCGGCTCCGGCATCCTGTTCCAAGCCGAAGCTGGCCGTCGCCGGCACCACAGTCAAGCGCAGGGGTGGAGGAGCAGCGGGAAAAGAGAACAAATATGGAAAATCCATAAAGAAACCGCATCGATAGGCACCGGATCGCAATTGAGGCTGGAAAGCTGGCAGCGGCTTGTCTAAGGACTCTGCCGAAACACCGCCGCAGGAGGGGAGCGTCCATGGCCAAGATTACCTATATCGAGCATAACGGGACCGAACATGTCGTCGAGGTCGCCAATGGGCTGACCGTGATGGAAGGCGCACGCGATAACAACATTCCCGGCATCGAAGCCGATTGCGGCGGGGCCTGCGCCTGTTCCACCTGTCATGTCTATGTCGACCCGGCCTGGGTCGAGAAAGTGCCCGCAAAGGACGACATGGAAGAGGACATGCTGGATTTCGCCTATGAGCCCGACCCGGCCCGCTCGCGCCTGACCTGCCAGATCAAGGTTACCGACGCGCTGGACGGGCTGGTGGTACAGATGCCCGAAAAACAGATCTGATGGCGAACAAAGCGCCGCGACGCCCGCTCCGCCGGTGGCAAGGCTGGTCGCGCGGCGCGCTGATGGCCCTGAGCCTGTGGCTGGCGGCAGTCGGGACCAGTGGAGAGGTCCGTGCCCAGGACCAGAGCTTGCAGCCAGACGAGATTGTCGGGGCGCGCTATATCGGGCCGACACGTCACTACAGGCATGGGGTACTCGGGGACGAGATCGAGTATTCGGGCTTGCGGATCGAACGCGCGGCAAGCGAACCATATCTGATTGGCTTTGCCGAGGGCGGCCGCGTTTTCGAAGACCTCGCACCGCGTCTTTGGGACGTCACCGGCGATGGGTCACCCGAAGTTGTCGTGATCGAAACCGACCCGACACGGGGCGCGCAACTCGCCATTTATGGACTCGATGGCGACGCGGTCCAGAAAATCGCCGCAACGCCCCATATCGGCACCCCGTTTCGCTGGCTCGCCCCAGTCGGCGCTGCTGACCTGGATGACGATGGCCATATCGAGATCGCCTATATCGACCGCCCGCATCTGGCCAAAACCCTCCGCATCTGGCGCTACAGCGACGGCACATTCCGCGAAGTTGCCGCAATTCCCGGCCTCACCAATCACCGCATCGGTCAGGATTTCATCTCCGGCGGTTTGCGCGATTGCGGTAACGGACCCGAGTTGATCCTGGCCAGCGGCGACTGGTTCCGGGTTGTTGCCCTGTCCTACAACAAGACCTGGATCAAAACCGACCTTAGCCGGTTCGCGGGCCCCGAGAGCCTCACCTCAGCCCTGACCTGCTGATCCGCGCCTTCATCTGGCAGGAAATGTCCCGGGGTGAATTGGCCGCAGGCCAAGAGGGGCAAAGCCCCTCTCCCAAACCAATAGAGACGGGCGCAGCCCGGCAATTGGATCAAACCTAGCCTACAGCGCCCGCCAGCCGATATCGCGGCGGAAATAGCCGTCCTGCCAGTCCACACGATCCGCCATCTCATAGGCGCGGCGGTGTGCCTCGCTCAGGGTCTCTCCCCGTGCCGTCACGTTGAGAACGCGCCCTCCTGAGGCCAATACGGCGCCACCTTCAGCCTTTGTCCCGGCATGGAACACGATATGGCTGCTGTCTTCGGGCAAATCGTCCAGCCCACCGATCTCGGTGCCTTTGCGGTAGTCGCCCGGATAGCCCTGCGCCGCCATCACCACCGTCATTGCGTGATCATCGGCCCAGTTCACCTGCATCTCGCCCAGACGACCCTCGGCAGCGGCATGCATCAGGTCCATCGCCTGCGCGCCCAGACGCATCATCAGCACCTGACATTCCGGGTCGCCGAACCGCACATTGTATTCCACCAGCCGAGGCTGGCCGTCCTCGATCATCAACCCGACATAGAGCACGCCCTGAAACGGCATGCCGCGCCTGGCCATCTCGCTCATAGTGGGCCGGACAATCTGATCCATCGCCCGCGCCTCGACCTCGGGACTTAGCACCGGTGCGGGGGAATAAGCGCCCATACCGCCGGTATTGGGCCCGGTATCGCCCTCGCCGATGCGTTTGTGATCCTGCGCGGTGCCGACCGACAGGATATCGGAGCCGTCGCACAAAACGAACAGCGAGGCTTCTTCGCCCTCCATGAATTCCTCGATCACCACTTCGGCCCCGGCGCTGCCAAAGGCACCGCCCAGCATATCATCCACTGCATCCAGCGCGGCATCGACATCCATTGCCACGATCACCCCCTTGCCCGCCGCCAGACCGTCGGCCTTGACCACGATCGGCGCGCCTTGTTCGCGGATATAGGCCTTGGCCGGTTCGACCTCGGTGAAGCGTGCATAGCCCGCCGTGGGCGCACCTGCCGCGTCGCAGATTTCCTTGGTGAAACTCTTGGAGGCTTCCAGCCGCGCCGCCGCCGCCGAGGGGCCAAAGACCAGCACACCGGCCTCGCGCAGCCGGTCGGCCACGCCCACGGCCAAAGGCGCTTCGGGGCCAACGATCACGAACTCCACCGCGTTTTCTTCGCAAAACCGCGCCACCGCGCCGCCATCCATGATGTCAAGATCGGCACATTCGGCGATCTGCGCGATGCCCGCATTGCCCGGTGCCACAATCAGCTTGTCGCATTTAGGGTTCTGCATCACCGCCCAGGCCAGGCTGTGTTCGCGCCCGCCGCCACCGAGGATGAGGATATTCATGAAATGCGCTCCGATCTGCTTGGCCCTGCTGTCGCGGCGTTCTAAGCTGGCCCGAGCAGTGACACAAGACCAACAGGCACGCACAATGTCCGACCTTCTCGACGACCCGCTTCCCGGCCAGAACATGCCCGAATTCACCGTTTCGGAAATCGCGGGCGAGGTGAAACGCACGCTTGAGGGCACGTTCGGGCGTATCCGCGTGCGCGGCGAGGTGGGCCGCGTGTTCAAGGCACGGTCCGGGCACCTCTACTATGACGTGAAAGACGACCGCAACGTGCTGGCCTGCACCACCTGGAAGGGCCAGATCGCCGGGCTATCCGTGGTGCCCGAGGAAGGGCTGGAGGTGGTGATCACCGGTCGCCTCACCGCCTTTGGCGCGCAGTCGAAATACAACATGAATGTCGATGAGGTGGCGGTCGCGGGTCAGGGCGCGCTGATGGCGTTGCTGGAAAAGCGCAAAAAACAGCTTGAGGCCGAGGGGCTGTTCGCGCCCGAGCGTAAGCGGCCCCTGCCTTATCTGCCGCAGATCATCGGCGTGGTCACTTCGCCCTCGGGCGCGGTGATCCGCGACATCCTGCACCGGCTGCGCAACCGGTTTCCGCGCAAGGTGCTGATCTGGCCGGTTGCGGTGCAGGGCAATGCCTGCGCCCCCGAAGTGACCCGTGCCATCGAAGGCTTCAATGCGCTCACGCCGGGCGGCGCGCTGCCCCGGCCCGACCTGATCATCGTTGCCCGTGGTGGCGGCTCCATCGAAGACCTCTGGGGCTTCAACGAGGAAAGCGTGGCGCGCGCGGCGGCAGAATCGGAGATCCCCCTGATCTCGGCGGTGGGGCATGAGACCGACACCACCCTGATCGATTATGTCTCGGATCAACGCGCGCCAACGCCGACCGCCGCTGCCGAACTGGCGGTGCCGGTGCGGCTGGACCTGCTGGCCTGGACTGGCGAGCAAGGCGCGCGCCTGAGCCGGGCCGCCAGCGATGCGGTGCAGCGCCGCGCACAAAGGCTGGCCGATCTGGCCCGCGCCCTGCCGCGCCCCGACGCGCTGCTGGACGGCCCGCGCCAGCGGCTGGACCAAAGCACCGAACGCCTGCCCAACGCGCTGATTCGGGGGGTACAAAACCGCCGGGTGAAACTGCTAGACATGTCCGCCCATCTGCGCCCCGCCACCCTGCGCGGCATTGTCGAGACCCGCCGGGACCGTTGGACCAACCTGTCCTCACGCCTCAGCACACGGCCCCTCCAGCGTGAGATCACCACCCGCACCGACCATCTGCAACGGCTGAGCGAGCGCTTGAACGCAGCACAATCCCTGCGCATCGACCGCCTGCGCCAACAGCTCAACGCCACGGACCGGCTGCGCGAAACGCTTAGCTACAAGGCCACGCTGGAGCGCGGCTATGCGGTGGTGCGGGCCGAGGGCAACGTGGTGACGCGCAAGGCGCAGGCCGAGAAACATGCGGCCCTTCAGATCGAGTTCGCAGACGGTCAGATCGACACGGGCGGCTCCGCCCCGAAACCGAAATCCAAAACAAACCCCAAGGGAGCGCCGCCATCACAGGGGTCGTTGTTCTGAACCAATGCTGACCATCTGGGGCCGCAAAACGTCATCGAATGTGCAGGCCCTGATGTGGTGCGTGGGTGAACTGGACCTGCCCTATCAGCGCCACGATATCGGCCATCACTTTGGAGGTCTCGATACGGATACCTTTGCGGCACTCAACCCGAACCGAACCATCCCGGTGCTGCAGGATGGCGTGGCCGCGCCGATTTGGGAAACCGGGGCGATCCTGCGCTATCTGGCCGCGCGATATGGCGATGACGGATTCTGGCCTTCCGATCCGGGTCGACGCGCTGAAATCGACAAATGGGCCGAATGGGCAAAGCTCAATATCGCTATGGGGTTCACCGTTCCGATCTTCTGGCATGTCGTGCGAACCGCGCCGGATCAACGGGATGCCAAGGCCATCAGGAATGCGATCGATTCCCTGGAACAGTATCTGACCATCGCAGAGGCCCAACTTGCCAAGCAACCGTTTCTGGCGGGACAAGCACTCTCCCAAGCCGATATCCAATTCGGCCATATCCTGTTCCGCTACTACAATATCGAGATAGACCGCCGCACCCTGCCCGCCCTCAGCGCGTATTACGACAGGCTAACGCAGCGACCAGCATATCGCGAGCATGTCATGATTTCTTATGACGAATTACGCGTGGTCTGATCCCGCCCAGTCTCAGACCCCCACATCCGGCCCGTAGCACAGCATCTCTTCGCCGATATCCTCGGCTTCATAGAGTTCGGTGGCCTCCAGGTTGTTCTCGAACCGGGCGATCAGGCCGTGCGGGCCCTGGCTGAAGCTCCAGCATTGCGGGTCCAGCCGGTCTTCATAGAGAAAGCAGATCTGGCTGTCCTCGCGCTCATACCAGATGCCTTTCTTGCAATCGCCATCCAGAAACGACCAGATCACCCGACGGTCGGGCAGATAGCGCTCGACTCCATAGGCCTGCCCCTGCTGCCCGTAAAACAGGGTCTTGCCCTGCGTGTAGCGGTCGAACTCCTCACCGGACATGGTGGTCTGGCCAAAGGCCGGGAGGCTGACGAAACAGGCGAGAATCAGAAACAGACGCATCATGCCCCGATCTTTGCAGATCAGAGGAGGGCCCGCCACTCACAGGATGGTGCGGCACCGATTTGCGCGGCTTCCCGTTCTGTCGGGCGCGCGTGACCCTTTGCAACCCGGCGCGATCCGCATTAGGTGAGGGAAAACCAAAGCGAGGGCCCGGCCATATGGCGTTTTTCTCAAAGCTCAAGGACCGCCTGTTCAAATCGTCTTCCAAGCTCGAAGAGGGGCTGGATGCGATTGTCGAGGATGGCGGCGAGGAAACCCCGCACCCCGATCCGGTGATCCCCGAGCCGCAGCCCCAACCGGAACCGGTTCCGGAAGTTCCGACGCCAGCGCCGACACCGCAGCCCGCCGAACCTCCCGCCCCGATCCCGGCGGATCCAACGCCTGCCCCTCCTCCACCAGAAATCCCCGAATCCAAAGGTCTGCTGGGCCGTCTGTTCAAAAAGGCTGACAACACGCCCGTCATTCGCCGCACACTGGATGATGACATGCTGGAGCAGCTCGAAGAGCTGCTCATCGCCTCGGATATGGGGGTCGACACCGCGCTGCGGGTGACCGCCAACATGGCCGAGGGCCGGTTCGGCAAGAAGCTCTCGACCGAAGAGATCAAGCAACTGCTGGCCCAGGAAGTGGCCCGGGTGATGGAACCTGTGGCGCGGCCGATGCCGCTTTACCCCAAACGTCCGCAGGTGGTGCTGGTGGTGGGCGTGAACGGATCGGGCAAGACCACCACGATCGGCAAGCTGGCCAGCCAGTTCAAAGCCGCCGGCAAGAAGGTGGTGATCGCGGCGGGTGACACGTTCCGCGCCGCGGCTGTCGAGCAATTGCAGGTCTGGGGCGATCGCGCCGGTGTGCCGGTGCTGACCGCACCCGAAGGCTCCGACCCTGCCAGCCTCGCCTTTGACGCGATGACCCGCGCGCAGGAGGATGGCGCGGACCTTTTGATGATCGACACCGCCGGGCGGCTGCAGAATCGCGCCGACCTGATGGAGGAACTGGCCAAGATCGTCCGCGTCATCCGCAAGAAGGACGAAAGCGCGCCGCATAACACCCTGCTGGTGCTGGATGCCACGACGGGTCAGAACGCGCTGCGACAGGTGGAAACCTTCCGGGCGATCTCCGATGTCTCGGGGCTGGTCATGACCAAGCTTGACGGCACCGCCAAGGGCGGCGTGCTGGTGGCGCTGGCTGACAAGTTCGGCCTGCCTATTCATGCCATCGGGGTGGGCGAGCAGATCGACGATCTTGCGCCCTTCGACCCCGAAGAGTTTGCCGCCGCGCTGACCGGCCTCGGCCCGAATTGATCCGGCCCTTCATCAGGCCAAAGAAGACCTCTGGGGGTGTGAGCGTGCCCCCCAACCTCACAACCCGGACAAAGACCTGACAGTGAGCGACTGGCTGATCTCCCTCGAAGGCACCGAAGCGGGCCACGATCTGGCGCTGGGGCTGGCGCTGATGGCCGCCTTTCTGCATGCGGTTTTTGGCGCGTTGCAAAAGGGCCGTCATGATCCCTGGCTCTCACGCGGCGCAATTGATGCCTGCTACATGCTGATGGCCGCTCCGTTCGCGTTTTTTGTCGTGCCCTGGCCCGAGGCGCATATGTGGCCGATCTTCGCCACTGTCTGGGTCATCCATATGGGCTACAAGCTGCTGCAGGCGCAGGCCTATACCAAAGGCTCTTACACGGTCGTCTACCCGGTGGTGCGCGGGACCGGGCCGCTCTTCACGGTAATCGGCGCCTATCTGCTGTTCGGAGAGGTCTTTACCGCAACGCAATGGTTCGGCGTTGCCGCGCTGCTGGCGGGGATCTTCGGCCTTGCGATCTATAACCTGCTGCGTCTCGAAACCAACCGCGAGACACTACCGACCGCTCTGGCTCTGGCCTTTGCCACCGGCCTCTTCGTGGCGCTCTATACGACCTATGACGCCTATGGCATCCGGGCCACCGCAGATCCGTTCACTTTTCTGGCGTGGTTCTTCATGATCGACGGGATGGCGATGCCGGTCATTGCCTGGCTGCGTTGGCGCAATATGGTCAACCCGCCCGCGCCCGGCCCGCTAATGCTGCGTGGGGTGGCAGGCGGCCTCACTGCGCCCCTGTCCTTCGGGGCGGTCATGCTGGCCACAAGGCTCGACAAGGTGGGCGAGGCGGCGGTGCTGCGCGAAACCTCAACCGTGTTTGCCGCCCTGATCGGCTGGCTGGTACTGAAAGAAACTGTCGGGCCGCGCCGCATCGCGCTGATGAGCTTGATCGCGCTGGGAGCCGTGATAGTTGAGATGGGCGGATAACGGAGCAAGACGCAACATGACGCAGACCAAAGACATCAACCCGATCCTGAAACAGGTGCTGGAGCTGGGCCCGACCCTGGCCTTTTTCTTTATCTATCTGCGCATCAAGGATGACGTCTTTGTTATTGGCGGCACAGAATATTCCGGCTTCATCATCTCGGCGCTGATCTTTGTGCCGATCCTGCTGGTCGCGATGGGCATCCTGTGGATGCTCACCGGCAAGCTGAGCCGCCTGCAGATCTTCACCGCCTTCATCGTGATCTTTTTCGGCGGGCTGACGGCGTATTTCAACGACAAGCGATTCTTCATGATGAAGACCACGCTGGTCTACGGCACGTTCTGCGTGCTGCTGGGGGTCGGGCTACTGCGCGGCAAATCCTATCTGGCCTATATCCTGAACGATATGCTGCCGATGGAGCAGGAAGGCTGGATGATCCTGACCCGCCGCCTCTGCGGCTGTTTTGCGGTGCTGGCGGCCGCCAACGAATATGTCTGGCGCACTATGTCGGAAGAGGCCTGGGTCAAGATCGAGACCTTCGGCTTCCCGCTGGCGTTGATGGCATTCCTGATGATGCAGTTCTCTCTTTTGCAACGGTTCCTGATCGAAACCGACGCCGATGGCGGTGGCAAATCCGAAGACTGACTGTTTCTGTCGCTCAGCACAGTTGAGTTTTGCGTGATTGCCCCTTAGACCGGTGGGCAAGGGAGGATCTGCGCATGGTTTCATTGCCCGAGGCGGGTTTTCTGGCCGAGGCATCCGATCGCCTCAAGTCGATGCTGGAGGAAGAGGCCATCGAGGCGCGCCTTGGTGCAGGCGATGTGCTGTTCCAGCACGGCGATACCGGCGACGCGCTCTATGTCATTCTACAAGGCATGATGGAGGTTTCGATCCTCTCTCAGAACGGCCGCAAACTGTCGATGGACCTTATGGGACCAGGCTCGGTCTTTGGCGAGATCGCTCTGTTCGATCCCGGCGAGCGCACCGCGACGATCACCGCAACCCAACCCTGCCGTGTCCTCAAGGTGCAAAATGCCGACGTCATGCGCCAGGTACGGCGCGACCCGGAACTGGCGGTTGACCTGACCAGGCTGGCCGGGCAACGGATGCGCTGGATCAACATGCAATTGCACGAACAGGTCTTTTTGACCGTTCCGACCCGGCTGGCGCGTAAGTTGCTGCATCTGGCCCAGTTGCAAAGCGAAGACAACAGCTCTGTCAGCCTGAGCCAGAGCGAGCTGGCCGAATATGTGGGTGCCACCCGCGAAGCGGTGTCAAAGACGATCTCGGTCTGGAAAAAACAGGGCATCATCGAAGCGACGCGGGGCGGGCTGGAAATCCTCGATGCTGACACAATGGAAGATCTGGCCGATCCCGAGCAGATCTGAAACTTTCAAAAAATCGCGATAAAGACTCCGGGTGGGAAAAAGTTCACAGACCCCCGCACCCATGCCGTGTGACCTTGACCTTGGTTACCCGGCGGACCGGATACGATCCCAGTCGCTCGGTACGTCCGAGTACCAAACCCAAGAGCCATGCGCCCCCGCGCATGGCTCGCTTCTTTTGAGATCAGCCTCGCGGACCGCGCCCCGCCTCATGCAACGAAAAACGGCCGGACAATGCCTGCCGTTTCGTAGATCTTTCCGTTGAATCAGCTTTCGAGGTTCAGCGCCACAAAGCGCGGCTCGCCATTGCGGCGAACCAGCAGCAGCAGCGACTTGCGCCCGGCTTCCTTGGCTTCTTCGATGCGGGTATCCAGATCGGCGAGCGAAGTCACCTTCTGCTGGCCCGCCTCGGTGATCACATCACCTGCGCGCAGACCCTTTTCGAACGCTTCCGAGGTTTCATCGACATTGGTCACCGCCAGTCCGGTCTCATCTTCATCGAGGCCGAGTTCCGAGCGCAGATCGTCATTGAGCACCTGCAGCGTCAGACCCAGCACATCCTTCTCGCTGACGCTGGGCGCGCCATCCTCGGTGGTTTCCTCTTCGGTTTCCTCGCGCTCGGCATCTTCGCGTCGGCCCAGCGTGACCAGAACGGTCTGGGTGCCGCCATCGCGGTAGACAACGACGCGCACCGCCTTGCCGACGGTGGTTTCGCCGACCTGGCGAACCAGACCGCGCGTATCATCCACAACAACCCCGTCAAAGCTGAGAATCACGTCCCCGGCCAGCAACCCGGCATCCTTCGCGGGCCCGTCCGGGACATCGGTGATCAGCGCCCCCTTGGCCTCGTCCAGGCCCATCGCTTCGGCCACGTCATCGGTCACGTCCTGAATGCGCACGCCCAGCCAGCCGCGGCGGGTTTCGCCAAATTCGCGCAACTGGTCGACCACCTTGGTCACCACGTTCGAGGCCATCGAGAACCCGATACCGATCGAGCCGCCATTGGGGCTGAGGATCGCGGTGTTCACGCCCACAACCTCACCATCCATGTTGAATAGCGGCCCGCCCGAGTTGCCCCGGTTGATCGCCGCATCGGTCTGGATGTAGTCGTCATAGCTGCCGCTCAGCGCGCGGTTGCGGGCCGACACGATCCCGGCGGAGACAGAAAAGCCCTGCCCCAGCGGGTTGCCCATGGCGATCACCCAGTCGCCCACCTTGGCGGTATCACTGTTCCCGAATTTCACGAATTTCAGCGGGCTCTCGGCCTCGACCTTGAGAAGCGCGATATCCGTCTTTGGGTCGGTGCCCACAACGGTTGCTTTCAACTCTTCGGGTTGGCCGTTGCCGGGGAAGAACTCGATCACGATCTCGTCAGCGCCTTCGATCACGTGGTTATTGGTGACGATATAGCCATCTTCCGAGATCACGAAGCCAGAGCCCAGCGCCGAAGACCGGCGCGGCCGCGGCGTGCCGTTTTCACCATCGTTGTTGCGGTCCTGAAACTCGCGAAAGAAATCCTCGAAGGGCGAGCCTTCGGGCACGATCCCCTGCGGGCCGGTACGCCCCTCGACCAGGGTCGAGGTGGTGATGTTGACAACCGAAGGGCTGATCCGTTCGGCCAATGGCGCCAGGCTTTCGGGCCGGGCCTGCGCAATCAGTGTCTGCGCCAGCACGAACAGCACGCTCAGAAGCGCCATCCACATCAGGCGGCTCCTTGTGATCATGCTGCTTTTGTCGAGTGATACGGTACGGGCCTCGGCCTTCACGGGCGCTCTCCTTGTCCTCACGCACTTTCCCCCTCCGGTCGCGAAACCGGTGGCATTGGCAGTAATGTAGTCAGTTTATGACGACCCGCAACGTATGATCGCGCGGTTTTCATCTGATGCGACGAACTCAGCCGAAACCGAGCTGATATGCGCCCCAGACCAGGATCAGCCCCAGCACCATCGACAGGATACCCACTTGCCGTCGCGCCGCTTCGGGTAATGTGCGCAGCATTTCCAGCATCCGCTCAACAAGTGAGGGGGCCAGAGCATAGACCAGCCCCTCGACGATCAGCACCAGCCCGAGGGCCATCAGGATCATGGTCATCCGCATACCTCATCCGGTAGAAACGGTTGAATTGTGCCGGTCAACGGCCGGTAAGCGCAATCCAAAAGAAAAAGGGCCAACCCGTGGGTCGGCCCTTTGACGTTCTGTTCCGGCAATCTGGTCACTGACCGGCGCCGTTGGGGGATTTCAGGTAGTTGAAGAAATCCGAATCCGGGCTGAGCACCATCGAGCTGTTGCCGCCCTGGATCGCGCGGCCATAGGCGGTAAGCGATCGGTAGAACTCGAAAAACTCCGGGTCCGCACCATAGGCTTCGGCAAAGATCAGGTTGCGTTCGGCATCCGCCTCACCGCGGATGATCTCGGCTTCGCGCTTGGCGTCCGAGACCAGCTCGACCACGGTCCGGTCGGCCTGGGCGCGCACGCGCTGCGCCGCCTCGTTACCACGGGCGCGTTCATCGGTCGCTTCCCGCTCACGTTCGGCGCGCATCCGGTCGAAGGTGGCCTCAAGGTTCTGGGTCGGCAGGTCGGTGGCCTTCAGACGCACGTCAATCACCTCGACACCCAGCGCCCGCGCCTCGGCAATCGCCGCGTTGCGGATTCGCAGCATCAGTGCGGCACGGTCCGAACTCAGGATGTCCTTGGAGCTGACCGAACCCAGAACGGCCCGCGTTTCAGCGCGCAGGATGCTGTCCAGACGGTTTTCGGCAGTGGCAATGCCACCCACACCAACCGCTTGCCGGAATTGTTCGACATCGGTGATCCGATAACGCGAAAAGGCATCCACCACCAAACGGCGATCATCGAGCGGTGTCACCTCAAGCGGCTGCACATCGATCGACAGGATGCGGTCATCATAGCGCACGACTTCCTGAATGAGCGGGATTTTGAAGGCCAGACCCGGCTCTTCTTTCACCGCAGCAACGCGACCAAATTGCAGTACCAGCGCCTTCTGACGCTCGTCCACGATGAACATAGACGAGAGGCCGATAACCGCTGCGATCACCAGAATCGGTATGAGAAAGGTTGTTTTACGCATCAGTTCGCCCCCTGCTCGGTCTGGCTGCGACGCAGTTCATTGAGCGGCAGATAGGGTACAATCCCCTGCCCGCCACCAGTGCTCTGATCATCCAGGATGATCTTGTCGACATCGCCCAGGACCTGCTCCATCCGCTCCAGATACAGACGCTTGCGTGTCACTTCGGGCGCTTTGAGATATTCCTGGAGGACCGCAGAGAAGCGGCTGGCCTCACCCTGGGCTTCGTTGATCTGCTGGGCGCGATAGCCTTCGGATTCTTCCAGAAGCTGGGCGGCTTCACCACGCGCCTCGGCCAGAACCCTGTTGGCATAGGCGTCGGCCACGTTCTGCAGCCGGTCACGCTCTTGCGCGGCGGCCTGAACGTCGCGGAAGGCGTCGATCACAGAGGGCGGCGGGTCGGCCTTGTCAAAGTTCACGCGGATGATGTTCACGCCGCTGCCATAGCTGTCGAGCGTCAACTGGATCAAATCCTGCAGCTGTTCAGAAATGATACCGCGGTCGCGGTTCAGGATCGGCGCCAGGTCGGATTGCGCGATGATCTCGCGCATCGCAGATTCAGACACCGCCTGGATCGTCTGCTGCGGGTCGCGCAGGTTGAACAGGTATTGTGCCGGGTCGCTGATGTTCCAAACGACCTGGTAGTCGATATCGACCACGTTCTCATCGCCGGTCAGCATCAGGCCGTCATTGCCGCCACGGGCACCACCCATCGCTTCGGTGCGTTCGCTGGTGACCGGGATCACCTCGGCCGTCACAAACGGCCAAGGAGCGAAGTTCAGGCCGGGATTGCCGATGCCCGAGAACTCGCCCAGGAACAGTTCAACTGACTGTTCTTCCGGCTTCACAGTGTAGAGACTGGCAAACCCCCAAGCAATGATCGCGGCCACGATGCCAATACCGATCGTGCCTTTCGAAAAAGCCGGGCCACCGTTTCCGCCGGTGCCACCGCCGCGCCGGTTGTCGCCGCGACCGCCCATCAGGACGCGCAGCTGCTCCTGGCCCTTCTTCATCAACTCGTCGATCTCGGGGATCTGCGGGCTATCGCCTTCGGGCGGTTTCTGCCCGCTGCCATTGTTTCCCCGGTTTCCTCCGCCGCCGGAAGAGCCTCCGCCCCCCCAGGGGCCACCGCTGTTGCCCGCCATATGAGTTCAATCCTCGTCTGTTGTGCCGCATCCTTGCGGCGTCAGTCTTAACCTGTGTGCGCGCCGGTGCAAATCAAGCGCTGCGCACAGGAGTTCGCATTGTCACCAGTTCTTCGGCCATAACGGGGTGCACTGCAACCGTGCGGTCGAAATCTTCCTTGGTTGCACCCATTTTCACGGCGATACCGGCCATCTGAATCATCTCGCCCGCGCCAGGCGCGACAATATGGCATCCCAGCACCTTGCGGGTCGCCTTGGACACGATCAGCTTCATCAGCACCCGGGCGCTGCGGCCCGCAAAGGCCGACTGCATCGGCTTGAACGAGGTCGCGTAGATATCGACCGGTTCCTGCTCGGCGGCCTCTTCCTCGCTCATGCCCACTGTGCCCATTTCCGGCTGGGTGAAGATGGCCGTCGGGATCAGCTCATGATCCACCGGTGTGGGTTTGCCCCGGAACACCGTATCGACAAAGGCCATCCCCTCGCGGATCGCCACCGGGGTCAGGTTGACCCGGTCGGTCACATCGCCGATCGCATAGATCGACGGCACACCGGTCTGGCTGTATTCATCCACAACGATCTGACCCTTGCGGCCCAGTTCGACGCCCAAGCTTTCCAGCCCCAGATCATCGGTGTTGGGCGCGCGACCGGTGGCATACATGACCACGTCAAAGAGGTTTTCGTCGCCATTGGTGGCCTTGACCCGGATCTGATCGCCTTCCTTGTGCATCTCCAGCACGTTGGTGCCCAGATGCAGACCGATCCCGTTCTGACACATCTCTTCGCTGACCAGCCCGCGCGCCTCGTCATCGAAACCACGCAGGATCTGCGCGCCGCGGTAATACTGCGTCACATCAACGCCCAGCCCGTTCATGATGCCCGCGAACTCGCAGGCGATATAGCCGCCGCCAACAATCAGCATCTTGCCGGGCAGTTTGGGCAGGTGGAACACCTCATTCGAAGTGATGGCCAGCTCCGAGCCGGGAAAGTCCGGCACCACGGGACGGCCGCCGGTGGCGATCAGGATGTGTTTGGCGGTCTTGCGGGTGCCATCGGCCAGTTCCACTGTATGCGGATCGACCAGTCGCGCCCGTTGATCAAAACTTTCGACACCGTTGTTCTTGAGGATGTTGCGATAGATGCCTTCCAGCCGGTCCAGTTCAGCGGCCAGCTTGCCGTGGAACATCTCCCAGTCGAAACCGCCCTGGCTGACATCCCAGCCATAGGCGCGGGCCTCGTCGATCATCTCGGGGTATTCGCTGGCAAAAACCATCAGCTTTTTGGGCACGCAGCCCCGGATCACGCAGGTGCCGCCATAGCGATCCTCTTCGGCCAGCGCCACCTTGGCCCCGGTCTCACCCGCCGCCACCCGCGCCGCCCGCACGCCGCCCGAGCCGCCGCCGATGACAAAGAGGTCGTAATCAAAGCTCATGGTCCTGCCTCATCCTTGGTCCCGCAAGGGGTGTATCTTATCCCGCGCCACTGTCCAGCCTGTTCCGGGCTTTGGCCTGCTCTTGCCAAGGTTGGTCCAAGTCGGGCCAGTGCTGACGCAATGCCTCAACGAATTGGTCAGATAAGATTGGTGACATCCGTTTCAAAGGAAATTCAAAATATATGTTCCCGACTATGAGGCGCAGCACCCGGTATCGGCGTCCAGGCCACCATTTGCGATGCCCTTCCCGGATTTCAATAGCGTTCAACTTGTTCCAGGGAAAGACCGGTGAGTTAGTAAGCGTACCACCATAGTGTCGAGTAAGCGCCACGCCTGAATTGCTAACTGAAGCAAACAGATCAGGTTGCTTAAACGTTCTATAAAGATGGTGAATCGCTCCTACGCTCACGAGAACGAAAAATACGCTCATGACTGAAAAAGACCCTCCATCCTGATAATCAACATAGGCAAAGAAGGCGAAGATCAAAACGATCAGAAACATTGACAGAGCACGCCGGATGAAACGCCATACGCGCGTCATTCGACGTTCCCTCACAATGAATGGGGTCGGCTCGCCCAAGCTTCAATCCGCGAGATCGCTGAACAGGTTCTCGTTTTCCTCAAGGTCCAGCCGGTCATGTTCCACCGTGCCTTCGTTGATATCACGCAGCTCGACCCGGCCATCGCCATAACCGACGACAACGATGTCGCAGATGTCGATGAACAAACCGTTTTCAACGATGCCGGGCACCTGGTTGAGGGCCAGCGCCATCTGGCGCGCGTTGCCGATGCGGCCCAGATGCAGGTCGAGGATGTGATTGCCTTCATCGGTCACAAACGGCGCGCTGCCATTCATCCGCAGGCTGGACTTGCGGCCCAGAACATCCATCGAGACCAGCATCTCTTCGATCAGGCCTTGCGTGGTCTGCCAGCCAAAGGGGATCACCTCGACGGGAAGCGGAAAAGCGCCCAGCGCCTCGACCTCTTTACCGACATCGGCGATCACCACCATCTGGTCCGAGGCGGTCGCCACGATTTTCTCCTGCAGCAGCGCGCCGCCGCCGCCCTTGATCAGGTTCTGCTCGCCATCAAATTCGTCTGCCCCATCAATGGTCAAATCCAGCCAGCGCGCCTGATCCAGCGAGGTGACCTCGATACCGACCTCTTGGGCAAGTTCCGCTGTGCGGGTCGAGGTAGGGACACCTCGAAATTTCAAGCCCTGATCGCGCACCTTCTCGCCCAGGCAACGCACCAGCCATGCGGCGGTCGAGCCAGTGCCCAGACCCACACGCATCCCGTCCTCGACCAGATCAGCGGCGCGCTTGGCGGCAACAAACTTGGCTCTTTCGATGGGTGACAATTCTCCGAACATGGTTGCATCCCCTGAGTGATCCCAAGGGATTTATAGGCAAGTCCCCCACCGCTTGCGAGAGGGATTCGGCGGCGCTAGCCCACGATCCGCTGCAACCTGTTCAACTCGTCCAGCGTAGCCCAGCCATCGCGATCGAGATCGATCAGCATGATCCGGCGCAATTCCTCGATTTTCGCAGCGCCCATCGCCTGTACTGCCTCGGCCTCGGCAAAGCCGCGCAGCTCATCCGTCGTGACCATTCCATCCGCGTCAACGTCCGCGGCCCGGTGCAGCCGGACCAGCCGGGCGCGCAGTCGCGCCGAAAGTGTCGGCAATACCATCCCCACCTCGGGGCGGGTGATGATGCCATCATTGTCGAGATCAGCAAGGTTCAGGCGGCGGAAATGCCCCGCCCGCAGCGCCGCCAGCTGCACGGCGATCATCCCCTCAATGCCTGCCCCGTCGATACGCCCGCCCTGCCCGTATCCGATGATCGTATCGCTGACCAATGTGTAGAAGCGATCCGGCTCACTGCCGAGCAGGTTCAACAGCTCTTCTTCGACAAAGCTCTCCAGATCTGCGCCACAGCGGCCCGGATCATGCCCATCCAGAGCATCAGACCTGTTGTAAGATACCTGAACAAATGCATGGTCCGTCCTCTCTGATTCTGCCTGCCACAAGGATGGGGAAAGAAGGTAAACCGGGGCTTAAATACCGTCTTGACCGGGGTGGAGTATGGCAGGTCAGCGCGTGGCCGAAAAACTTTGCGCGTTTCCTATCGGAAACGTCGGAAACGGTGTATGGGGAATCATCCACAGCCCGTAGAAACCGATCATGACCGAACCACTGCGCCTCCATTACGCCCCCGACAACGCCTCGCTGGTGATCCGGCTGGTTCTGGAAGAGATGGGCTTGCCCTATGAAACGGTGCTGATCGACCGGTCAGTCCGCGAACAGGACAGCGCCAGCTATCGCAAGCTCAACCCCAACGGGCTGATCCCGGTGCTGGAGACGCCGCAGGGGCCGATCTTTGAGACTGCGGCGATCCTGCTCTGGCTCGCGGACACATATGGTCAGATGGCACCTGCGGTGGATGACCCTGAGCGGGGGCCATTCCTGAAATGGCTCTTCTTTGCCTCCAACACCCTGCATGCCGATATGCGCGTCCTGTTCTATCCACATGTCTATATCGACCCCACACAGGCCGAGGTGCTGCGCGCCGGTATCCGGCCCCGCCTGCGCCGTCATCTGCAGTTGCTGGACAATCAGGCGGCGGCAGCGCCAAGCTGGCTCTGTACCGAGCAGCCTTCGGTTCTGACCTATTACCTCGCCTGCATGATGCGCTGGATGGCGCTCTATCCCGCTGGCAGTGACTGCGGCTGGTTCGAACTGTCCGACACGCCATATCTACAACGCATCCTCAACAGGCTTGAGACGCGTGACGCCACACGCGCGGCAATCAGCGCCGAAGGGCTGGGGGCAACGCCCTTCTCCTCACCAACCCATCCCACGCCGCCGCAAGGGAGCGCGACCTGAATGTTTCTTTCGATCTTCGACATGTTCAAAGTGGGCGTCGGCCCGTCCTCGTCCCACACGATGGGACCGATGGTGGCAGCCGCGCGGTTTCTGGACCTGATGCGAGCCTCTCCGTTCGAGTTTCACGGGGTGCGCGGATCGCTGCACGGTTCGCTGGCCTTCACCGGCGTGGGTCATGCCACTGATCGCGCCACCATCCTGGGCTTGGCCGGGTTCAGCCCCGATAGCTATGACCATGACAAGGCCGAGGCGGAGCTGGCACGGATCAACGCAGACAAGACCGTGCAGCCCGACAGCCTGCCCAAGCTGCGCTTTGATCCGAAGCAGGATCTGCTCTTCGACTATGACCAGACCCTCCCCGGCCACGCCAATGGCATGGTGCTGATGGCAACGGACGCACAGGGCGACGTGATCCTGCGGCAGGTCTATTACTCGATCGGTGGGGGGTTCGTGTTGACCGAAGAGGAACTGGCCAGCGGCAAGGCCACCGAAGAGGGCGCCCCCGTCCCCTACCCGTTCAAATCCGCCGCCGAGATGCTGGAGATGGCAAGCGCATCGGGCAAAAGCATCGCCGCGATGAAGCGCGGCAACGAGATCGCGCGCGGTTGCGAAATGTCGTTGAAGACCGGCACCACGCGGATCTGGGAGGTAATGAATGCCTGTATCGAACGCGGGCTGCACACTGATGGCATTCTGCCCGGCGGTCTCAGCGTGCGCCGCCGGGCCAAGGGCATCCATGACGCCCTGCAGGCCGAACGCGGCATGAACCTGAGCGCGCCGCACACGATCAACGACTGGATGAGCGTCTATGCAATGGCGGTGAACGAGGAAAACGCCGCAGGCGGTCAGGTCGTCACCGCGCCCACCAATGGCGCGGCGGGCGTGCTGCCCGCAGTGCTGCGCTATTACCTCGACCACGTGCCCGGCGCGGCCCCGAGCCATGTCGAGGATTTCTTGCTGACCGCCGCCGCCATTGGCGGGCTGGTGAAATACAACGCCTCGATCTCGGGCGCCGAAGCCGGGTGTCAGGCCGAGGTGGGCAGCGCCTCGGCCATGGCTGCTGCCGGTCTGTGCGCGGTGATGGGCGGCACGCCCGAGCAGGTTGAAAACGCCGCCGAGATCGCGCTGGAGCATCATCTGGGCATGACCTGTGATCCAATCAAAGGGCTGGTGCAGGTGCCCTGCATCGAACGCAACGGGCTGGGCGCGATCAAGGCGGTCAGCGCCGCCTCGCTGGCGCTGCGCGGAGATGGCAAGCATCTGGTGCCGCTGGATGCGGTGATCGAAACCATGCGTCAGACCGGGCAGGACATGCATGAGAAATACAAGGAAACTTCGCTGGGCGGTCTGGCCGTGAACGTGCCGAACTGCTGAGCGGGCGCCCATTTCCGCGCGCGGTGAAAGCTTGTTAAACGTCGGGTTACCACCCTCATCGGCAGGACCAGCGCGGGCATGGCCATGTGCGCAGCACGCCCGGTGCGGAACTTGGCGAACTCATCCCGGCTTTGCCCGCGCCAACATTAATGTTGCCCCAGCGGACCTCGTCATTGAAGGTTGCCCAGGCAGACCCGCAGCGGTTTCGTCTTTCCCCGTGTCGGGTGACCGGTTAGCGTCGCGCCATGACACAGGATCGCCCGGTTCTCGGCATTACGTTGATGCTTGCCTTTTGCGTGATTGCCCCGATGGGTGACGCGATCGCGAAACTGTTGTCGGACAGTCTTCCGATCAGTCAGCTGGTATTGGTCCGTTTTGTCATTCAGGCAATCATTCTGGTACCAATCGTCTGGCTGACCCGGCGGCCCTGGCGCATGCGCAGGCTCTTCTGGATGCTGGCGGCCTTGCGCACGCTGCTGCATATCCTGGGGATCAGCGCGATGTTCACCGCTCTGAAATTCCTGCCACTGGCAGACGCCGTTGCCATCGCCTTTGTGATGCCTTTCATCATGCTGCTGCTGGGAAAGCTCTTTCTGCAGGAGGAGGTCGGCAGGCGGCGCCTGATTGCCTGTAGTGTCGGGTTTGCGGGGACCCTGATGGTGGTTCAGCCCAGCTTTGTTGCCGTTGGCTGGAACGCGCTCTGGCCACTGGCTGTCGCGGTGATTTTTGCCTTTTTCATGCTGGTGACCCGTCAATTGGCGAAAGACACCGATCCCATCTCGCTGCAAGCCGTGTCGGGCGTGATGGCGACGCTGGTTCTGATCCCGGCCCTGCTGCTGGGCGATGCCATCGGTCTGCATGATCTGACAGTGACCTTCCCTGAGTGGTGGGACGTCTGGCTGCTGCTCTCAATCGGCATTCTGGGCACGTTGGCACATCTGTTTATGACGTGGTCGCTGCGCTTTGCACCCTCGGCAACACTGGCACCGATGCAATATCTCGAAATACCTATGGCCACGCTGCTGGGCTGGCTGATCTTCCAGGACCTGCCAAACGGTTTGTCAAGCCTTGGTATCGCAATCACCATCGGTGCAGGGCTCTATGTCATCCTGCGCGAGCGGGCCATCGCGCGCGATCCGGGGCTAGAAACGCCTGCCTGACCTGCCCGAATGCGGCGCGCGGAACCATCACGATCATACCCGGATTGTCGAAGCGCAGATGCACCGGACCAGTGACCTCATTCGAGGTTCCAACCGGCCCGCCGGGTGCAAATGCGATCCCGTCAATGGGCCAGCGCAACCCGTCAGAGCGTCCCATTACCGGCGCCAATGGAAACAGTGACACGGTGGCGCCCGAATCCAGCGTCAACCGGATCTCGGGCGGCGCATGGAAGATCACTTCGCACGCGCCGATCAGAATGCAAGGCGATGTTTTCCGCCTGACCAAAGTGTTTAGGACGGCAAGTTGATGGTCCACGCGACCGCCCAGAAACCCGGCAGCCTGAACAAGGGGGGCCGAGATATGGCGCAGCGCCTTGTCGAAATCGGTGCTGTCCTGTTCACGTATCGGAAACAGGCGACCGGCGGGGATTCGCGCCGCTGTTTCCGCGGCCAGCGAATCGAAATCACCGATCACCGCATCCGGCATATGCCCGTGATCAAGCGCGGCCCGCGCCCCGCCATCCGCCGCGACAAGCGCCGTGCTGTCCTTGCGCGCCAGATCGATATCGCTCGCATCAATCTGCCCGCCCCCAATCAGGGCAACCACACCAGATCGGGAAACAATATCTGTTTTTTTGCTCATATTGTTTCCCAAATTGGAAGTTGGCCACATTCTGGCCACGAAATGATACTTTCATTTGCACAGATTCGGGCCGAAATTGACGCTACGCCGATGGTAAACGGGTAGCCACAAGTATGTGGAGGGCGAGCAACCCATGGTACAGAATAACAAAGTCTTGACGGTTTCTTACGGGACCTTCTCCTGCACTCTGGAAGGGTTCGACGACTCGTTTGACACCATGAAGGCCATCGCGGAGTATTTCCGCGATCTTGCCTCGGATGACCGTTATTTCGGGGCCGAGCCTCCGCAGCCCGATGCCGACATGCTTGCCCGCATTGCCCAGCGCGAAGTCTCGCGCCAGGTCGAGGCGCGCACCGAGCAGACGCATATCGTGCTGCGTGCGGCCGAACCCGAAGCGGAACCTGTCGCACCGATACCGCAATCCGAAGCCCCGCCGCAGGCGCAAGCAACACCCGCGCCGCAACCAGACCCCATTACGCCCCCTGCCGCTGCGCACACACCGCCCGAGCCTGCGCGCCACGAGACTGCTGCGCCTGCACCGGTCGAAAACACCGCCCCTACGACACCCATAATGCACCCCGAGCCCACAGAGCAGCCCATCCCAGTGGCTGAGCCTGTCGCGCAGACCGAAATCGTACCCGCCGCAGACAGCATCGCTGCCAAGCTCAAGCGCATTCGCGAGGTTGTCTCGAACGCAGATGAGGGACCTGCCGGCCTGAGCTATTCCGAAGACGAACACGCGGAAGACACCACTCCCAAAGCTGTCGCCAAAGAGGCGGCTGCGAACCTTTCGGAAGCCTTCGAGGAAGACGCACCTTCGCTAGAAGCCTTCATGTCGCAGAACGCCGAGACAGCAGATTCCGACTATGAGGAAGTCGAGGAGCCCGCCGCGCTGAAAGCCGCCAACGTCAAGGCGCTGTTTGATGATGCCGAGGACGACGCCGAGGATGACAACGCGCTGTTCGGAGATCTGGATGACGAGGATGGCGACGATATTCCGGTCGAGGACGACTTGCCGAACATCTTGATGGGCAATGACGGCCCCGAAAAGGTCGACTCCACCCCGGTCCATGTTCTCAGGACCAGCCCTGAAATGCCCGAGTCGCACACCGATGCCGCATCCGGCGAACCCGACTTTGCCTCCGCCCTCTCGCCCGATGACGAAGCCGACCTGTTGCGCGAGTTGACCGCAGTCGAGGCCGAGTTGAAGGCAGCTGCGGGGGAACCCGTCGAGGACGAAGAAGAGACGCTATCCAACGCGATCGCGCCGCGCGACGAGGCCCCCGAGACGGCCCACTCGGAGCACGCGACCCTGTCGCCGGTCACCCAGGAAGGCGCCGATGACGATCTGTCGCGCCTGATGGCCGCAGCCGATGAGCGGCTGGACAATCCAGAGGCCTCGACCAGCCGGGACACTTACTCGCACCTGCGCGCCGCGGTTGCTGCCGCCGAGGCGGAGCGGGCGGAGAATGACACGTCGAAGCTGCCGGAGCAGACGGAAGAACCCGATCAGATCTCCGACGATCTGACCCATGTCGTGCGCCCACGCCGGCCGGTTGTGACCGCTAGCGCGCCGCGCCCCCGCGCAACCAACGACCGCCCCGCCCCGCTGAAACTGGTGGCCGAGCAACGTGTCGATCTGGCGAGCGAGACCAACAACGGCGGCCCCGTCCTGCCCCGCCGCATCGCCAGTGTCACCGGCCAAGAGAATGACGGGGAAAACAGCGGTTTCGCAGAATATGCCTCGGAAAACGGCGCCGTTTCGCTGCCTGATCTGCTTGAGGCCGCCGCTGCCTATATGTCTTTCGTCGAAGGTCGCGAGCAGTTTTCGCGCCCGCAACTGATGAACAAGGTGCGCCAGCTCGACAATCAGGAGTTCAACCGCGAGGACGGTCTGCGCTCGTTCGGCCAATTGCTGCGCGACGGCAAGATCGAGAAGACCAGCGGCGGTCACTTCACCGCTTCAGGAGAGATAGGGTTCCGTCCGGACAATCGCGCCGCAGGCTGAACGCCCTCATTTGTAACTGATTGAAAACGGGCCATTACGGCCCTTTTTTTATGCGCGGACGTAGCCTGTTGGCGCAATTATGCCGCACCTGTAAAGCCGCCCCTTGCCGCAGCGCAGCATAGCCCCCATCTAAAATCGGAAACTTCGTCAGACAGATCCCTTATCAGAGGTAGAAGTCGATGCCGGATACAACGATACGTCAATTGCGATCCTTCGATCAGGACCAGATTGAGTCTCATTTTCAAAGACTAAGCACCGAAAGCCTGATTTCTCGGTTCAGCGGCGAAGTCTCCGCCAAATATGTGCAGACCTACGTGTCCAAAATTCTCAGCGATGACGCCTATGTCTATGGCGCGTTTCCCGACGGCGAGTTGCGTGGTCTTGGCGAATTACGCCGGATTGCGGACAGTTCACCCGTCGCTTACGAGGCAGCCCTGACCGTCGAACCGGACTGGCAGCATCGCGGGGTAGGAGATGCCCTGCTGTCGCGACTGATCACTGCCGCGCGCAACCGCGGCATCCGGGAACTTCATATGCTCTGCCTGGCCAGCAACCAGAAAATGCAGAGCCTGGCGCGCAAACACGAAGCGGAGCTCAGGAGCATGCCGGGTCAGGTCGAGGCCACCCTCACCACACCCTGGCCGTCACCGCTTTCGCTGACCGAGGAGATTGCCGGAGAATGCGACGCACTTGTCCGTGCCATCCTGCACTGGCCTGCACAAAGTAAGGATTATACTCCGAAACCAAGGGCTTGAAATCAAAACTTGAACCCGACCGCCACGTAGGGGCCGGTCAGGGTCAGGTCGACGACTTCGCTGCCGCGCTCGAAGTCCACCTTCAGGTGGCGATATCCTCCGGCCAGATCCACGCGGTCGGTCCAGGCCCAGTTCAGCTCGGCCAGTGCTTCCCACTGGAAATGCGAGCCGACATCGAAGCCGCCGATATTGGCCATCCCGGTCGCGCGCAGCCGGTCGTTGATCTGCTGGCTGTAGCGCACGCCGATCAACGGGTCGGTCCAGTTGACATTGGCTGACGCGGTGCGGCCCGCCACCGTTGTGTCGATATCCAGATCCCAGTTCCGGACTGCTGCCAGCGCCTCGATGCGGGTATTTTCGTGGTCGTAGACAGCATAGGCCGCGCCCAGCGTTGCCATGGTGCCTTTCAAATCCCAACTGGCAAAATTGTCTAAGCCCGCAACGGGGACGTTGTCTCCGAGGTTGAGATAATTGAACTCACCACCGATGGACCATCGCCCTTTGCGCGCCTCGCCCGCGATCAGAAACGCCCCATCGAGGATATCGAAAATCGAGGTGCTGCTATTTACCGGCGGGTTGGGGCCAATATTCAGCGAGGTCTCAAGGGTTGGCCCCCAGATATAGGGCGTGATGCGATACTCCCAGCGCTCGGCCCGGGCGGCACTCGCCAGGGAGGCCGCCAGCAGCACACCCGCAACGATCAGACTGCCTGATTTCATCCTCTGGTCCCGCCACTTTCTCAGCGCTCGTGTCACGAGCGGTGTTTCAGTTGAGGACAGGCTGACATAGACATCACGGCCGAGCAATCGGGGCCGTTATTTTTTCGTGCTGTCGGGGTCTTCCTGCCCCACCCCGCGAAAGATGAACTTGAAAGGCAGCGCCCAAAGCAGGCCAAGCCCCACATAGATCACCAGCTCCAGCCAGAGCGGCGGGCGATCAAGCAGGTTTAGAACCGTCACCACCGCTACGATATAGATCGGCAGCCCCAGCAGCAGGATCACCAGCGCCCAGCGCCGCCTTGCCTTGTAGCTCAGCGCCATCAGTCGGCAAACGGGTCGGTCACCAGAATGGTGTCGTCCCGCTCCGGGCTGGTGGACAAGAGCGCCACCGGGCAGTCGATCAGTTCCTCGACCCGGCGCACATATTTGATGGCGTTTGCGGGCAGATCGGCCCAGCTGCGCGCGCCTTCGGTGGATTCGCTCCAGCCCGGCATCTCTTCGTAGATGGGGGTGCAGCGGGCCTGGGCGTCGGCGGCGGTGGGCAGATAATCCACACCTTCGCCGTCCAGCTCATAACCGGTGCAGATCTTCAGGGTCTCGAAGCCATCCAGAACATCCAGCTTGGTCAGCGAAATGCCGTTGACGCCGCTGGTCGCGCAGGTCTGGCGCACCAGACAGGCATCGAACCAGCCGCAGCGGCGTTTGCGCCCGGTGGTGGTGCCAAACTCATGGCCGCGCTCGCCCAGCCTTTGACCATCAGCATCCTCCAACTCGCTCGGGAACGGACCTTCTCCGACACGGGTGGTATAGGCTTTGACGATACCCAGCACGAAATCGATCGAACCGGGGCCGATGCCAACGCCGGTCGCGGCCTGTCCAGCGATCACGTTGGAGGAGGTCACAAACGGATAGGTGCCGAAATCAATATCCAGCAGCGCGCCCTGCGCCCCTTCGAAGAGGATTCGCTTACCCGCCTTGCGCTTTTCGTTCAGCACCTTCCAGACAGGAGCTGCGAACGGCAGGATCTGGGGCGCGATCTCTTTCAGTTGAGCGATCAGCGCATCCCGATCAATAGGTTCAAGACCTAGCCCGTTGCGTAGCGCGTTGTGGTGCACCAGCGCCCGATCCACCCGCAACGCCAGCGTTGCATCATCGGCCAGATCGGCGACGCGGATAACCCGGCGCCCGACCTTGTCCTCATAACAAGGCCCGATCCCGCGCCCGGTCGTCCCGATCTTGGCGACCGAGTTCTGATTTTCGCGCGCCCGATCCAATTCACCGTGGAAGGGCAGGATTAAAGGTGTGTTTTCGGCAATCATCAACGACTCGGGCGTGATATCAACACCCTGCGCCCGGATCGTCGCCATCTCTTTCATCAGATGCCAGGGGTCCAGCACCACGCCATTGCCGATCACACTCAGCTTGCCACCGCGCACCACGCCCGAGGGCAGCGCGTGCAGTTTGTAAACCGCACCATCGATGACCAGCGTATGACCGGCATTGTGCCCGCCCTGAAAGCGCGCGATCACGTCAGCGCGTTCGCTGAGCCAATCCACGATCTTGCCTTTACCTTCGTCACCCCATTGGGCGCCGACAACCACGACATTGGCCATTGCAGGTCCTTTTGCTGCGAAGAATGAAAACCCGCGCCGGTATAGCGCCGGGATCGCCCGGGCGAAACACCAAATTCGCCGCGGGGGAAGCTGCAATGGGCCAGAGCCGAACTTTGTGGCTTAAGGGCCATGGCGGAGGATCAGAGATGAAGAAATCAGAGACCGATTTCCAGAAGTTCTATTTCGAAAAAGTTGCCATGGGCGAGGGCTGCGGCTGCGCCGAACGCATCATCGACGTGCACGAGTTCAATCGACTGGCCGGATCAAGACCCCGACCAAGACTGCGCCTGCCTCACCTCAGCCGAGCTGGATTCAGGCGATTCCTGCAAAAGGCGGGGCTGACCTCGCGACCCAAAACAGCCCGTGCGCTCCGTTCTCCCGATCGAGCGAACGTCAAGTGAGGCATTAACGCAGGCGTCCCGAGCGATCGAGACACCACACTATCACCAACCCAAGGGCCGGGAAGAGTATGGTGCGCCCGACGTCAACGAAACTGGCCTGCCACCGCCAATACCCAAGGGACCGCAGATCGTCGAACCGGTCCAAGCCCTCCATGGCTATTCCCAGCAACAGGGCGCAAAGAAAAGCAATCACAAATGGTCGCAGACGCACGCCATGTCTGGATACGAAGACTGCGATCAGCAGGAACAGCAAACCTATCAGCAAATGCAGAATGTCCCGTTCCCAAGGTACGTATTCTGCAAGCCAAAGCTTGAAGGACTGATATGCGGATGACTCCGTTGACATCTGGCCTTCGCAAGCCTCCGCCGTAAAACAAATCGATCTTCAGGATCGCATATTATTCCGACAGCCGAACAGATTCGCCATGCGGCGTTTCCAGATAGGCGCTTTCCCAGGCCTTGCGCATCTGCTCTCGCTCCGAACTCTCCGCTTCGCCGCCTTCGGCCAGCAGGTCCTCAAGCGTCTCAAGCCAGGCGTTGAAGTAATCGGCGCCACCGTTCAATTCCCGCTCAAGCCCGTGCCGTTTCAGCGTGGCCGAGAATCGCGCCGCCCAATCCGGCCAATCGAAGTGGCCTGTCTCATTCAGATGCACGGTCAGCGCGAAAAGCTGGGCATGCCACGGTTCTTCGAAGATGGGTTCGGGGGCTGTGCTGCTCATACCGGCTCCAGATAGCTTTGCCACAGATCCAGAACCACCTCGTCATCGGGGTGTTCCGGCGCGGCCCAGAGCTGGTCCGCGTGAAAGACCACCGCATAGAGCGGTTCCGGTGCTTCGCCCAGACCATGCGCATTGCTGTCCGGCAACACATGCGTCCCATGCAGACGCAGGATGTAGCCCTGTGCACCCTGCGCGTAGATGGGCAATCGTGTATGCCCTCCGCCAACCAAGCGATTTGCGGCAGGATGCAGGGTGCGCACGGCCTGACCGGCGGCGAAACGCGGTTCGATCGGGCTGGGCCGGTCCGCCGGGCCGCCACTTGCCAGGACACCGGCAACCGCATCGGCGCGCAGGGCCTTGGCGGCCAGTTCATGCAGCTCTGACGCATCAGCGCCGCTGAGATCCGCCTCGCTCAGCACCCCGGTTTTCACCAGCAGGTCAGCCAGCGCCGCCAGCCACTTCTCATAATAGGTGAATCGGGCATAGTCCGCAGGCGAGAGACACTCACGCGCATGGCGCGAAACGTCGATGTTCCATTTGCCCAGCGAGCCGCAGGCCAGCGTCACGGCCAGCGCCCGCGCATGCCAGTCCTCGGCAAAGACCGGCGCGTCCTCGGGGTCTGGCACAACCGGGCCATCACCGAAACGCCCGCCCATGTCATGCACGCGGGTCATGCCGCGGCCTCTGGCATGCGCACCAAGCCGGTTCCGATCATGCTGTCGCGAGTGACCAGTGCAGCCAGTGCCTCTTCGGACAGACCTTCACTGCCCTCG
Organism: Ruegeria jejuensis; assembly: GCF_041537905.1. Taxonomy (NCBI): domain Bacteria; kingdom Pseudomonadati; phylum Pseudomonadota; class Alphaproteobacteria; order Rhodobacterales; family Roseobacteraceae; genus Ruegeria; species Ruegeria jejuensis. The sequence continues at coordinate 269,666 of NZ_JBGRUO010000002.1, read as the reverse complement.
GGCCGCATGGGCAGCACCAGATAGCGGATTTCGGCGGTTGAATCCCAGACTCGCACCGATGTCTCTTGCGGCAGGATAACGCCGAATTCACCCAGCACCTTGCGCGGCTCGCGCACCGCCCGCGCGCGGTAGGCGTCGGACTTGTACCACCCCGGCGGAATGCCCAGCAATGGCCACGGATAACAACTGCACAAGGTGCAAACGACCATGTTGTGCTGGTTGGGCGTGTTTTCGACCACCACCATATGTTCGCCCTGACGGCCATAAAATCCCAGATCGGACACAACGCTGGTGGCATCCTCAAGCAGTGCGGCCTTGAAATCCGGATCGCTCCAAGCGCGGGCCACCACCTGCGCGCCGTTCTTGGGGCCGATGCGATTCTGGTAGGTGTCGATGATCTCGTCCAGGGCGGCGGGATCGATCAGCCCCTTTCGGGTCAGGATCGTCTCAAGCGCCTTGACGCGCAGCGCTGGATCGGACGGCAAAAGGGCGTGCGGGTGGTCGGAATGGTCATGCGGCATAGAAGGCAGAGTGCGACCCCCGGCCTGCCCCTGTCCAGTGCCTTTCTCGTGATGGCGCCTATCATCGTTTCTGATGGCATTCCTCCCTTGCCCCTGCCCGCAAACTTGCATACATACCGCGCGATACACGGCCCAAGCTGCTCAGGATTTCCGATGGAAAACGTCGTCCTCATCATTCACCTTCTTCTGGCCCTCGGGCTGATTGCCGTTGTGCTGATGCAACGGTCCGAAGGGGGTGGTCTGGGCATGGGCGGCGGTGGCGGCGGCGCGATGACCGGCCGCGCTGCGGCAACGGCCCTGGGCAAAGTGACCTGGGTTCTGGCGATTGCCTTCATCATCACCTCGATCACCCTGACGATCATCGCGGCAAAGAACGCCTCGGGCAGCTCAGTTGTTGACCGGCTGGGCGTAACGGCCCCTGCCACAAGCGATGAGGGCAGCACTGATCTGCCCGCAGGCCATGACCTGCTGCCACCAGGCATCGGGGACAGCGGCCCGCTGACGCCGACCGCCGAATAATCTACAACACCTTGCCGTCGAGGAAAGAACCGCAACAGCATCTTGCGGTTCCCTTGCGCAATGCGCGCGAATCCTTTATTAGTGAAGTCCCGTGATGCAGCGGTTTTTCAGCGGACCGTCGGGCATACGAATCTTGAATTCTCACGGGGTAGACCAACACTCATGGCGCGTTTCATCTTCATCACGGGCGGGGTCGTTTCCTCGTTGGGCAAAGGTCTTGCATCGGCAGCTCTGGGCGCGCTGCTGCAGGCGCGCGGCTTCTCAGTAAGGCTGCGCAAGCTCGACCCTTACCTGAATGTCGATCCCGGCACGATGTCGCCCTTTGAGCATGGTGAGGTGTTCGTGACCGATGACGGCGCCGAGACCGATCTGGACCTGGGCCATTACGAGCGTTTCACCGGGGTTGCCGCACGCAAGACGGACTCGGTCAGTTCCGGTCGTATCTATTCCAACGTGCTGGAAAAGGAACGGCGCGGCGATTACCTGGGCAAAACCATTCAGGTCATTCCCCACGTCACAAACGAGATCAAGGACTTCATCGCCATCGGTGAGGATGAGGTCGATTTCATGCTGTGCGAGATCGGCGGCACCGTGGGCGATATCGAAGGGCTGCCGTTTTTCGAGGCCATCCGCCAGTTCAGCCAGGACAAGCCGCGCGGGCAGTGCATCTTCATGCACCTGACCCTGCTGCCCTTTATCAAGGCCAGCGGCGAGTTGAAGACCAAACCGACCCAGCACTCGGTCAAGGAATTGCGCTCGATCGGATTGGCGCCCGATATTCTGGTCTGTCGCTCCGAGGGGCCGATCCCGACCAAGGAACGCGAAAAACTGGCGCTGTTCTGTAACGTGCGGCCCGATAGCGTGATCGCGGCGCAGGACCTCAGCACGATCTATGACGCGCCGCTGGCCTATCATGCCGAAGGGCTGGATCAGGCGGTTCTGGATGCGTTCCAGATCAGTCCGGCCCCGAAACCCGATCTGGCCAAATGGGAAGATGTCAGCGACCGTATCCACCATGCCGAAGGTCAGGTGAACGTGGCCATTGTCGGCAAATACACCCAGCTTGAGGATGCCTATAAGTCGATCGCCGAGGCGCTGACCCATGGCGGCATGGCTAATCGCGTCAAGGTGAAGGTCGAATGGGTCGATGCCGAAGTGTTCGATGGCGAGGACGCGGCCCCGCATCTGGAAGGCTTCCACGCCATCCTGGTACCCGGCGGCTTTGGCGAGCGCGGCACCGAAGGCAAGATCAAGGCCGCGCAATATGCGCGCGAGAACAACGTGCCCTATCTGGGCATTTGCCTGGGCATGCAGATGGCAGTGATCGAAGCGGCGCGTAATGTCGCCGGGATCGCCAAGGCGGGGTCTGAGGAATTCGACCACGAAGCGGGTCAGAAACGGTTCGAACCGGTGGTCTATCACCTCAAGGAATGGGTGCAGGGCAACCACAAGGTCGAACGCAAGGTGGGTGACGACAAGGGCGGCACCATGCGTCTGGGGGCCTATGATGCGACACTCGGCGACGGATCGCTGGTGGCCTCGGTCTATGGCTCCACCGCAATCGAGGAACGCCATCGCCACCGCTACGAGGTGGACATCAAGTATCGTGACAAGCTGGAAAAGGCGGGGCTGAAGTTTTCGGGCATGTCCCCCGATGGCCGCCTGCCCGAGATCGTCGAATGGTCGGATCACCCGTGGTTCATAGGCGTGCAGTTCCACCCCGAGCTGAAATCGAAACCGTTCGAGCCGCACCCGCTTTTCGCTGATTTCGTGCGCGCCGCCAAGGAAAGCTCGCGGCTGGTCTGACGCAACTGGGGCGCTCAGCCGCCCCAGGTGTCGCGCAGCACACGCATCCAGTTCGACCAGCAGATCCGCTCGATCCGCTCGGCCGTGTAGCCGTGGCGCTCCATGGCTGCGATCAGCGTCGGCAGGTTTTCGGCCCCGCTCAGCCAAAGCGGCGGGGTGCAGCCGTCGAAATCGGACCCCAGCGCCACGCCCTCTTCACCCAGCGCGCCCAGCAGATGATCGAGATGCGCCATCACCGCCGCCTCGGGGATATCCGGTTTGGGCTGCCCGTCGGGACGCAGGAAGGTGCTTTCGAAGTTCAGGCCCGCCACACCGCCACTCTGCGCGATCAGCGCCAGTTGCGCGTCGGTCAGGTTGCGGGCATGCGGGCAGACCGCATGGGCGTTTGAGTGGGTCGCCACAAGCGGAGCGTTGCTGATCGCCGCCACATCCCGCACGCCCGCCATATTGAGGTGGCTGAGGTCGATCATCACCCGCATCTCGTTACATTTCTCGACCAGCGCATGACCCGCCGCCGTCAGCCCCGGCCCGGTATCGCCATCAGAGGGGTAGCGAAACGGCACGCCGTAGCCGAATCGATTCGGCCTGCTCCAGACCAGGCCAAGCGAGCGCAGGCCCAGATCATAAAGCATATCCAGTTCCTGCAGGCTGTCGCTGATCGGTTCAGCGCCTTCCAGATGCAGGATCGCTGCTATCTTACCCTGTCGTCGCGCGGCCTCGATATCCGCCATGGAACAACATACGTTAAGCGCCCCAAGGCGCTGCAATTCAAGCAGAATATCCGCCTGGGTGCGGGCTACGCGCCAGGCGTCGCCCTGTGCGATCTCAACAGGCAGCGGCAGGTCATACGCTCCGTCGATGCTTGCGAAATCCATCGCGCCGGGCGAGGCAACCCAGATGGCGAAAAACCCGCCTCCGAAGCCACCCGCAGCGGCGCGCGCGGCATCCAGATGCCCGGACATGCCGGACAGGAACGTGGCTGCCGCAGTGACTCCCCCTGCATCGAACAGGTCGGTCAGAACGTCATTATGCCCATCAAATATCAACATGAGCGCACCCTGTTCGAAATCGCGCGCGGGAACAAGCGGCCCCCCGCGCGATAGGCAACATGTGGATGAATTCGCCCAAGGCGTAGTTCGCGCTTGGCGGCTCGCGTTTTCCGCGATAATTTTCGCCCATGTTGAAAAAGTTCTTCCAGGCGTTTCGCCCGACCGAGCCCGCGCCCCTGCCTGATCCGGATGCCGAACTGGCCCTGGGGGCGCTGCTGGTGCGGGTGGCACAATCCGACCGGGATTATCAGGTCGAAGAGATCAGCCTGATCGACCGCATTCTGGCCCGGCTTTATCAGCATAACGCGATCGAGGCGGCCAAAGTGCGCGCCACCTGCGAAAAGCTGCATGCCGCCGCGCCGGACACCGACACGTTCGGCAAGCTGATCCGCGAGACCACCGGCCTGACCGAACGGCTCGCCGCGATCGAGGCGCTGTGGGAAGTCGTGCTGGCCGATGGCGAGCAGAAGGAAGGCGAACTGAAAATCGTGGAAGAGGCCCGCATCGCCATGGGGCTCAGCTATAATGACAGCCAGGCTGCGCGCCGTCGCGTGATGGATCGCGTTGCACAAGCCCTTGGCTGATCCGCTTGGGGCTTCTATATCTGTCTCATGTTCAAGGATTTCCTCTCCCGCCTGACCCAGGAGGCGCCCGATCCGCTGGCCGAACCTGACGCCCGTCTGGCCCTGACCGCGCTGCTGGTCCGGATCGCACGTTCCGACAACGACTATGCCGATGCCGAGATTCGCCGCATCGACAAAATTATCGAGGCGCGCTACGGGCTCAGCCCGTTTGAGGCGGCGCATCTGCGCGGCCAGGCCGAAACGCTGGAATCTGAGGCCCCCGATACGGTGCGCTTCACCCGCGCCATCAAGGAGGCGGTACCCTACGACCACCGCAAGGCCGTGCTCGAAGCAGCCTGGTCGGTGGTGCTGGCCGATGGCGAACGCAGCGAAGAAGAGGATTCGCTGCTGCGACTGATTGCGAGCCTGTTGGGCGTAAACGACGTCGACTCGGCGATGGCCCGACACAAAGCCGCACGCAGTTAATACCCGCTCTTGCGTGGTGGTCACCAGCTTTGGCGGGCGATTAAGAATGCGCCGATTTCAAGCTTACCGATGGTCAATTCGGCGCATATTGGCGCTGTTTTTGCGTTTTGCGCATTGCAATGCGCCAGTTTTTGCGACGTAGTAACGCACTAACAATTCACAACATCCGGACCAATCGTGTCAGACAGTGCGCCCGTCATCCAGATCAGGAACCTGCATAAGAGCTTTGGCCAGCTCGAAGTGCTCAAAGGGGTGGATGTCACAGCGCATCGTGGCGACGTTGTCTCGCTGATCGGATCGTCGGGGTCGGGAAAATCCACGCTTCTGCGCTGCTGCAACCTGCTGGAACACAGCCAGGAGGGCGAGATTCTGTTCAAGGATGAGCCAGTGCGCTGGCACGGCCATGGGCACCACCGCCACCCGGCCGATCCCAAACAGGTGCTGCGCATCCGCACCAATCTGAGCATGGTGTTCCAGCAGTTCAATCTGTGGGCCCACATGACCATCCTGCAAAACGTGATGGAGGCGCCGGTGACCGTGCTGGGCCGCGACCGCCACGAGGTCGAGGAGAGTGCACGCAAATACCTTCACAAAGTTGGTATCGGCGACAAATGCGATGTCTACCCGGCGCAGCTATCGGGCGGCCAGCAGCAGCGCGCCGCCATCGCGCGGGGCTTGTGCATGGAGCCCGAGGCGCTGTTGTTTGACGAGCCGACCTCCGCGCTTGACCCCGAGCTTGAGCAGGAAGTGATCAAGGTGATCAAGGATCTGGCCGCCGAGGGCCGCACGATGATCATCGTCACCCATGACATGAAGATGGCCGCCGACATCTCCAGCCACGTGGTGTTCCTGCATCAAGGGCTGATCGAAGAAGAGGGCAGCCCGGAAAAACTGTTCGGCGCACCCAAATCCGAACGCTTGCGGGGCTTCCTTTCCGCCACGCAGGCTGCATAAATCAAAACACGACCTAATAAGGGGAGACCAATCATGAAAAAACTGATCCTGACGACAGCCGCACTGGCGCTGAGCGCTGGTATGGCGATGGCCGACACTGTGCGGATGGGCACCGAGGGCGCCTATCCTCCGTATAACTTCATCAATGATGCGGGCGAGGTTGACGGGTTCGAGCGCGAAGTGGGCGATGAGCTGTGCAAGCGCGCCGGGCTGACCTGCGAATGGGTCAAGAATGACTGGGATTCGATCATTCCGAATCTGGTCTCGGGCAACTACGACACCATCATCGCCGGCATGTCGATCACACCCGAGCGGGATGAGGTCATCGACTTTACCCAGGACTACTTCCCGCCAGCGGCCTCGGCCTATGTCGCGGCAAGCGCCGATGCGGACATCATGGATGTGGTCTCTGCTCAGACCGCGACCCTGCAGGCCGGTTTTGTCGCCGATAGCGGTGCGACCCTGGTTGAATTCGCGACTCCCGAAGAAACCATCGCCGCTGTCCGCAACGGCGAAGCCTCGGCGGTCTTTGCCGACAAGGACTTCCTCGTGCCGATCGTCGAGGAATCCAATGGCGAGCTGATGTTTGTTGGCGAAGATGTCGCGCTGGGGTCCGGGATCGGCGTCGGTGTGCGGGAATCGGATGCTGAGCTTAAGGGCAAGCTCGACAACGCGATCACCTCGATGAAGGCAGATGGCTCACTGACCGCGCTGATCAAGAAATGGTTCGGCGACGACGCTGTTCACTACGGCGAGGACGGCTCTGTCGTCACCAACTAAGACATTGCTCCCCGGGTTCGGCGCTCTGCGTGCCGGACCCGTCCCGGAGGTTTCCGACAGGTCTGCTCCGGTCTTTGAAAGCTGACACATGTTTTCCTACTGCGCCGATCCTGACGCTCTTGGCACGTTTCGCTGGTTTTCCTGCTATCTGACCAACGGCGTGCACATGTCCTTCTACCTGTCCTTCGTGAAGGTGCTGGCCCTGCTGGCGATCACAGCCCCGGTCGCGCTGAGCTTCGGCTTTGCCGGCGCGATGGCGGCGCGGTCACATGTCCTTCCGGTCAGTTGGCTGGGCAAAGGCTATATCGCCATCGTGCGCGGTGTACCTGATATCGCCTTTTTCCTGTTTTTCGTGATTGCGCTGGATCAGGGCTTTGAATGGATGCGCCATCAGATTCTGTGCCCCGAATGGACCGATCCGGTGCGGCAAGGCAATGATTTCCTCGTCTGCTCGAACGCAAAGCTGCCGCTGGGGTCCGCCCCGGAATGGGTGCATCAAACCTATAGTTTCTTTCTGGCGGTGATCACCTTCTCGATCGTCTTCGGCGCTTTTGCCGCAAATGTGCTTTATGGTGGCATGCGCGCGGTGCCCCATGCCCAGCTTGAGACCGCCGAGGCCTATGGCATGTCACGCCGCCAGACCTTCTGGCGGGTGCTGGTGCCGCAGATGTGGGTCTATGCCCTGCCCGGCCTCAGCAATCTGTGGCTGGTGCTGATCAAGGCCACGCCACTGCTGTTCCTTCTGGGCATCGAAGATATCGTTTACTGGGCGCGCGAGCTGGGCGGCACCAAGACCTCGCGGTTCACCGACTATCCCCATCCCGACTGGCGCATGTGGTATTTCCTGTTCCTGTTGATCTTTTATCTGGGCTTCACTCGGGTGTCAGAGATCGTTCTGGAAAAGCTGATGGTGCGGCTGAGCCACGGGCAGGCGACCACAGGCGGTGAGGCATTGCGCAAGCAGGTGACGGCATGAAGGACTGTATCCAGACCATTCAGGATTACGGGCTGCGCTCAATTGGTATTGGCGAGAAACGCCTGCCGACCTCGGATTTCACCCTGTGTGAGCAGTTCACCCTGATCGGCTCGGGCATGGTGTGGAACATCTATTTCGGGATCATGGCACTGGTCACCGGATTCCTGCTGGCCACCGCACTGGCAGTGGGCAAATCCTCGAAGAAGCGCATGATCCGCAAACCGGCGGAATGGTTCATCTTTCTGTTCCGCGGCTCGCCCCTCTTTATCCAGTTCTTCTTTGCCTATTTCCTGTTCCTGTCGCTGAAGAAGTCCTACCCGATGTTTGACGCCTTCACCTCGGCCTGGCTGGGCGCGTTGATCGTGCTGTTCCTGAACACCGCTGCCTATTCGGGTGAGATTTTCTACGGCGCGCTGCGGTCGATCCCCAAGGGCGATGTCGAGGCTGCTGATGCCTATGGCCTGAGCGGCTGGGCACGGTTCCGCCGGGTGATCTGGCCCACCATGCTGCGGCTGGCCTGGCCTGCTTACACGAATGAGGCGATCTTTCTGTTCCAAGCCACGACGCTGGTCTTCTTCTCGGCCTTCCCGGCTTGGCGGCAGGAGGGCGATGCGCTCTATTATGCCAGCTATTTCGCGGACAAGACCTTCAACCCGTTCATCCCCTACCCGATCCTGGCCTTCTATTTCATCCTGTTCACGCTGTTCATCGTCTGGGGGTTCGGGCGGATCAACACCCGGCTGAACCGGCACCTGCCGCAGGCCCAGAAGAAAAAGCTGCGGCTGCGGCTGAATCTGGCGCGCTGAAGGACCTCGCATGGATCTGACAGAGCTGCGCCATTTCCGCGTCGCGACCTGCGATCTGAACGGTCAGATGCGCGGCAAATGGGTGCCCGGCGCTTACGGGGCCAAGCTGGAGAGCGGTGCGCTGCGGATGCCGCTATCGGCGGCGAATGTCGATCTCTGGGGGGCCGATATCGCTGACAGCCCGCTGCTGTTCAAAACCGGTGATGCCGATGGCATCCTGCGCCCTACCGAGCGCGGCGTCGTGCCCGCGCCTTGGGCACAGGCAGAGACTGCGCTGGTCCCGATGGTGCTGCATAATGAGGACGGTACAGCCTTTGACGGGGACCCGCGCCATGCGCTGGCCCGGGTATTGGATCGTTACGCCGCGCGCAGCTGGACAGTTCTGGCCGCCACCGAGCTGGAATTCACCCTGGTTGATGCCAGTGGCGACAGCTTGCGCCCGCCGCTCAACCCGCTGACCGGCCAGCGGCTGGAACACCCTGCGGTGTTATCCCTGGCCGAGATGGACGGGTTCGAGGGGTTCTTCAACGATCTCTACGACGCCTGCGCGGCAATGGATATTCCAGCACAGGCGGGGATATCGGAAAGCGGCATCGGCCAGTTCGAGGTCAACCTGACCCATCAGTACGCAATGCGCTGCGCCGACGATACGTGGCTGTTCAAGACGCTGGCGCGGGGGTTGGCGCGCAAGCACGGCTTTGCCGCCAGCTTCATGGCCAAACCCTATGCCGAGGATGCGGGCAACGGGATGCATGTGCATTTCTCGGTTCTGGATCGCGACGGGCGCAATATCTTCGATGATGGCAGCGCTGAGGGCACCGACACGCTGCGCCATGCGGTGGCGGGTTGCTTGGCGGCAGCCCCGGCCTCAAACCTGATCTTCGCACCGCATGGCAATTCCTATGACCGGTTGGTGCCCGGTGCACATGCGCCCACCGGCCTCTGCTGGGCCTATGAGAACCGCACCGCCGCCATCCGCATCCCCGGCGGTCCCCCCGCCGCGCGCCGGATCGAACATCGCGTGGCCGGGGCCGATATCAACCCCTACCTGCTGCTCTCGGCCTTGCTGGGGGCCGCGCTGACCGGAATCGAAGATCAGACCTCACCCCTCGCGCCCATCTCGGGCAACGCCTATGAAATCGATGGGCTGCCGCAGCTTTGCACCTCGCTTGAGGTTGCCGTGACCCTGTTTGAACGCGACCCGCTGATCGCAAGGGTTTTCAAGCCGGACCTGATCCGCAACCTGTGCCTGACCAAGCGGCAGGAGATTGCGGGTTTTGCTACCCGCCCGCCTGAAACCCATTGGCGCAGCTATGTGGAATGCGTCTGATCCCTTGCCAGCAAATTGACGCTCCACTACCGTCGGGCCAATCTCAATCGGTGACTTATGAAAATCGGACTACTGCAGGCAGGGCATCTGGCTGATAGCATTGTCGAAACCCATGGCGACTATGACCGGCTCTACCCCGCTCTTCTGAAAAATCAGGGCTTTGACTTTGTCTCTTACCCCGTGGTCGACGGTGTTTTTCCCGACGGGCCCGGCGACGCGGATGGCTGGCTGATCTCGGGCTCGCGGCATGGGGCCTATGAGGATCACGCCTGGATACCGCCACTGGAAGCGCTGATCCGCGACATCCATGACAAAGGCGTGCCGCTGGTCGGCATCTGTTTCGGCCACCAGATCATCGCACAGGCTTTGGGCGGTACGGTCGAAAAATTCGAAGGCGGCTGGGCGGTTGGCCCCACGGATTACACCGAGGGAGAGGACACGCTCACACTGAATGCCTGGCATCAGGATCAGGTTACGCGCCGCCCCGATGCCGCCCGCCTGACCGCCAGCAATGCCTTCTGCGAAAATGCCATGCTGACCTATGGCGACCACATCTGGACCATTCAGGCCCATCCCGAGTTCGAAAACGCATTCGTCCACGATCTGATGGCGGCACGCGGGCGCGGCATCGTGCCCGACCCGATCCTGGACGCCGCCGAAGCACGGCTGTCCGACCCCATCGACAACGACATAATAGCGCGGCGGATTGGCGCCTTCTTTCGTGCAGCGAGGACCTCATGAGCGACTGGATCAAGACCCTGCCCGACGCCGCGCGCGCCTATCTGGACGGGCGCAGGCTGGACGAGGTGGAATGCATCATCTCGGACCTGCCCGGCATCGCGCGCGGCAAGGCGGTACCCGCCTCGAAATTCGCACGCCAGGACTATTTCCATCTGCCCGACAGCATCTTTTACCAGACCATCACCGGCGACTGGGGTGAGGCTGCCGACGAGGACGGGTTTATCGAAAAAGACATGATCCTGAAACCGGACATGTCCACCGCCACCGCCGCCCCCTGGACCGGCGACTGGACGTTGCAGGTGATCCATGACGCCTATGACCGCGACGGCAACGCGATCCCGTTCAGCCCGCGCAATGTGCTCAAACGCGTGGTCGAGATGTACCACAAGAAGGGGTGGAAACCGGTCGTCGCGCCCGAGATGGAGTTCTTTCTGGTCGCCCGCAACCTCGACCCCGCCCATGAAATCAAGCCGATGATGGGCCGCTCGGGCCGCCCCGCTGCCGCGCGCCAGGCCTATTCGATGACGGCAGTGGACGAGTTCGGGCCGGTCATCGACGATATCTATGATTTCGCCGAGGCACAGGGCTTCGAGATCGACGGCATCACCCAGGAAGGCGGCGCGGGACAGTTGGAGATCAACCTGCGCCATGGCAACCCGGTCAAGCTGGCCGACGAGGTGTTCTATTTCAAACGCTTGATCCGCGAGGCAGCGCTGCGCCATGACTGCTTTGCCACCTTCATGGCCAAGCCGATTGCCAACGAGCCCGGATCAGCCATGCACATCCATCACTCGCTGATCGATATGGAAACCGGCAACAACGTCTTTTCGGGGCCGCAAGGTGGCGAGACGGATGCTTTTTATCACTTCATCGCGGGGTTGCAGACCCATCTGCCCGCCGCGCTGGCGGTGATGGCGCCTTATGTGAACTCCTACCGTCGCTACGTGAAGGATCAGGCCGCGCCGATCAACCTGGAATGGGCGCGCGACAACCGCACCACCGGCATCCGCGTGCCTCTGTCGGGGCCGGAAAGTCGGCGGGTGGAAAACCGTATCGCCGGGATGGATTGCAACCCCTATCTGGGCATCGCGGTTTCCTTGGCCTGTGGCTATCTGGGGCTGACCCAGCAGGAACGCCCCAGACGCCAGTTCTATGGCGATGCCTATGAGGGTGACGGTGATATTCCGCAGGTGATGGGACAGGCTCTGGACCTGTTCGATCAGGCCGAGGCGCTGCATCAGGTGCTGGGTCCAGATTTTGCCCGGGTCTATGGCATCGTGAAACGGTCGGAATACGAAGAGTTCCTACAGGTCATCTCGCCCTGGGAACGGGAACATCTGCTGCTGAACGTCTGAAGTGCCCAGCCTGCCCTCTGTGAAAGATTGGTGAAATTTCGCCGCCTCGCCGCGAAGGGTCTTGGCACGACTCTGCATTAGTTTTATGTTTTCGAAAAGATAGATTAAGCAAGGCCAAATCTGATGCAGGCTCCCAACGTCCACGAAGCTGAACCCATTCCCGCAGCGGCCCGCGACGCGATCGACGCGCTTTTGCACTCGGGCGACCTGTTCCGCTATACCGCCCCGCAAGACGCGCCAGTCTCCCTGCTTGAGGCGGAATTTGCCGAATTGCTAGGATCGAAATATGCGCTGGCGGTCTCCTCCTGCTCGGCGGCGCTGTTCCTGTCGCTCAAAGCGTTGGACTTGCCGCGTGATGCGCGGGTGCTGATCCCCGGCTTCACCTTTGCCGCCGTCCCCTCGTCGGTGGTGCATGCCGATTGCATTCCGGTGCTCTGCGAGGTTGGTGAGAATTATCGCATCGATATGGTCGACTTCGAGGCCAAGCTGGACAGCGTGCAGGCGGTGATCATCAGCCATATGCGGGGCCATACCTCGGACATGGATGCGATCATGGCGCTATGTAAGGCGCGCGACATCCCGGTGATCGAGGACGCGGCCCATTCGCTGGGCACCACGTGGCATGGCCGCAATATCGGCACCATTGGCAAGGTCGGCTGCTTCTCGTTCCAGTCCTACAAGATGATCAATGCGGGCGAAGGCGGTATCCTGATCACCGATGATGCCGATCTGATCGCGCGCGCCGTCATCATGTCAGGCGCCTATGAGCATAACTGGCAAAAGCACAAAGGCCCGCATGGCGAGAACACCCCCGATCTGGAACAGGCTTTTGCCCGCTGGCAGAACAAGCTGCCGCTTTATAACCTGCGGATGAGCAATCTGAGCGCGGTGGTGATCCGCCCGCAACTGCCGGAACTGGCGCGACGGGTGCGCGACGGTCTGACCAACCACGACTATGTGGCAGAGCAGTTGAACACCTCAACCCATATCGACGTGCCCGCGCCGCTGGCGCCGGAGAAACGCGCGCCGGATTCGATCCAGTTCAATCTGGTGGAGCTGGATGACAGCGAAACCCGCGCCTTTGCCGCAGCGGCCGCCGAGCGCGGGGTCAAGGTGCAGGTATTCGGGTTGAGCGAGGACAATGCTCGCGCCTTCTGGAACTGGCAGTTCCTGCCCGAACAGGTCGAGCTGCCGCAAACCCGTGCCATGCTGATGCGCGCTTGTGATGTGCGCCTGCCGGTTCGATTGACCCGTGACGAGCTTGACCTGATCGCAGGAATTCTGCTGGCCGCGATGGAGGATGCGACCGGTCCGGTGCGCGCCTACGGCACCTGATCGCGGGCGCGCGCCAGCCCACGCTGGAACAACTGGCTACCCAAAAAAACGCCACGCGCGCCGTCCGGTGTCGCACGGCCTTGTGACAGGATCCCCACCACTTCCGGCCCATCCGCGCCCTCCACCAGCAAGGGCGCGCCGGAATCGCCCTGCATGATCGGGCAATCCAGTATCGCAACCTCGCGCAACTGGCGCGGTGCCTGCGGTTCGCACGGTCCGGCGCGGCTCAGCACATGGGGGCGAAGGCCGGAATAGCCCGCCACGTTCAAGGCAGCGACGGCCCGCGCGGGATCGGCAATCGGCAGGCTGCCGAGTTGCTGCCCGATCGGGTCCTCAAGGATCAGCACCGCCCAATCGGCGATGGTCATCGGCGTAAAATCACGGCTCTGCACATCCTGGGCCGGGTCGGTCACATAATCCAGGACCTGCGACACCGCCTGCGCCTCGCCCCGCTGATACCCGGCGACAAAGCGGATGCTGCTGGGCGGTATCCAGCGTTTGCGGGCCCCGTTGTAAAGACAATGCGCCGCTGTCAGCACCAGCCGGTCGGCGACCAGAACCCCGGTGCAATGCTGTCGGATGTCGGTGCTGGCGAAATTCACCCGGCCAATGGCGCGCCACGGCGCGCTGGCCGCATCCAGCAATGGCCGTTCACGGATGGGCGCGCAATCCCTCGCCAAATCCGGTCCCAGCAGGCACAGGTTCTGGGCGTCGGCAAATCCGGTTGTGACGGCAAGCGCAAGTGCCCCTGCAAGCAGGCGCATCGCAGGCATGATCAGCTTAGCTTCGAAAGCTTGTTCTGAAGCTCGGCCAGTTGCTTCTTGATCTCGTCCAGATCCTCGCCCGAGGACTCCTCGGTCTCTTCGGCGTCCTGCGCCGGGCCGGACCAATTGCCCGACAATCCGCCGGTCATCGCCTTGAGGAAGGCCTGCTGCTGCGCCTTGAGCGCGTCAAAGCCGGGGATCTGCGCCATTGGATTCATGGCGTTCATGTTCTGCATCACCTTGGACTGGCTTTCACGCAGCATGTCGAACGAGCTTTGCAGGAATTGCGGCATCATCCCGCCGCCGGGCAGCATGTAGCTGCGCACGAGGTCATTCAGCACATTGACCGGCAGCACGTTCTCGCCCCTGCTTTCATGTTCGGCAATGATCTGGAGGAGGTATTGCCGGGTCAGGTCGTCACCGGATTTGAGATCGACAATCTGAACTTCGCGCCCATCGCGAATGAAACCTGCGATGTCTTCCAGCGTGACATAGTCGCTGGTTTCAGTGTTGTAGAGTCTGCGGCTGGCATACCGCTTGATCAGCAACGGCTTTTCCTGTTCGGCCACCCATATCCCTCCCCGGTATTGATGCGATGCAGCAAAAGACTATGCGAGCGCAGCAGAAAAGGGAAGTGCCCGTCTGAATACAAAAAGGGCAGGTCTTGCGACCTGCCCAGAGAAATTGCACCTAAATGGGAGGAAAGGGCGCAATTTTTCGTTAGCGATTACTTCGCGCCTGCTTTCTTGGCAGCGGCGGTCACGTCGTTGGTCGCTTTTTTGACGGCGGCGGTTGCATCTTCGGTGATGTCTTTGCCAGCAGCCATCAGCAGCTCGACGGTGTCCATCTGTACTTTTTTCGCAACTTCAGCGAAGGCGGCCAGGTTTTCAGCAGCAACTTCGGCCGAGGAGGAGGCGAAGTCGGTTGCGGCTTTGGCGTAGTCGGCCGGCTCTGCCTTGGCTTTGGAGTAGTCGCCCAGTTTGGCCAGGGTGTCTTTGGTCCACTTGCTGGAGATCTCTGCCGATTTTTCAGCAGCTTCCAGAGCAACACCCGACAGCTTTTCGCTCAGGTTGGTGGTGGTTTTGAAAGCGTCTTCGAACGCCGCGGTGTCAACCGGGAATGCGCCCATGGTGTCTTTGATGATAGTGGTGAAGTCTTGCGTCTTAGCCATTGTCTCAATCCTAATTGCCGGGTCCGGGCCCACCCCGAGTCCTTCGGCTTGAGACGAATATGAATGCTGCGGCGCAGCATTGCAAGATTTTTCTCGCTGCACCGCAGAATATTTTTGATTTCCTATGTAAGTCAGACCTTTGCAGAGGCCCTCACGTAAGTCCCGGGCGCCGGCGCCAAGGGTTTATATGCCGAATCACCCGGAGTTCTGGCCGGAACCTGCTTGCCTGACCGCTTCTTCAGCCACGCCTCCCACAAAGGCCACCAAGAGCCCTTGTTGTATGTCGCGCCTTTCATCCAACCCTCATGATCGGGTTTCAGATCGGCATTGGTGTAATGGCCGTATTTGTCCTTGCTAGGCGGGTTGACGATACCGGCGATATGACCCGACTCCGAAACCACGAATGTCTTGGACCGCGACCCCATCATCTGCACCCCGCGGTAGCAATCTTTCCAGGCGGCGATGTGATCTGTCTCGCAGGTGATCGCCATCAGGGGCACCGTCACATCGCGCACATGCAGCGTATGGCCCATCATCTCGATGCCGGTTGTGGTGAACTCGTTGCGCTGGCAGAGGCCGCGCAGATAATCGATCGCCATCTTTGAAGGAAGGTTCGCACCGTCCCCGTTCCAATAGAGCAGGTCAAAAGCCGGTGGCGTCTCGCCCATCATATAGTTGCGGATCGCCGGACCATAGATCAGATCGCGCGACCGCAGGTAGGAAAACGTGCGCGCCATGATGAAGGATCGCAACACGCCCTGCTTGTTCACCTCTTCTTCGATGGCATCAATGAAATCATCCTGCAGGAAGGGTGTGAATTCGCCCTGATCCGAGAAATCTGTCAGCGCGGTAAAGAAGGTTGCCGACTTGATCGACTTATCGCCCCGCTGTTTGAGCAGTGACAGTGTCAGGCTGAGCGTCGTGCCCGCGATACAATAGCCAACCGCGTTCACCTGCTTGACGCCACAGATCTCTTTGACGGTCTCGATCGCGGTCAGGAACCCATCCTGAATATAGTCTTCCATTCCAACATCAGCGTGCGATCGGTTCGGATTGACCCAACTGACCACAAACAACGTATAGCCTTGCTCGGTCACCCATTTGATCAGACTGTTCTGCGCCTTGAGATCGAGGATGTAGAATTTGTTGATCCAGGGCGGGAACAGGACGATAGGGATCTCATGCACGGTCTCGGTGGCCGGAGCGTATTGGATCAGTTCCATCATCCGGTTGCGATAGACCACCTCTCCGGGCGTCGTCGCGATGTTACCGCCTAGCTCAAACGCAGACTCATCGGCCAGCCGCACGGTGAGCTCGCCGTCATTGGCCTCAAGATCAGAGACCAGGTTTTCCAGCCCGCGGATCAGCGACTCACCCTCGGTCTCGACCGCCTTTTCCAACGCGTCCGGGTTGGTGGCCAGGAAGTTGGTCGGCGCCATCAGATCGATGATCTGCTGGGCGAAGTAGTTCAATCGGCGGTTTTGGATAACGTCGGCATCCTCAGCCGCAGAAACCGCCGCCTCGATCGTTTTGGTGGTGGTCAGATACTGTTGCTTGACCAACCGGAAATAAGGATTGGTTTTCCACATCGGATTGGAAAACCGCCGGTCGGCGGGATCATCATCATCCTTGGCCTCACCGGTCAGCAGCGCCCGCTGGGCTTCGGCAAAATTCAGAACGGATTTGCTCCAGAACTCGATCTGATGTTCCAGGATCTTCGAGGGATTCTGCAGCGCCTCGGACAAATAGGTTGTTGCTGCCTTTGCGAAAATTTCTTGATTCGGCCCATCCAGAGCGGGATTATGTCCGGACTTATTGGACATTACCTCAATTAACCTTTTCGACAGGCCCTCTACCTTTTCCAGATTTTCTTTCAGCTTATCAAAGCTTTCTTGCGAAATCTCTGAAGGCAGGTCTTCGCTTGTTGTCATTTTAAGGAATTCCTCATAGTCTCGCTGCTGTGCAGAATAATGTTCAGCCCGGGGCAGCGCAAAGCAACGCGCTACCTCGTGTATAAGCCATAGCACAAGAGGGATAGATCATGCGATACATGATGACCTACGACCTGATGGAGACCATCAGGAATACCAACCAGTGGTTGGGTGCCTCGGCCCGGTCGATGGCCTCCTATCCTGTCTTTGCCATGGCCCCAAACCCTGTGTTCAGCTGGATAGCGGCCTGGGGTGAGGTCACCGAGCGCACCTATCAGCGCATGATCGTGAAACCCGACTGGGGCATCCGGACTTTTACCTGCGAGGATGGCAAGGATCATCTGGTCGAGATCGAAACGGTTGTCGAACGTCCCTTTGGCGACCTGATTCATTTCAAGGTGAATGGTCGCAAAACGCAACCGCGCAAGGTGCTTCTGGTCGCGCCGATGTCCGGTCACTACGCAACGCTGCTGCGCTCGACTGTGAAGAGCCTGCTGGTGAACTGCGAAGTCTATATCACCGACTGGCACAACGCGCGCGACATCCCGGTTTCGGCAGGCAAGTTCGACATCGAGGATTACACGCTTTACCTGGTTGATTTCATGCGTGAGCTGGGGCCCGACACCCATGTTGTCGCCGTCTGCCAGCCCGCCCCGCTGACCCTGGCCGCAACCGCCTATCTGGCCGAGCAGGACCCCAAGGCGCAGCCCTCGTCACTGACGCTGATCGGCGGTCCGGTGGACCCCGATGCCACTCCCACCGACGTGACCGATTTCGGCCGCCGCGTCACCATGGGCCAGCTCGAAGAGACGATGATCCAGAGGGTTGGCTTCAAATACAAGGGCGTTGGTCGGCTGGTCTATCCGGGCCTGTTGCAGCTTGCCTCGTTCATGTCGATGAACGGGGACCGTCACACCCAGGCCTTCGTCGATCAGATCCAGCGTGTCATGCGCAACGAAGCCTCTGATCATGACGCCCATAACCGCTTCTATGATGAATATCTGGCGGTGATGGACATGCCTGCCGAATTCTACCTGTCCACGGTCGAGCGTGTCTTCAAGAACCGTGAGATCGCGCGCAATGAATTTATCGTGGCGGGGCGCAAGGTGGATATGAGCAAGATCACCGACGTGGCGGTCAAGACGGTCGAAGGGGCGCAAGACGACATTTCCGCACCGGGCCAATGTATCGCCGCGCTTGATCTGTGCACCGGCCTGCCCGAGAGTAAGAAGGCCAGCCATGTGGAACCCGGTGCCGGCCACTACGGCATTTTCGCTGGCCGCAGCTGGCGCGACAATATCCGCCCGCTGGTCATCGATTTCATGAATGACAACAGCAAGGGCGGCAAGGTACGCAAAGCGGCCAATACAAACGCCGCCTGATACCGCTTCCCTCCGAGTCCGCCCCGGCCGTCAGGCCGGGTTCTGAGGGATCGCCAGCCAATCGCGCAACGCTTCGGTCACTGCGGCCGGCGCTTCCAGCATCGGGAAGTGCCCGGCATCCTCCAGAATGCGCAACGTGGCGGTCGGGATCAGCTCTGACATGAACACATGCCGTTTCACCGGGGTCAGGGTGTCCTGCGCCCCGCAGAGCACCAGCGTCGGCACCGAGATTTTGCGCAGGGTCGCCTGCTGATCGGGACGGCGTTGCAGTGCGCGCATCTGACGGACGAATACTTCCGGACCCTGACGGGCACTCATGGCGTGGATAAACTCATATATCTCGGCGCGGAGTGGTCCCTCCGCGAGCACCTCCGGCGGCAGCGCCTCGCGCATTACCTCATCCAGACGCCCGCTGCGGGCGCCAACAATCAGCGGTTCGCGGGCGGCGGCGATCTGCGGCGTGTCGGCGAAACTGTCGGTCGAGATCAGGCATAGCCGTGCGACCCGGTCCGGCGCGCGGCGATAGATCTCCATCGCGATGATCGCGCCCATGCTGTGCCCGGCCAGTGCGAAGCGACGCGGCAATTGTCCCAGCAGGTCCGAGGCGATCTGCTCGACCCGTTCGCCCATAGATGTAGGCGCAACGGTGACCGCGCGGTCAGAGGACAGATCCAGAAACTGCGCGCTGAACACCCGCGCATCGCACATCAGACCGGTCAGAAACACCAGCGGTTCAGTCACGCTGCACCCTGCCGTGTTGGTCGCAAACTTCCACCCTGCCCTCTTTTCGTTGCTTGAGGGCAAGATGCGGGTTTTCCCATCCACGGGCAAGCCCGTCTAAGGCAGGGTCAGCCCACGAAAGGGCGGAAAATCGCCATATCGGGCACGCCGCTCTGCCGGTGTTTCTCCGGGATCAGCACCGGGGCGCAGCAAGCAGCCGCGCGGGGCGATATAGCTGTCGATCCGGCGCAGCGGCTGCGGTCGCCAGACCAGGTTGAAGGCACAGAGCTTGGGGAAGAACCAGATCTCGGAATAATCCAGATGATCATGCATCCACCAGGCCAGATCGCGCCAGTCCCGTCCCTTGGCATAGTGATCGGCAAACCACGGGATCACGATCGACGCGCCCGCCACACGGGCATCACCCGTGGCGATATCCCAGATATGGCACTCCATCGGATTGTCATTGCGGGCGCAATTCAGCTTGTTCTCATTTCCGAACCGGTTCAGCGCGGGCGCGCGATAGCCCGAGCGGATCGCGACGCGGCCAAAGGTTTCCTCCAGCGGGTCCAGCAAGGTCTCGCAGAATGCACGGCCCGTCTCGATGGCCAGGTCCGGGTTTTCGGGGATGTTCCGGATCTGGTGGAAATTGCCGATCTCGGAATAGAGAAATTCGCGCATGTAGAAATACTTCGACAGACGCACGCGGCCCAGCGTCTCAAGGCTCCACATGCTGCGGGGCGGACGCATCAGCCGTAGCCGTTCCAGCGGAACTCGCCATTTGGCCCCAGTGCCGAGAAAGGGTTATGCGCCACTTCCCAGACCGTGCCCTCTGGCGCGCGGAAATAGCCGTGATGGCCGCCCCAGAAGACATCGCTGGCGGGTTTCAGGATCGTGGCTCCGGCTGCGTCGGCAGCGGTCAATACCTCGGAAACCTGCTCTTTTGCAGCGCAATTATAGCTGAGCGTCGTGGCGCCCTGCCCCAGATCATCTGCGGCGCAACCAATATCCTCGGCCAGCTTTTCCAACGGGTAAAGCCCCAGCACCTGGCCGATCAGATCAAAGGCGATCACGCCATCCGGTGTCTCGACACGTTGCCAGCCCAGCGCTTCATAGAACCGCGCCGAGCCCTCCATATCCTTGGTGCCGACCGTGATCAGGCTGACGCGTTGGTCCATCATTCCACTCCGTTTGTCTGCAACCAGCTCAGGATCGCCGCAACTGCCGCATCCGTCTGACCCGGCGACATGATATCGCCTGTAATGACATGGGCGTAGGGATCGTCACCTTCGCCCATCGTCACAGTCTCGATCGTGACCGGTCCGCCCCAGCGATCCGCCACCTCTCGCGTTCGGTCTGGCCGCACGACGCGATCCTCATTCGAAAACAGGAACAATACGGGAACATTAGCCTGCGATACATCCAGTGTCACCACTTTTTTGACCAGCGCGGCCATCGTCAAAACCGGGGGCCAGCCATAGGAGGTGGTCCAGTATTTCCTCTGCCCCGCGTTGCGTGGCTCGAAACCGCTTTCCTGTCCCATGATCAACGGCAGCCAATACCGTGCCGCTGGCAACGTCAGAACCCATGCCATCGGGTCGTTGATCCCGAAATTGGGCGACACCAGCACCATCGCAGCGACGTTCTGATTGAGCTCGGGATCAAGCGCCGCAGCCGTAGCAAGCGTCCCCCCGGTAGAGGTTGCGACCACCACCACCTTGTCGCCACTGGCGCGCGCCGCCGCCAGCCCCTCGGCGACATCCTGCATCCAGGCGGTGGCGTTGCCATCCGCAAATGCCGCACTGCCACGCCCATGCCCGCGCAGACGCGTATAGACCAGATTGGCGCCCAGCGCCTCGGCCACGCGGTCCGGCACAGGCCGGATTTCTTCGGAGGTCGCGGAGAAGCCATGCAAGTAGAACACCGAATAAGGTGTCCGCTGCTCCTTGAAGCCCGGTTGCCAGATCACCCGCTTTTCGGTCCCTTCCGTAATGTCATCAAAGCGGGATTCGACAGATTCGAAATAGACCTGCACCCCTTCGCCGAATTTGCGCGGGTCAAAACGCGCCTTGAGATCAACCTCCTCATACGGACCAAAAACCCAGAGCAGCCCGCCCGCCACCAGCAAAACCAAAAGAACGCGCCCCAGAAACCTGCCAAAGGCACGCATCATCCCTCCCTCAGAACATCCAGCACCGCCTGCTCGATCATCCCCAGGCACGGCCCGTCCGAGAACCGGTGATCGGCGTCCTTCACAAGGGTCAGCCGCATGTCCTCGCAGGTGGCATGATCCAGCAGGCGCAGTGCCGTTTCGGTCGAGACCGCGGTATCAGCTGTGCCCTGCAAGCATCTGACAGGGAACGGCAATTCCAAAGACGCGCGCAGCACCAACCGCTGACGACCATCCTCAATCATCCGCTTGGTGATGATGTAAGGCTCCATGTAATCCGAGGGCAACTCCACCTGCCCGGCATCCTCAAGCATCTGTTTCTGCGCGTCGGTGAATGAAGCCCAATAACCGTCTTCGGTGAAATCCGGCGCGGCTGCAATGGTGACCATCCCGGCGATCCGTTCCGGCGTCGCTCGCGCCAGCAGCAAGGCCTGCCAGCCGCCCATCGAGGAGCCGACCACAATAATCGGCCCATCCGTCAGCGCCTGCACCGCCGCGACGGTATCTTCATGCCAATCGCCGATGCAGCCCTCTTCAAATGTGCCAGAGCTTTCGCCATGCCCGGAATAGTCGAACCGCAGATAAGCGCGGCCCTGCGCCTGTGCCCAGGCCTCAAGATGCACGGCCTTTGTGCCCTCCATGTCGGATTTCAGCCCGCCCAGAAATACGATGCAGGGCCCGCGCCCTTCGCTTCGGTGATAGGCGATCCGCCGCCCCTGCGCGGTGTCCAGATACTGCATCCCTGCCTCCTTGTTTGTGGCGATCATGCAAGCGCTGCCGCGTCACCGCAATTGCAGATTTTTACGTTACCATATTGTCACGTGACTAATTAGCAACTTATAATCGAATCCCATGGAAGCGATCTTCAAGGCACTTGCCGACCCGGCCCGACTGACCCTGATGGACAGCCTGCGCCAAAAGGACGGGCAAAGCCTGAGCGAGCTGGAAGCCCAGCTCGACATGAGCCGGTTCGGGGTGATGAAACATCTCAAGCTGCTGGAGGACGCCTCCCTGATCGTCACCCGCAAGAAGGGGCGGTTCAAATACCACTATCTGAACGCCCTGCCCCTGCAGGAGGCAATCGACCGATGGATCGAACCGTATCGCGCCAAGCCAGCGGCGCGCGGCGTGCTTGATCTGAAAGCGAAACTCGAAGGAGCTGCCCCAATGAGTGAAACCCAAAAACCCGATTTCATGATGGCCACGTTCATCCGCTGCACGCAGGATGCGCTGTGGTTAGCACTGACCGACCCGCAAGAGGTCATCCAGTACCATTTCATGGCCAAATCCGCCGATGGCACACTGGAACAAGGGGGCTCGACCACCTACCGCGTTGACGGGAACATGCCGATGCTGACCATCGACGTGACCGAGGCGCGGCCCAAAACCTATCTCGACATGCTGTTCAAACCGCTCTGGGACGGCGATGGCATGCCCACATCCCGTTGCGTCTATGTTATCGAGCCGCAAGGGGATCATTGCAAGCTCACGGTCGAGCATTACGACATCCCGCCGGGACAGGAGGGCGTCGCCGATGGCTGGTACCGGATGATCTCGGGGCTCAAGACCTGGCTGGAAACCGGCAAGGCGCATCGCTTTGCCATGGCTGCGACCGGCTGAGGCCCGACCGCTCCTCTGGCGCTTGCCCCCGGTTCAGAGCATCCCTACTGTGCCAGCAACAAAGACGGGGTTCACGCTGCTTACCTTCCTGCGCATTCTGCTGATCGCATTGATCATGATCGGCGTGGCCCTGTTCACGCTTTGGGGCAGCCTTGCCCTCTGGTTTCATGTGCCCGGCCCCGAAATGGTCCGGGGCATTGTCGCCGGGGCGTTCGCCCTGTTGGGATTGGCCACGCTCATCGCCCAGATCTGGCCAGGCCGGTTGAAAATGCTGGCCGGGTTTGCCGCTGCTCTGATTGCGGTCAGCCTTTGGTGGCAGTCGATCAACCCTCCGCTCACGCGGGACTGGGCACCCGATGACGCCGTGCAGGTGACCGGAACCATCGAGGGCGACAGGCTGACGCTGGACGGCGTGCGCAATTTCGACTGGCGCACCGAGGAGGACTTTACCCCGAACTGGGAACGCCGCAGTTATGATCTGAGCAAGCTGCAATCGGCGGATTTGGTCATGTCGCATTGGGACGGGCCGTCAATCGCCCATATGATTGTCAGCTTCGGATTCGAGGGGGACGAGTATCTCGCATGGTCGGCTGAGGTGCGCCACATCAAGGGCAGTGAATACTCGCCCCTGAGAGACGCGTTCAAAAATCACACCCTGGTCCTGCTTGCAGGCGATGAGCGCGACCTGATCGGCCTGCGCACCAATATCCGGGGCGAGGACGTCCAGCTTTACCGCATCAACGCCGCGCCCGCGAATGCGCGCGCCTTGCTGGTGGACTATGTCGAGCACGCCAACGCGCTTGCCACCGATCCAAAATGGTACAACAGCCTGACAACCAATTGCACCACGGTCGTGATGTCGATGATCCGGCAGTTGTTTGACGCCGTGCCGATGGATTGGCGAATACTGGTCAACGGCTACATGCCCGAATACGCCTATGACTTGGGCGCGCTGGACACGCGGCTCAGCTTCGACCAGCTGCAGGACCGCGCCCATGTCACCGATGTCGCGCGCGATGCGGGGCTGACTCCGACCTACTCGACCGACATCCGCAAACACGTCCCCGACCCGCTGAAATGATCCGCGCTTCATTTGGCTGAGACTGTCCGGGGGAAACGCGCGGAAATGGCGATAGGGGGCAGCGCCCCTCCGCGCATGCTTGACATGGGCCAAAACCCCTGCCAAATCAGCCCGACACATAACCCGCAACCGGGCGTTCAGTGGGCGCCAAACCGACGAGGAGAGCCAGATCATGGCCCTGGATTCAAAATCCGTCTCTCTTACCTTTCCCGATGGCAATGCACGATCTTATGACGCGGGCGTCACCCCGGCGCAGGTCGCGGCCGATATATCGACCTCGCTGGCCAAAAAGGCCATCTCGGCCACGGTGAACGGCCAGCACTGGGACCTGCAATGGCCCATCGAGGCTGACGCGCAGATCGCCATTCACACCATGAAGGACGAGGATCAGGCCAACGAGCTGATCCGCCACGACCTCGCCCATATCATGGCGCGGGCGGTGCAGGAGATCTGGCCCGACACCAAAGTCACCATCGGACCGGTCATTGAAAACGGCTGGTATTATGATTTCGACCGCGCAGAGCCCTTCACCCCCGAAGACCTGGGCGCGATCGAAAAGAAGATGAAAGAGATCATCAACAAGCGCGAGCCCGTCACGACCGAGGTCTGGGATCGCGCTAAGGCCGTGCAGCACTACACCGACAACAACGAGCCCTATAAGGTCGAACTGATCGACGCCATCCCGGGCGACGAGCCGCTGCGCATGTACTGGCACGGCGATTGGCAAGACCTCTGCCGCGGCCCACACCTGCAACATACGGGACAGGTGCCCGGTGACTCCTTCAAGCTGATGTCTATTGCGGGCGCATACTGGCGCGGCGACAGCAGCCGCGCCATGTTGCAGCGTATCTATGGCGTGGCCTTCACCGGCAAGGAAAAGCTCAAAGCGCATCTGCACATGCTGGAAGAGGCCGCCAAGCGCGACCACCGCAAGCTGGGTCGCGAGATGAACCTGTTTCACATGCAGGAAGAGGCGCCGGGCCAGATCTTCTGGCACCCCAATGGCTGGACGATCTACACCAGCCTGCAGGATTACATGCGCCGCAAACAGCGCGCGGGCGGCTATAACGAGATCAATACGCCCCAGATCGTCGACCGCAAACTGTGGGAGGCCTCGGGCCACTGGGACAAGTACCAGGAGCACATGTTCATCGTCGAGGTCGAGGAAGAACATGCCAAGGAAAAGGCAGTCAACGCGCTCAAACCGATGAACTGCCCCTGCCATGTACAGGTGTTCAATCAGGGCCTGAAATCCTATCGCGATCTGCCGCTGCGGCTGGCCGAGTTCGGCTCGTGCTCGCGCTATGAGCCCTCGGGCGCATTGCATGGGATCATGCGCGTGCGTGGGTTTACTCAGGACGATGCCCATATCTTCTGTACCGAAGATCAGATTCAGGACGAATGCGCGAAGTTCATCAACTTCCTCGCCGATGTCTACAAGGACCTCGGCTTTGAGAAGTTCGAGATCAAATTCGCCACCCGTCCCGAAAAGCGCGTCGGCAGCGATGAAAGCTGGGATCACGTCGAAGGCGCGCTGGAAGGTGCGATCAAGGCGACGGGGCGTGAGTTTACGCTGGAACCGGGCGATGGGGCGTTCTACGGGCCCAAGCTGGATTTCTATCTGACCGACGCGATCGGACGGGTCTGGCAATGCGGCACCTTCCAGGTTGACCCGAACCTGCCGGAACGGTTGGGCGCGACTTATGTCGCCGCCGATGGCTCCAAGCAGCGCCCCTATATGCTGCACCGCGCCTGCCTTGGCTCGTTCGAACGCTTCATCGGCATCCTGATCGAGGAACATGCAGGCAAGCTGCCCTTCTGGCTGGCCCCGCGTCAGGTGGTCGTGGCCTCAATCACCTCCGAGGCGGATGCCTATGTGAACGAGGTCGTGGCCGAACTGCGCGCCGCTGGCGTGAGGGCCGAAGCCGACATCCGCAATGAAAAGATCAACTACAAGGTCCGCGAGCATTCGGTCGGCAAGGTACCGGTCATTCTGGCCATCGGTCACCGCGAGGTCGAGGAGCGCACCGTCAGTGTTCGTCGTCTGGGCGAGAAAAAGACCAGCGTGCAGCCGCTTTCGGATGTAACAATTGAGCTCAAACGCGCGGCAACCCCGCCAGATCAATTGTAACAATCGGCAAAATCACGCGTAGGAACCGGCCCTCCTGCGGGGCCGGTTCTTTGTTTTTCGCCCGGATTTCCTTGATTTACACGGTGTTAGGGGTAGGCTTTCAATGACATTGTCTGACGGGACCGTGAGGCACGGCCTCGTGAGTTCAATGCTCGCAGCCAAATAGCTATGTTCTAGTCGTCACCCCAGACGAGTGAAATCACCGAAAGAGGATTTAACGAGATGTCGAACTCCGCAAAAACCCTTGCAGTTGCCGGTGCGGTCGCTGCCGCACTGACTGCCACGGTCACCACCACTGCCGCGCATGCGCAAGCCAAGGAAAAGTGCTATGGCGTGTCGCTGGCTGGCCAGAATGACTGCGCCGCCGGTCCGGGCACCACATGCGCCGGTACGTCGACTGTCGATTATCAGGGCAACGCCTGGACGCTGGTCGATGCAGGCACCTGCGACAAGATCGAACTGCCCAAAACTGCGGATGGCAGCGCACGTACCGGCTCGCTTGAGCCGCTGGATCGCGACCTGCCGGCATAAGCCATATGTTGAATGCCGAGGGGCGGGCGTCATACCACCGCTCGCCCCTTTTTCATTGATCGGCTCATTCATGGACAGGCGGAGGATGCCCAGATGCTGGACAATTCGCTGAGATCGAACCGCCTGCCTTTTGCTGCGGGCGTCGGATATAAACCCCAGCATTTCGCGCAGATCCTGGATGACCCCGCGCCGGTCGGCTGGTTAGAAATCCATGCCGAGAACTATATGGGCGATGGCGGGCGACCGCTGGCGCAGCTTCGCCACCTTTCAGAACAATTTCCGATCTCGGTGCATGGCGTTGGCCTGTCGATCGGGGGCGAGACGCCGCTGGATACCGATCATCTGGCCCGGCTCAAGCATCTTGTCGGCTGGCTGAACCCAGCCAGCTTTTCTGAACATCTGGCCTGGTCGACTCATGACAGCCACTTCCTGAACGACCTTCTGCCGCTGCCCTATACTGATGCAACGCTCGCCCGCATCTGCGCCCATATCGATCAGGTGCAGGAGGTTCTGGGCCGTCCCATGCTGCTGGAAAACCCCTCCAGCTATCTGGCCTTTGCCGAAAGCACCTGGTCCGAGCCCGATTTCCTGCGCGAGGTCGCCCGGCGCACCGGCTGCGGATTGCTGCTGGATGTGAACAACGTCTTTGTCTCGGCCACCAATCTGGATTTCTCGCCGCAGGAATATATCGACGCCTACCCGCTTGAAAAAGTGGGCGAAATCCACCTGGGCGGCCATGATGAGGATGAGGATGACCACGGCCACCCGTTGCTGATCGACAGCCACGGGCGCGAGGTGGTTGACCCGGTCTGGGCACTGCTGGACTATGTGCTGGAACGCTCCGGTCCAAAGCCCGTTCTGGTCGAATGGGACACCGATGTGCCAGACTGGCCTGTCTTGCAGACCGAAGCCGCACGCGCCCATGCCGCGCTGGAGCGTATCCCGGCATGAGCGTCAGCCAATCCGCCTTTCACACCGCGCTGCTGGACCCGGCGCAACCGGTTCCGGATGGACTGTTTGATGCCGAAACACGCCCCGCAGGTCGCCGTTTCAGCGTCTATCGCAACAATGTTGCCGTGTCGTTGACCGAGGCGATGCATCAGGCGTTTCCCGTCATCACCAAGTTACTGGGACCGCAGAACATGGACGGTCTGGCGGGTTTGTTCCTGCGTCGCCATCCTCCCTCCTCACCGCTGATGATGTTCTACGGTGATGAGTTTCCCGAATTTCTGGCAGGTATGGAACAGCTCTCGCACCTGGGTTATCTGCCGGATGTGGCGCGGCTGGAACTGGCGCTGCGCCGATCCTATCACGCCGCTGACAGCACCGGAATCGACCCGCAGGCGCTGGCCATCGAGCCGGAAACGCTGATGGCGGCAACCGTGGAATTTGCCCCGGCGATGGAGGTGTTGCGCTCGCCCTGGCCGGTCCACGCGATCTGGCGTTTCAACACCGAGGCGGACGCCCCGCCACCGGAACCACAGGCCCAGGACACATTGATCACCCGCGCCGAATTCGATCCGACCCCGCAATTGCTCCCCCCCGGCGGCGCGGACTGGATCGCAGCCCTGCAAGCGGGGCAAACCATCGGCGCGGCCCATGAGACGGCTCTTGCCGCGCATCCCGATTTCGACCTCGGCGCCACGCTCGCCCTGCTGTTGCAGGGCGGCGCCATTACCACTCTGAATACGGAAAGGCTGGACAGATGACTGCCCTGATAACGCTTTACAATGATATTTTCGACAGGTTGGACAGACCCTCGGAAATCGTGATCCCAACACTTGCGCGTCTGGTTTTTATCGCCATTTTCCTTGTCTATTACTGGAACTCGGCCTCGCTGAAGATCGACGGATCGATCTTTTCTCCGTCAGCGGGCGCGTTTGGCCAGATGTTCCCGCATGCGGCTGAGGCCGTTCTCTATGACATCAGCAAAATCACCTTTTTCCAGCGGATCGTGATCTTCTTTGGCACGGTTGCCGAGTTTGTCCTGCCCGCCCTGCTGCTTGTCGGCCTGCTGACCCGCGTGGCGGCGCTGGGCATGATCGGGTTCATATGGGTGCAGACACTTGTGGATGTGAACGGCCACAATATTCCCTTTGGCGGGCTTTTCGACAATGCCATCACGCTGGCCGATCAGCGCGTGATGTGGACCTTCCTGTTCCTTGTCATCGCGATCAAAGGCCCCGGCCCGCTGTCGATCGACCGCTTGCTGCGCCTGCGCTAGGGCTCAGAAATGCGCTTTGGGTTCATCGGGTTTGCCCGCCGTCACGGCCAGCAACCCGGCCACACCGGCAAAGGCAATCGGGAACATGGTGAACGCATTGAACCCAAAGGCGTGATACATTCCTGCTGCTGAGACCAGCAGCAGGATCCCGCCCCAAAGCGCCCGCGCCCGCGCCATGGCGCCACCGGCAATAGCCAGCAAGGGGGCGACGATGGACATGGTCTGGATCAGTTGGGTATTGGTGACCTGATTGAACAGCCCGTCGACCTCGCCGAAATGGCGCACCGCCTCGACATAGCCAAAGCTGAAAAAGCCGACGATCATTCCGATCACCCCGGCGATTATTCCCAATACCGATGCGGCACTGCGCATGCGTCACCTCCTGTTGCGGTTCTGAGCAGATAGGAACGCTCTCACGCCACGCCAAGGGCCGCGCGTGTCTCAGCGCTCCAGCCGAGGAACAGTTCATCGCCCCGCGCAATCAGCGGACGCTTCATCAGCGTCGGGTATGTCTGCAGCAGGTGCAGCTGCGGCTTTTCACGCTCGGCGGCATCCAGTTGCCGCCATGTGGTCGAGCGCGTATTGACCAGCGCCGCGCCAAAATCCGCCAATGCGCGGGCTAATACTGCCTCTGAGATACCGCTTTCGCGAACATCGATAAATTCAGCATCCGGAAGCGATTTCAGTGCCTTACGACAGGTATCGCAGGTTTTCAGACCGTAGAGTTTCATGCCATCTCCTTGTTGTTAAGAGCAAATATCCGGCATTTGGTCGCGATACATCCCCTTTTCCTTGATTTTTGAGGGCACCGTGCAATCTTGTAGCCGGTGCAACCCAAACGCGATGCCTTCGCCAGTGGCTTGGTAGCCGGGTTTGCGGCTGTGCTGTCGACCTCCCCGCCAATTTAGGGGTCACGTGGAAGTTCAGAAGGAGACACGGGACATGCCGACCGGCACCGTGAAGTGGTTCAATTCAACCAAAGGCTACGGCTTTATCGCCCCCGATGACGGGGGCAAGGATGTGTTTGTTCATATCTCGGCGGTCGAGCGCTCGGGAATGACCGGCCTCGCCGACAATCAAAAGATCTCGTATGAGCTTATCGACGGCCGCGACGGACGTCAGATGGCCGGAGACCTCAAGGCCACATAAGGCTCTCTGCGGTGCCCCGGAATTAGACGGGGTACCGCCCTCGCGGCAAGCTGTCGATACGAACCGTAGCTCCGCCAAATAAGCGTCCGATAGCAAACTCATCCATGCCGTTGCTTCAACCGGGCGATCTCGTGCGCTTCGTTTCCCCAGCCAGCAGCCCGGAGTCTGACGCGATAGACCGGCGCGCTGAAATCCTGCGGAATTGGAGCTTGCGGGTCGATATCGCGCCGCATGCCTTCGACAAGGTGGGATATCTCGCCGGTACGGACGAAGCCCGCCTGGCCGACCTCACGGAAGCCTTTTCGATCCCGAAGTGCGCGCGATTTTTGCGACGCGAGGCGGCAAGAGGTCCTACCGCATTGCTCATCGCCTGCCTTTCGACGCAATCGCGCGTGACCGTAAGCCGCTGATCGCCTTCAGCGATATCGCAGCGCGTTCCCTGCGTTCAGCTTTCATGGACAACGGGCCGATCATGCTCGCCTCCGATCCCGCTATTCAATCTGCGGCGTTGACGAGCGAGCGGCAAGCCCGTGGCCCGCTTATCGGTGGCAGCCTTACGATGTTGGCCACCGCCGCCGGGTGGGCGCTCCCTTCCTTGCGTGGTGCAATACTGCTGATCGAGTCCAACGGGATCGCCATGGGCCAATTCGACCGGGATCTGACCATGCTGGTCAGAGCAGGTCACCTCGATGGTATCGCGGGTATCGCAATCGGCCACATCAACGGGACGCCACCCAATCCGCCGATTGATGCAACCGGATTGCTGCGCCGACACCTGGAAAAGTTTGACGTGCCGATCCTTGGCGGACTTCCCATTGGTCACGACCCGGACACACGCTCCGTCGTGCTCGGCGCTGAAACACTAATCGACGCGGGCACCGGAAGGCTGAAGCAGTTTAACTGAAAGAGAGAGGCGCCGTAAATGCAAACCCGGAAACCGTTATTCGGGCAGGATGCAGAAAATCGTATCAGAGAGCCCATCTTGAGCGATGCCGCGTTACAACCAAACGGCTGCTTTCCTTAGCTCGACACCGGGCGGGTTTCCTATGGACTTGCCAGCTTCAATCACAGACTCTTCGAAGATGGTAAAATCAAGTGAGATCGTCGGCGGATGTCAATGCGGAGCGGTGCGTTACCGCGCCGCTTCTCTTGGCCGCTCATCTGTCTGCCATTGCCGGATGTGTCAGCGGGCATTCGGCTCATTTTTTGCTTCCCTTGTCGTCGTAGAAGGCTTGGTTTGGATGAATGGCCAACCGCGCTATTTCGCAAGTTCCAACCTGAGCAAGCGTGGGTTTTGCGGGAATTGCGGGACGCCTTTGAGCTTGGAGAATTTTGACGATGGCCTAGTCGAAATAGCAACCGGTTCACTTGACGATCCTGAGATTGCGCCGCCGACATTACAGATCAACCATCGCTACGCTTGCTCTTTTTCCGACGGAATTGGCGACCTACCGGAACCGGACGACAAGACGGTTGCAGGAAACGATGCGTGGAATGCCAAAGTAATTTCGCACCAGAAGCCCTAGAAAGGACGGATCGTTAATCGAGGCGGTAGAGGGGCACTATGTTGCTCGACGAACCGACGATGGCTGGATGTTCTCGACCGTTGCTGCCTGCATGCCCGGATGGAGAAGTTAACAGCCAAGATTGGTCCGGCTAAAGAGCAGACCTCATGTATATTCCGGTTAACGGCAGTAATATCGCGCACTGCCGACCTCTGGCGCTGCATAGTGATTTCTCGGTCATGCAGCGACGCCGCATGTTTGCTGTAAGCCCCATATTGTATCATGCTGCGTTGCACGCGAATGTCCGCCATTGCAGCGGTACACCGGCAGACGCCTCGCGCCTGGTTAGGTCAAAGCGCCCAATTGAACCCTGTCGCTTCTTCTGACACCTCCCACAGCTTGACCATGACGGGTTTGTCATAGGCGTGGGGATGTAGCGTTCCCTTGCCAACCGGGCCGACGAATTCCGCGCGGCCTGTTGGGCCGTAGAGCGCCCGCTGCTCCAGCCCGTCTTCGGTGGCGCACATCACTTCCGGCCAAGAGCCTTTCTCTGCTGATTGCACCATCGGCGACAATGACATGATCCCAAACATGATCCGCGTCGCCAGGTTGCCGCTGGTCGTGATGAGCGATGTCCGTGACGCGCCGGGGTGGCAAACGTAAACCTCGACGTCTGTTCTGCCTGCCGCAGCCAGCCGATCCTGTAATTCATAGGCGAACATCATCTGCGCCAGCTTGCTTTGCGCGTAGGTGCGGTTCTGGTGATAATTCTTGTCCCAGTTCATGTCGTCGAACTGGATGGTCTTGATCCCCATATCGTAACCAAGGCTGCTAACAACCACGATCCGGCCCTTCGACCTTTCGATCCGCTCGAAGAGCAGCCCACACAGCAGAAAGTGGCCATAGTGGTTCGTTCCCAACATACTTTCGTGACCGTGCACGGTGAGCTTTTGCTTAGGCACCTGCGCGATTGCAGCGTTGCAAAGGAGGGCGTCGATGCGCTGTCCAGTCTTCAATATCTCGGGCACGGCTTCGCGCACGCTGGCGAGAGAGGCAAGGTCCATGCGGAAAAAGCTCACCTCGGCGTTGCTACCGAACTCATTTTTCAGTTTCGCGACGGCGGCTTGAGACTTCTCGGCCGAGCGGTTCAACATCACTACCTTTGCGCCTTTGTTGAGCAGCGTGCGCGCTGCCTGAAAGCCCGCGCCTGCGTTGGCACCGGTGATGAGGTAGGTTTTGCCCATCAGGTCACCGAGGCGATCTGGCGTCCAACCCTTGGGTCCAAATGTTGTATCCGGCATTGTCTCGCTCCGTTTGACTCCTGCACAGGGGCCGCGCGATTTATGTAACTGCGCTGGAAATGCAGATAAATCTCGTATGCGCTCAGAAACAAACGGATTAGTCGCGATTACTTGCCTGATTGTATCAATATAGTTGTCAAAGCTGATCTGAGGCTCTTAGATTTCCGGCATGGGAATAGACCAGATCAAGCAACTTATCGCAGGCCGAACCGATAGGGATGGCCTGACGGATACAGGCATCAAGGGCGTGCGCCTGTTCCGGGCCACGCAAGCAATTCCGTGTGCCCCAGCCGTCTATGAACCCTGCGTCGTGGCCATCGTAAGCGGAGCAAAGGAAGCGGTTCTGGATGGTCACAGATATTTCTACGATGACAGTCAGTACCTGTGCTGCCCGATGTCGATGCCCGTCAAAGCCGGGACACCCTCCGCCTCGCCTACCTCCCCTCTCTACGGTGTGCTGATCTCGCTGGACCAGCGCGTGATGATGGAGTTGGCCATGGAGATGGAGGATGCCGGAGGCGTCCTGCCTAACGTCAAAGGAGCATTACGGAAACAAGGGATCAGACTTGCGAGATGGGATCACGGCTTCACCGATGCGCTGCTGCGGCTGTTGCAGCTTGGAGCCAGCCAGACGGATACAGCGGTTCTGGGTGAGGCGCGGCTTAGAGAGTTGTATTACGCGATCCTGAAGGGCGACGCGGGCATCTTTGCCAGGCAGGCCTTCGGTGCTGGCAACGCCATCGCCCGTTCCATCGCACATATGTCGTCAAATCTGGATGCACCGATCTCGATCGATGACATGGCAACCCGCGCAGGCATGAGCCGAGCTGTCTTTCACCGCAAGTTCAAGCAGGTCACGACGATGGCCCCGATCCAATTCGTCAAATCGATGCGCCTGAACAACGCCGCGATGAAGATTGCAGCAGGCATGACGATCAATGAAGCGGCGATGGAGGTAGGCTACGTTAGCCCGTCCCAGTTCAGCCGTGAGTTCAAAATCATGTATGGGCAGTCGCCAAGGCAGTGGGTCAAGGCTCAGAAGCTTCCGATGGGAATATCTTGAAGCGGTGCTAGCGGTCGGAGAAACGGCTTCTCTTCATCGTCTGTCTTCTCAGTTGGAGAACAGGCTAACCTCAAGTCGGGGACTTTCAGGGGAGCAACTCACTAACCACGCCTTAGATACTCGTGCAAATAGCATCTTGGTCCGAACGCCCGCAGTGACCTTTCATTGATCAAATCCCAGGAAGCCAGGTCAAAACTCGGAAAAAACGTATCGGCATCTTGAATCTGAATTTCGACTTCGGAAATCATCAACCTTTGCGCAAGCGGGATCATCTCTTGGTAAATCCGTGCTCCGCCGATGCCATAGATTCGGTCATATCCCTTATCGGAAGCGATCTGGATGGCCGCGGTCACGGAAGGCGCCACAACCTCCGCAGCATCAGATTGTGAAGAGACAACTATGTTCAGACGCTTTGGCAGCGGCTTTATCGGAAGGCTTTCCCAAGTGTTACGTCCCATGATCAGCGCGCCGCCAAGCGTTTCACGCTGGAATGACTTCAAATCCTCGGGCAGATGCCATGGGATCTCGCCGTTTCGGCCGATTGCTCCGTCTTCGGCGCGCGCAACGATCAATGTTATCATCGCCTAGACCGCCACTGGCGCGCGGATCGCGGGGTCGGGATCGTAGCCAACGATCTCAAAGTCCTCGTAGCGGAAATCAAAGATGGACGACACATCGCGCTTGATCCGGATCGTTGGCAACGCCTTCGGCGTGCGCGTAAGCTGCAATTTCACCTGATCCATATGGTTGGAATATATGTGGGCATCGCCAATGGTGTGCACAAAATCCCCCGCCTCATAGCCCGTAACATGCGCAAGCATCACGAGAAGTAGCGCATAAGAGGCAATGTTAAACGGAACACCGAGGAACATGTCGGCTGAGCGCTGATAGAGCTGAAGGTGCATGCGACCGTTCAAGACCCGAACTTGCCACATTGTATGGCAAGGGGGGAGCGCCATGCGCGGGACATCTCCTGGATTCCAAGCGGAGACAATCAGGCGGCGACTATCAGGCGTGGCCTTTATCGCTTCGACGAGCTGCGTGATCTGGTCGACCCCCTTCCCAACATAGAGGGGTTCGCCATCGCTCATCTGCCCGGTCGGTTGCAGCGTGGGGAAAGCGCGCCATTGATGGCCATATACAGGGCCAAGGTCCCCATTTTCGTCAGCCCATTCGTCCCAGATCGTGACCCCATTATCGTTCAGATATCGGATATTGGTGTCGCCAGCCAAGAACCATAGAAGTTCATGAATGATCGAGCGCAAATGTAGTTTCTTGGTTGTTACCAAAGGAAAACCGTCCGCGAGCCGATAACGCGACTGCATGCCGAATAACGAGAGTGTGCCCGTACCCGTGCGGTCAGTTGATTCCTCACCAGATTCCAAAATGGTGCTCAATGCATCAAGATACTGCTTCAACTTTGCCCTCGTCTTTCTTTCCACAGCTCGGACGTCATCGGCCCGAAGCTAATATCATGGTGCAATCACATGGTCGCTCACTCTTCCAGCCCTTGGGACACCATTCGCCGGGTCAGAGCGACCTGCCCGCGCTGCTCTTTGATCTCCGCCAATTGCTCGGTCGACGGCGACATGATCGTGTCCCCTCCCAAAGGACGCTCAGAATCTCCTTGCGGAGACTATATCTGGACAAATCCAAAGGGTGAACCGCAATATCGGGGCCTTCATTAATATCACAATTCGCGCTTTGGTGTTTCAACGTGATTGACTTTCGCGTGCCCGTGAAAGATTTTCCGGCAAGCAAAGAAAAAATCTCGAGGTTGAGGCGATGAAGCGGTATTTGCTGGCGGTAACGGCGCTGTCTTTGGTATCCGCATGCGGTTCGGGCGTGTTCACCGAGGACGGTACGGACAATGGCGGTGGCGGGGCAGACGGTGGCGAAACTGGCCCAACGGGTTTCATCGCCCCCGACAACATTGCCGACAGGCTTGATTCCGTCATCTACAACCCCGGCAATCCCGCAACGGGCGATCCCGCAACGCTTGAGGTAACCGGCCTGCCCTTTGACGACGGTGATCTGTCGGCGGAATATACTCGTGACGCCTCGTTGGATGTCCCAGGCTTCCAGGCCTTCACCGCGCAGGCTGAATCCACCACCCCAGGAGAAGAAACCAGACACTACACCGTGTTGGTGCGCGAACAGGACGGGGTTCTTGTTGCGACGGCAGGTTCTGGATTTGCTGGCACGTTTTTTGGCGGTGCAAACTTCGCCCGCGAGAACACCTACTCAAAACCTCGTAATGAGGATCTAACAGGAGGCGTGCCAATCGAAGACGGCCCAACCGTCGGCAATGTGCTATACACTGGCACCTATGCTGGCGTCATCAATGTGACCACGGATGGCGGACCCGGCATACGCCGCATCGTCCGCACGTCGGGCGATGTCTCGGTAACTGCTGATTTTACCGACAACGAAGTCCAGGAAGGACTGATCACTGGGCGCCAATTTGAAGACCCGGTTCTCTTGCGGGACAACGACGACAACCCGATTTCGCTACCGGCAGGCACACCGCTTGATGATATGAGGTTCAGACCCACCGCGCTTGAGTCCGATGGAACGTTCACAGGAACGCTCACCGACCTTGATGACAACGGTATTGGTTCCTTTGCGGGTGCGTTTGCCGGCGAACGCGCGCCAGCCGTTGGCGGTGTTATCCGGGCACAAGGGCATATCGAGGCGCTGGACGACGCGGCGGGTCCGACGATTTTCGAGAATGGCGCCTTCACGGCGACGCGCTAAAACGATTGAGGGATAGGGCGATTCCCTCATGAGCCGCATGCGAAAGTTAGGATTGCTTCTGGGCTTTGCCTTGTTGGTGCAAACCCAAACGGCGCTGTCGCAAGCAGAAAGCCGGGAATTGACGCTGGATCAGGGCTTTGCGCTCGCCCTTAGCGCATTGCGCAGCGGCCAGCCCGCTGTTGCGCTGAAGCTTTCGGACGCGCTGTTGCAGGCACGTCCGAAAGACCCGGTGCTGCATTATCTGAAGGCCAACGCCCATGCCGATCTTGGGCAGGTGCGCCAAGGGCGCAAGGCCGCCGCCCGATCCTATCGGCTGGC
Organism: Ruegeria jejuensis; assembly: GCF_041537905.1. Taxonomy (NCBI): domain Bacteria; kingdom Pseudomonadati; phylum Pseudomonadota; class Alphaproteobacteria; order Rhodobacterales; family Roseobacteraceae; genus Ruegeria; species Ruegeria jejuensis. Next base: position 232,627 of record NZ_JBGRUO010000002.1, on the reverse strand, counting down.
GGAGCGTTCAGAGGACAAGTTTCAGGCGGCGCAGCTGGCGTCACGCATGGCGCTGGGGGCGCGGCAATATACGCTGTCGCAAATCTGGCTGCGCCGCACGGCGATCCACGCGCCGGATGACGAATCCGAGCGCCTGATCGCGCAGGACTATCGGGTGCTGCGGCAGGTGAACCCTTGGGCCTTCCGGCTACGCGGGGAACTCAGCCCATCAGACAATGTGAATGGCGGCGCCGACACTTCACTGCAGATCATCGACGGCGTGCCGGTGCAGGGCCAGTTGAGTGGTGGCGCGCAGGCCTTGTCGGGGCTGCTTGCCTCGGTCGATCTGGCGCTGACTTACCGATTGCGCCAGACCCGGGACAGCCGCACGACGCTTGGCAGCCGTGTCTATGTACAGCGGGTCAAGCTGTCTTCTTCTGCAAAGGATAAGGCCCCCGAATTCGACGAATCAGAGCTTGATTCGACCTTTGCCGAACTGTCTTTCCGGCATCTCTTCGCAGTTGGAAAACCGGAACGCGGTGGCAGCGCGTCGGTCGGTTTCGCCACGGGCTATTCCTATTGGGGCGGCGAACGGGCCTATAATTTAGCGCGGATCAGCGGCGATCGCACCTGGCGTCTGACGACTGGCGCACAGATTCGATTTGGCGGGCTGGCCGAAACCCGGTTCGCCGAGCGGTTCGGAACTAATGATGCCAATATTCTGGGCCTGGGCGGATATCTGACCAGACCGCTGAAAAACGGTGATAGGCTGTCGCTGGACCTGGCTTTGCGCAACGCCAAGGCGCGTCTGGAAAATGGCACTTTCTATTCCGCCTCGATGCGCATTGCCTATGGCTTTGGCAAACCGGTCGGTCCGGTGTTGATCGATACAGGGCTGGTGCTGGGATACTCCCACTATCCCCGGTTTGTGTCAGCCGGGTTCATCGAAGTGCCGGGTGGACGGACCGACAAGTCGATCTATGGCGATGTCAGCTTTTTCTTTCACCGCTATGATTATGCAGGATTTGCTCCAGTGCTGCGGCTGCGGACTGGTAAGCGGTCTTCAAATGACAGCCGCTATGACATTTCCGAGACCTCTCTGTCGTTGGGAATTGAATCAACCTTCTGACTTGCTCTGGCCCTTTGCGGCGTTAGCGCTAATCTAGGGTCGAACATAAGGGAGTTTGCCGATGAGTCTGACCTACCTGCACACCATGGTCCGCGTGAAGGACCTGGAAAAATCGATGGCCTTCTACGCCTTGCTGGGGCTGAAGGAAACGCGCCGCTACGAAAGCGAGCAGGGGCGGTTTTCGCTGATCTTCATGGCCCCTCCCGGTCAGGAGGACGCACCGATCGAGCTGACCTACAACTGGGATGGTGATGACGAACTGCCCAGCGACAGCCGCCATTTCGGGCATCTGGCCTATGGTGTCGACAACATTTACGAGACCTGCCAGCACCTGATGGACAATGGCGTGACGATCAACCGTCCGCCGCGCGACGGGCATATGGCCTTTGTGCGCTCGCCTGACAATATCTCGGTCGAACTGTTGCAAAAAGGCGAGTCGCTGCCAGCGGCAGAGCCCTGGGCGAGCATGGAAAATACCGGCCATTGGTGATCCGGGCGCTGGCGCTGGCTGCTGCCTGTCTGGCGGCCACTGGCGTCGCAGCCCAATGCCGTCAGGCCCTGGCGCTGGGGCTGGATGTCTCGGGCTCGGTCGACGCTCAGGAATACCGGATGCAATTGGATGGGCTGGCGGGTGCGCTGGCCCATCCCGAGGTGGTGGCGCTTACGACTGCGCAACCGGCGGCTCCTGTGCGGATCGCGATCTATGAATGGAGCGGTGAAAACGACCAGAGGCTGCTGCTGGAATGGCGCGACATTCGCAATCGAACGGATCTGGACCAGATCACCGCACTACTGCGCGCCACTCGACGCGCGGAGGCGGACCCCGGCACAGCTGTCGGCGCGGCGATGCGGTTCGGAGCGGGCATGCTGGCGCAACAGGGCGACTGCAGGAAACGCACGCTCAATCTGTCCGGCGACGGCAAGCATAATCTCGGCCCGCATCCCCGCGACGTTCAGGCGGAACTGAGCGATCAGGGGCTTACCATCAATGGGTTGCTGATTGGCACCGATCCGAGATTCGGCCAAAATCGAAGATATGGCCAGATCGGCGAGCTATCGGCCTATTACCGCGCATGGGTCATTCTGGGCCCCGGCGCCTTTGTCGAAATCGCGCTGGGTTTCGAAGAGTATGAGCGGGCGATGGTGCGCAAGCTCAGACGCGAATTGGAAGCACCGGCGATGTCCGCGATCCGTCCCGCACATCGCCTGGCGCTTCGCCGCCCTGCCCCTCAGTAGATATAGCGGATCTGGTCGGTCCAGTAGCGTTCGACCCGACGCAGCGAACTTGTAATATCCTCAATCCCCTCCATGCCCAGCACGCCCTTGTGCTGCAATCCCACCGCATGGCGGGCAAAGAGATCGGCCACGATATTGCGAATCTCGCGCCCGCGCTGGGTCAGGCGTACCCGCACCGAGCGGCGGTCAATCTCGCAGCGCTGGTGGTGCATATAGCCCATCTCGACCAGTTTCTTGAGGTTGTAGCTGACATTGCTGCCCTGATAGTAACCGCGGCTTTTCAGTTCCCCCGCCGTGACCTCGTTGTCACCGATATTGAACAACAGCAACGCCTGCACTGCGTTGATCTCCAGCACACCGACCCGCTCGAACTCGTCCTTGATCACATCAAGCAGCAGCCGGTGCAGCCGTTCCACAAGCGCGAGCGCTTCGAGGTAGGTGGTCATATACCCCTTGCCGCCCTCGCTGGTGATCTGTGTTTCGATACTCATCCGTTTCTCCGACTCGCTTGCTTTCGACAAGAGTGACCGGAAAAGCCGAACAATCAGTTAAGGGGTATTTTCGTCTATTTTTGGAAGGTTTGCGCGATTTCGGAGATCATCTGACCATAAGGCGCAGGTACGCTGGCCTGGCCCGTGACCCATTGATACAGGTCCTGATCATTCTCATGCAGAAGCTGGTCATAAAGATCCAGCGCCGCCGCATCGAGCTGCGCCAGATTGGCGTCGGCATAGGCGGACAGGATCAGATCCATCTCTTTGATACCGCGCCGCATCGAGCGCATTTTCAGCCGCTTGAGACGATGCGCGTGGGGCTCGCTCACGCGCGCAGCTCCGCCAGACCGCGCAGTTTCTTCTCCAGCCGCGCCGCCCGTTCGGTCAGCCCGCGCATCTCGCCCCGGATTGCGCGCAACTCGCCCACCAGAGAGCTCAGCTCGCTATCGGTCTCGCCTTCCTCGGCAGGTGCGTCCATGCCTTCACCCTCGCCGGTCAGCAGCCACATGATCGAGACATTCAGCAGCCCCGCCATCATCGACAGCTTGTTGGCACGCGGTTCGGCCAGATCATTCTCCCACGAGGCGATGGTGGCCTTCTTGACACCGATGCGACGCGCCAGTTGGGTCTGGGTCATGCCGGTCGCTTCGCGCGCGCCAGCGACACGGTCCCCGAAGGTGGCCGCATCAGGGCCGTACCAATCATTTGCTTCATTGTTCATCAGAACATATCCTTCATCGCTTGATCGCCGGATGGGCGCACCCTATGACAGTCGCGCCCATGATACAAACCGAGGTGGCCCATGAATTTCCTGTCAGCGACATTGTCACGCGTTAAGCCGTCTCCAACCATCGCAATGACAGCAAAAGCGGCGGAATTGAAGGCCGCCGGACGTGACGTTATTGGCCTGAGCGCGGGCGAGCCGGATTTTGACACTCCGCAGAATATCAAAGACGCCGCCGTGGCGGCCATCGCAGCGGGCAAGACCAAATACACAGCGCCCGATGGCATCCCCGAGTTGAAGCAGGCGGTCTGCGCCAAGCTCAAGCGCGACAATGGGCTGGACTATGCCCCGGCGCAGGTGTCGGTGGGCACCGGCGGCAAGCAGACGCTGTACAATGCGCTGATGGCCACGATGAATGCGGGCGACGAGGTGATCATCCCCGCACCCTACTGGGTCAGCTATCCCGACATGGTCCTGCTGGCGGGCGGCACGCCCGTGGTGGTCGAGACCAAGCTGGAAAACAGCTTCAAACTGACGCCCGCACAGCTTGAGGCGGCGATTACGCCGAACACGAAATGGTTCATCTTCAACTCGCCATCGAACCCGACCGGGGCAGGATATAGCCGCGACGAGTTGAAAGCGCTGACCGATGTGCTGATGCGCCATCCCCATGTCTGGATCATGACCGATGATATGTATGAGCATCTGGCCTATGACGGGTTCGAATTCTGCACGCCCGCGCAGGTCGAGCCGGGGCTGTATGAGCGCACGCTGACCTGCAACGGAGTGTCGAAGGCCTATGCGATGACCGGCTGGCGGATCGGGTATGCCGCCGGAGCGGTCGAGTTGATCGCCGCCATGCGCAAGATCCAGTCGCAAAGCACCTCGAACCCCTGCTCGGTCAGCCAATGGGCTGCTGTCGAAGCGCTGAATGGCACGCAGGATTTCCTGGCCCCCAATAACGAGGTCTTCAAACGCCGCCGCGATCTGGTTATCTCGATGCTCAGCCAGATCAACGGGGTCACCTGCCCGGTGCCCGAGGGGGCGTTTTATGTCTACCCCTCCATCGCGGGGCTGATCGGCAAGACAACGCCTGCCGGAGCGCTGATCAAAAATGACGAGGCGTTTGCCACGGCCCTGCTGGAAGAAGCGGATGTGGCGGTGGTGTTCGGCGCGGCCTTCGGTCTTTCGCCAAACTTTCGCGTCAGCTACGCTACCTCGGACGAGGCACTGACCGAGGCCTGCACGCGCATCCAGCGCTTCTGTGCCGCGCTCAGCTAGATAGGAGCAGGCATGTCCGCCGAACTGCCCGACTATTACTTCCGTGTCCGCGAAAACGGCGCCGTTGTGTTCCGCGTGGACACGGAAAACCGCCAGCGCCGGATCGAAATGGACCAGATCGCCGTGGTCAATATCCGCAATGGCGAGATCAAGCCGCACGGGCAGCGGCAGTTGTCCGAGCAGGACCTGCAGGAAATCCGAACCTGGATGGCGACACGCGCCGGGCTGCTGGCCAGCCGCGACATCGACGATATCCACCGCGCCGTTGACCACCTGAACCTGACCACGCAATGGGCCCAGTCCAAAGCCAGCGCAGCGCAGCTTGAAGAGGTGACCGACACCCTGCTGCTCGCCATGCATGACCTGCGCACGGTCCTGGTGCGCAAAAAGGCGGACCGGCTGATGGGCAAAGGCCGATCGGAATGATCTGAGCAGCAACCTAACTCAGGTTCATGAGGCTTGGTCATCAATGTCTTGTGTGGATGTCTCCTGCATAGCAAGACATTCTTGAGCTGATTTGAACTTCTGTCAGATGCAGTCGTGTTTCTGGCCTGTTAGCGCAGGGCACGCGGCTGCTGGCCCTGATGGTTTCCGCTGACTAAGTCCCAAACCGCAATACGGACAACTTCGTGTCCCTGACATTCGACGGGGTGTCTTGGATGGCGTGCTGATATTGCTCCATCATCTCAATTGTCTTGCGTCTCTTATGTTCCTTGTAACTGTTTATGCCGCATGGGGTTGGTAGCGTTCGTTTCGCGTCAGGACGGCCCAGACGATCCGAGCGGTTTTGTTGGCCATGGCCACGGTTGCTAACCTTGGAGGCTGTCGGTCCAACAGGGCGATTGTCCATGGATCTACGCGGTCCGGATATCCTTCATATGCCTCAGTCGTGCCGTCATGCCTGCTACCAATAGGCGTCGGACAAGGACGAAGCCGCTGTGGCGGCAGGGGCGCTTTTGGTTGGTGTATTGCGATGATCTGACGGTCTGGGTTTTGAGACTGGGCGCGTCTGTCTGACGATTGGGGTCTCTCAATCAACAGACAGGAGGGTCCCATGGCGGACACGACGACAACGCCGCTGCACGCGCGTATGATCGAAGATATGCGGATCAAAGGGCTGTGCGAGAGCTCTCAGAAGGCCCACATCCGGGCGGTTCGATACTTTGCAGAGTTCCTTGGGTGATCACCGGATACCGCGACCGCAGAAGATTTGCGCGCCTATCAGCTTCACATGGTGAACGGAACATCACGCCGTCGACATACAATGTGCGACTGGTCGGGCTGCGGTTCTTTTTCGAGACGACATGCCAGCGACCGGAGATGAAAGAGTGCATGCACTTCCGTACGGAGCCACGGAAGCTACCGGTCGTGTTCAGCGCCGAGGAGGTGTTCGAGCTGTTGAGGGTCGCCCCTGGCCCGGGTCTGAAGTATCGCGCGGTGCTCAGCATCTTGTATGGCACTGGGCTCAGAGCTTCGGAGGTCTGCAACCTCAAGGTCACGGATATCGACAGTGACCGGATGGTCATCCATGTCGAACGCGGCAAGGGCGGCAAGGATCGCAAGGTGATGTTGTCGCCAGGGCTGCTGGAACTCCTGCGCGACTATTGGCGCGAGGCCCCGCCCGACGGCTGGCTTTTTCCCGGAAAGCCCCGGATCAACCCACTGTCACCGCGCCAATTGCATCGCGCCTTCTGCGCAGCAAAGCATCTTGCCGGGATTAAGAAGCCCCGGAGCACGCTGCACAGTCTGCGCCACAGCTTCGCAACGCATCTGCTTGAGGCGGGAACCCCCTCTCGGCAGCATGCTGTGCATGCGCCTGCCGGGCAGTGGACCGAAGCTGGAGATTGCCGACATCTTTCGTACCTATGGTCCTGCCTATCGGCAGGCCAATGCTGGGTATCTGCACCTGAGCCAACTGCGGGTCATGTCGGCAATCGAGGTCTGTCGCACGGAAGCGCTCGGCGGACATGTGGCAGCTTGCACCAAGTGCCATCATCAGCACATTCCCTACAACTCATGCAAAAATCGGCATTGTCCGAAGTGTCAGGCACCGGCAGCGCGTGAATGGATGGTAGCGCGTGCCGACGACCTGCTGCCGGTCGCAGTACTTCCATGTGATCTTCACATTGCCAGCGGAGATCGCTCGGATAGCTCTGTGGAACAAGCGGGCCGTTTACGGCCTGCTGTTCAAAACGTCGGCTGAGACCATGATGACCATCGCCGCCGACCCCAAGCGCCTCGGCGCCCGCATCGGCATGTCCAGCGTCCTGCACACATCGCACCAGAGGTGCGTTTCCTTAACAATGAGGCGCGCCTTTGGCGCGACGGGATCAGCGCTCACCCATCATCCGCACATCCACATGATCGTCCCGGGTGGTGGCTTGTCTCCGGACGGCCGCCAATGGGTCGCCTGCAAGCCCGGGTTCTTTCTCCACGTGCGCGTGCTGTGCGGCTATTCCGACGGCTCTTTCTTGAAGGCCTGATGGCCTTGCACCGTGCAGGACAACTGAGGTTCTTCGGCGGGCCAGAGGCCGTGCTGGCATACCTGTCCCGCTACACCCACCGCGTCGCCATCTCAAACCATCGGCTCGTCACTGCTGATGCGGGCACCGTGGCGTTCCAATGGAAGGATTACAGGATCAAGCGCGGAGATCGCATGAAGGTCATGCACCTGCCGACCTTTGAGTTCATCCTGCGCTTTGTGATGCACGTCCTGCCTGATCGTTTCCATCGCATCCGCCACTACGGCTTCCTCTCAGGTGCTGGTCGCAAAGAGAAAATCGCCCAGATCTGCGCACTGCTCGGGGACATCAAATCGGCGCAAGCAGACCAACCATCGAATGAAGCGCCACCACCCCCCCATTGCGCGAGCCATGCCCAGACTGCGGTGAGCAAATGCGCATCGTCGAGACCGTCCGGCGCGGGCAGTTACCTCTAACTCGAGCGCCACCAAGAAAGCAGGCCGCTTGATGAACCGCCCATCTTGTGCCCGTCCTACGACCCGACGCTCGCCGCGCCGGGCAAAGGGAGGCTTTGGCTCAATCCTATCCACGCGTCGCAACGGGAGCCGAACCAAAGCCGTAAGACCAACAGAAGTGCCCGATGGCGCGCCAAAAGCCGCGCAGCCGAACCACCAAACTCGGCAAACACAACGAAACTCAAACGAACATCAAGCACAGACGCCAGTGCTTTCCCCATAGCACGGCGCTAGCGCCCCGCGGCTTCCACCTTGTCAGACTTGTCAACGCGGGCCGTCCCGACAAGTCCAACCTAACCATCTGACCCGCATCAAAAAATCTTAGACAAAGCCGTCCTTAGATTTCTAGCTCTCGAAGTTCGCTTTGCGCGCTCTGCGAAACTAGCGAAAGCCTCGTGGGCTGGAAGCAGTATTCTTTGTAAGAACCGCAAAACAAAGTAACGACGCCCGAAGCGGACGCTCAGACTGGCTCGACAACGCAAATGTAGCAGCGCTGTCGTTAGTTGGGAGTGAAGCCAAAGTGTCAAATGTTGTGAATGATCAGTTGCTTGCGCCGGACCAATCGCATTGGATGTCGCTAAAAGCATATAGGTCAGTTTCGAGAGGATTGCTTTCCTTCGGATAATGAAGGGTCCTGCAGGCGTTTCTATGCTGCTGGGTAATTGGGGGCCCATTCTAAATCGTCTTACGCGGCATGAAATAGCTTTGGGTTCGGCCGCATTCTGGGGTGGGCTATTTGCCCTGTTTTTCGCGCTCTTGTGGACTGCTGTTGAACGCTATCAGGGCTGGTGGGCTTCACTTGACCCAAACGGTAGCACAAACTTCAGTGGAGGAACCGGTTTCGGTGGTGGTTTTGTAGTGACAGAAGTTAATGGCATTCTCACCACGCACGGCTGGCTAATGGTCGCGCTAAACACACTCGTGTTCATGGCGATCGGTATGCTCGTCGCTGTATTAGTTTGGTCGTTCATAGGCGAGCCGCTCCCGGGTTCTGACGAGAGCTAAGCCTGCTCTTCGAGAGCAGTCATTCAGACATTCCGCAGCATCCGGCACTTTGGGTTCATGGACTAAGTCGCTCTCGCGACAAGGGCGCTCGTTTCGGGTGTCGTGAACTGCTCGCGCGGCGGTCATGTTTTGCGATGTAACGGACCTGCCTGACGATTGAGGTTTCTCAGTTGGACAGGAGGTTCTCTTGACACAGTAGAAGATGAGCCCGCTGCGTGCGCGGATGATCCCTCTCGGGCCATTGCTTTGCAATGCCCTGCCGGGCAGCGGAGGACATGCGTATCCGCGGGATGGCGGAGACATCGCAGAAAGCGCATATCCGGGCACTGAAGGACTTCACCGCGTTTCTGGCGTGCGCGCCGGATACAGCGACACCGGATGAGTTGCGCGCCTATCAGCTTCATATGACCGATACCGAGGTTACGCCATCGGTCTATAACGCCCGGATCACCGCGCTGCGGTTCTTCTTCGGCATGACCTGCGACCGGGAGGAGATGAAGAAGTACATGCAGTTCCGCACCGAACAACGGAAGCTGCCGATTGTGCTGAGCTTTGAGGAAGTTTCGGCGGTTCTTGCCTCGGCGCCTGGACCCGGTCTCAAGTATCGGGCTGCGCTCGGCATCGGGTATGGCGCGGGGCTACGGGCATTTGAAGTGACCAACCTGAAGGTTCGGGACATCGACAGTGATCGGATGCTGATCCATGTCGAACGCGGCAAAGGTAGCAAGGATCGCGACGAGATGCTGTCCCCATCATTGTTAGAGCTTCTTCGCGATTACTGGCGCTAGGCGCGCCCACAGGGCTGGTTGTTTCCAGGGCAAAGCCGGGTTGAACCGCTGTCGTCGCGCTTTCTGAACCGTGCCTTCAACTCCGCCAAGGCCATGGCGGGGATTAAGAAGCCCGCGACGTTGCACTCGCTACGGCGTAGCTTTGCCACGCATCTGTTGGAGGCCGATACGGATGTGCGGGTGATCCAGGTGCTGCTCGGCCACGCCAAGCTGACCACGACCGCGCGATGCACCCATGTGGCCACCAAGACGTTGCGCAATGTATCCAGTCCGTTTGAGCATATCCAGGACATGACCTGACGGGCGCGGCGGCGTGCCCCCTCTCATCGATTGCAAAGCAATCGACTGCCGGGCAGCGCAGCACGCGCTGGAGGTTGCTGACATCATTCGCGATCATGGTCCTGCCTTCCGGCGGGCAAATGCAGGGCATCTGAGCCTCGCGCAACTTAAGGTCATGTCTTCCATTAAGGCCTGCCGCACGCAAGCGCTCGGCGGGCGCGTGGCCGCTTGCACCAAGTGTGACCATCAGCATATCGCGTATAACTCCTGCAAAAACCGGCACTGCCCCAAATGCCAGGGTGAGCCGATGGAACGCCAATGGTCCGAGAGACATTGGCGAACGCGGCGTGTGACTGGATGGCCGCGCGGAAGGAAGACCTGCTGCCCGTAGAGTACTTCCACCTTGTCTTCACGCTGCCAGCCGTGATCGCCCACATCGCCTATTGGAACAAGCGCGCAGTCTACGGACTGCTGTTCAAAGCATCAGCTGAGACGGTGGCGACAACTGCCGCCGATCCCAGGCGCCTGGGTGCACGGGTTGGGATGACAAGCGTGCTGCACACCTGGGGATCGGCGATGACGCATCATCCCCACTTTCACATGATCGTGCCCGGCGGCGGCCTGTCGCCGGGTGGTTCCAGTTGGCTCGCTTGCAAGCCTGGGTTTTTCTGTCCGTCCGGGTCCTGCCACGGCTCTTCCGGCGGCTGTTCCTCGAAGGATTGATGCGTCTGCATCGCACCAGGCAGCTTGCCTTCTTTGGTGATCTGAGCGGCTTGGCAAATGTGGATGCACTTGCCGAGTATCTCGCGCCTCTTCACAAGACCGAATGGGTCGTGTACGCCAAGCCGCTCTTCGGTGGTCCAGAGGCGGTGCTGGCTTACCTGAGCCGGTACACGCATCGCATCGCCATCTCCAACCACCGCCTGGTCAGCGCCGATGCCGACACCGTGGCGTTCCGCTGGAAGGATTACCGCGTCAAATTCGGCGACCGCATGAAGATCATGCGCCTCCACACGCACGAGTTCATCCGCCGCTTCCTGATCCATGTACTTCCGGATGGCTTCCACCGCATTCGCCACTACGGCCTGCTGGCAAGCGCAGCCCGCAAAACCAACATCGCGAAGATCCGCACGTTGCTGGGCGAGAAAGCGACCGCGCAGGACGATGCACCCACCGCCGATGTCATCCCTTTGACATTGCGGGAGCCATGCCCCGACTGCGGAGGGCAAAAGCGCATCATCGAGACCTTCCGGCGCGGGAGCTTCCACGGTCTCGTGATCCACCGCGGAGGCAGGCCGCATGACCGAAAGCCTGTCCATCCCGTCCACCCCAAACCGGTTGCAGCAGCAATGCCGGAAAAGCCACTTTGTCCGCAGCACCCCGACAGGCCGCACCAACAGCGCAAAAGGCCACCTGACCGGGTCAAATCCTCGGGAGAGACTCCGAGACGGCCAACTTAAACCCCCGAACTGGCGTTTCCGTGACGGTCAAAGACACAGCCAACCGCGTTCTTTCCCCATAGATAGCACCCGGACCCCGCGGCTTCCTCCCTGAGAGGTTGGTCAACACGGGCCACAGTCAGTCCCAGCCCATAACGCGCGCAATGGCCCGCGTCGAAAAACCTGCATCGGAGCCGACATTGGGCTTAGTTATCTGACCTTCGACACCAAGGGTCAGTGTGCCTCGGCCCAGTTTGCCCCTTGCCCCGCGTCTACCACCAGCCGCACGTCCAGCTTGACCGCCGGGTCGGAGGCGCTCTCCATCACGTCGCGGGCCGCTTCTATGGTTGCGTCCACCGCGTCTTCGGGCACTTCAAACAGCAATTCGTCATGCACCTGAAGCAGCATTCTGGCAGGCAGGCCGGCGATTGCTGCGGGCATCCGCACCATCGCGCGGCGGATCACATCGGCTGCCGTGCCCTGGATCGGGGCGTTGATGGCGGCACGTTTGGCAAAGCCCGCATGCGGGCCCTTGGCGTTGATTTCGGTGGTGTGGATCTTGCGGCCAAAGAGCGTCTGCACATAGCCGTGTTCCTTGGCGAAGGCGACGGTGTCATCCATATAGGTGCGGATGCCTGGGAAACGTTCGAAATAGCGGTCGATGAACCCCTGCGCCTCTGAGCGGGGAATGCGCAGGTTGCGGGCCAGGCCAAAGCCCGAAATGCCGTAGATCACCCCGAAATTGATCGCCTTGGCCTGCCGCCGGATATCCGGCGTCATCTCGTCCAGCGGCACGTCAAACATCTCGGACGCGGTCATGGCGTGAATGTCCAGCCCGTCGGCGAAAGCCTGTTTCAGCGCGTCGATCCCGGCGATATGGGCGAGGATGCGCAGTTCGATCTGGGAGTAGTCGAGGCTGAGCAGCACATTGCCCGGCTCGGCCACAAACGCCTCGCGGATGCGGCGGCCTTCTTCAGTGCGCACGGGGATGTTCTGCAGGTTGGGATCGGTTGAGGCCAGACGCCCCGTGTTCGCCCCGGTGATCGAATAAGACGTGTGCACCCGGCCCGTATCGGGGTTGATATGGGTCTGCAGCGCGTCAGTATAGGTCGATTTCAGCTTGCTCAACTGCCGCCAGTCCAGCACCCGGCGCGGCAGTTCATGTTCGGTGGCCAAATCTTCGAGGATATCCGCGCCGGTCGAGTATTTCCCGGCCTTGCCACGCTTGCCGCCGGGCAGCGCCATCTTGTCGAACAGGATCTCGCCCAGTTGCGCCGGTGAGCCGACATTGAAGGTCTCGCCCGCCAATTCGTGGATCTCCGCCTCAAGCCCGGCCATCTTCTGGGCAAAGGCGTTGGACATGCGGCTGAGCGTCTCGCGGTCGACCTTGATCCCGTGCATCTCCATCTCGGTCAGCACCGGGACCAGCGGGCGTTCAAGCGTTTCGTAGACGGTCGTGACCTGCACTTGATGCAATTGCGGTTTGAAATGCTGCCAGAGGCGCAGGGTGATGTCCGCATCCTCGGCCGCATAAGCGGTGGCGTCTTCGATGGGGACCTTGTCGAAGGTGATTGCCGATTTGCCCGAGCCCAGCAGCGGTTTGATCGGGATCGGCGTGTGGTCGAGATAGCGCTCGCTGAGCGTATCCATACCATGCCCATGCTCGCCACCATGCATCGCGTAGGACATCAGCATCGTGTCATCGATCGGGCCGACGGTGACGCCGTAGCGGGCAAAGATCTTGGCGTCATATTTCATGTTCTGTCCGATCTTGAGGATGGATGGGTCCTCAAGCACCGGCTTCAGCAGCGCCAGCGCTTCGTCCAGCGGCATCTGCCCTTCGGCCAGATCGTCCGAGCCGAACAGGTCATCCGTGGCGCTCGCGCGGTGGGTCAGCGGGATGTAACAGGCTTTGCCCGGCTCCACACAGAGCGAAATGCCCACCAGTCCGGCGATCATTTCATTCAGCCCGGTGGTTTCGGTATCCACTGCGACCCAGCCGCGTTCCCGGATCTGGTCGAGCCAGGGCTGCAAGGCAGCCGCGTCGCGCACGCATTCATAATTGGAGGCATCAAAGGCGATGTCTTCTTGAGGTTCGGCCTCGGGCTTGACGGGGGCGTCCTTGATGGTTGGCGCCTCGACACCCAGTTGATCGGCGATGCGTTTGGTGAGGGTGCGGAACTCCATCTCGGCCAGAAACGCCATCAGCGCCTCGGGCTCGGGATCTTTTACCTCAAGATCGTCGAGGGTGAAATCCAGCGGCGTGGCCTCATCCAGCTGAACCAGTTTTTTCGACAGCTCGATCTGGTCGCGCTTTTCGATCAGGGTCTGGCGGCGCTTGGGCTGCCTGATCTCTTCGGCGCGGTCCAGCAGCGTCTCCAGATCGCCATATTCGTTGATCAGCAGGGCTGCTGTTTTCACGCCGATCCCCGGCGCTCCCGGCACGTTGTCGACGCTGTCGCCCGCCAGCGCCTGCACGTCGACCACCCGTTCCGGCCCGACACCGAACTTCTCGAACACGCCATCGCGGTCGATCCGGCGGTTTTTCATGGCGTCGAACATTTCCACGCCGTCGCCCACCAATTGCATCAGGTCCTTATCCGAGCTCACGATGGTCACACGGCCACCCGCATCGCGCGCCTGAACGGCAAGCGTGGCGATGATGTCGTCAGCCTCGAACCCTTCGAGCTCCTTGCAGGCGATGTTGAACGCCTGGGTCGCCTGACGGGTCAGCGGCATCTGCGGGCGTAGATCCTCGGGCATCGCCTCGCGGTTGGCCTTGTAGAGATCGTAGAGGTCATTGCGGAATGTGTGCGAGCCCTTGTCGAAGATCACCGCAACATGTGTCGGCGCGTCCGGCCCGGCGTTATCTTCGACATATTTCTGCAGCATGTTGCAGAAACCCGCGACCGCCCCGATCGGCAACCCGTCCGACTTCCGCGTCAGCGGCGGCAGTGCGTGATAGGCGCGGAAGATGAAGGCCGAGCCGTCGATCAGGTGGAGATGGCAGCCTTTTCCGAAACTCTGCGACATGGGACCCTCTTGCTTCGCGCGATGCCCTGTTTTGGCATGGACGCGGCAAAGCTGCCAGATGCCTTTTGGCGGCTTAGGCCCGGGGCGCGCCCCCGGCGCGAGGCCGAACTGCGCTAAGGAGCGATATGAAGCCTATGGGAGAGTCGGACCGAGACGGGCAGAGGGGTCCAGATGCCGAAATCGAGACCAGCGGCGCGCAGCATGTTGCCGACCCACACATTGCAGGTGTTAAAGAGGTTGAAGCGACCGCGTGCGGCAAAGAAAACATCGCTGCCGGACAGGCCCTTGTCGGCAAGCCAGACCGGGTTTCCGGCGGCATCGCGTGCGAAGCTCTCGGAAATAGCCGCAAGCAGTAGTTCGAATTGCGCGTTGCTCAGGGAGAGGCGCTGAATATCCAGATCAGCGGGCAACGGCCCTGCCAGATCCAGCCGCATCACCGCGCGGTCCCCGAACAGGCCCTTCAGAACTGCGCCCGTAGTGATGTCGGTATAGCCGCCGGTTGTCGTATAGAACTCCCGCGCGCCCCAGCCGATCACCAGCCAGCGCGCCTCGGGGTGGTTGATGCGCAGACCTGCCCCGGCGGCAAAGCCAAACCGTGCGCGCGTCTCTGCATCAAGCGGCAGGAGAACATCGTAGTGGATGGGACCGGAGAGCAATCCAATTTCGCGATCCTGCCCACCGGGGGCTGCGCCAGAAACCCCGAAGGGAACAATCGCCCCGATCAGTGCGCCGATCAGGTAGAGGCCCAGCGGAACGCTCAGGGCAAGCGCCAGCCCATGCCACCACCCGCGGCGGGTTGTGCGGATCATGGCATTACGAAAGCGCGGGCCGCCTTGTCCCAGATCAGCCCGGTCCGGGTTGCGATATTGCGCATCTGTTTGTTCAGGGAGCGGTCGTTCAGACGTCGGCTCATGCTGCGCAGGGGGACCATGTTGCGCTCGCCATACCCGTCGATGAGAAAGAACCCGCTAACCTCACCGCGGTGGCCATAGACGATATTCGCCTCGTGAATGTCCCTTGCAACGACCTGAAGCTGGAAGAGCCTGCCCACCATCGTGTTGAGGTCCTGCAGCATCTCGGCGCTCAGTTGCCCATCGCGGCAGATCGAGGACAGGTGGGTCGCAAGCTCTCCGGTTTTGCTGGTGATGCGTTCAAAGACGGAACCAGGCCCCAGATCGGTTTGCACCACCCCAAGCGAGCGTGCCAGCGGGGTATGGGCAATCTCGGGCCCGATCTTCAGCGCGGTTTTCAACTCGCACTCGATCTCTTTCAGCGTATTGCGGTGGACGGAATCGGGAAACATCTTCCATGCCAGCCGCTTGGCCCATGTGTGGTTGGCGTAGTGCTCCTTGATCGGCTTGATCTTGATCAGCAGGTCAGGCTCACCCGGGCAGGCATAGACCGAGCGATGACCGCCGCTGGCTACCGGTTCCAGGTCGGACAAATGGAAGAGCTTGGCAGCAAAGAGCATCCGGCCTCCGTCAACTTGGTCAGCCTTGCGGGGCGTGGCCCTTCAGGATGTATCTGCAATCGCAATAGGGGCATTCGACCCAACCGATGTCTTCGGGGATTTGCAGCCAGACGCGGGGATGGCCGAGGGCACCCTCGCCGCCATCGCAGGCAACGCGGCTGGTCTCGACGGTTCTGGTTTCCGGCGCGTCTATTGTCATCGCTGGCAGTCCTTCTGGTGTTGTCGGCCCCGCGGGCTTGGATTAGGTGCTTTTATGAGCGATGAGCCAGCAAGGGGCAAGACCGGCAGATGACGCAGGACGCCATACGGATCGAAGGACTGGTCAAGACCTACACGGGCAGTGGGGGTATGGGTGACAAGCGGGCCCTGAACGGCATCGACCTGCAGGTGCCGCGCGGGTCGGTCTTTGGCCTGCTGGGTCCGAACGGGGCCGGGAAATCGACCCTGATCAACATTCTGGCCGGATTAGTGCTGAAGACATCCGGCAAGGTCACGATCTGGGGCTTCGATCAGGACGCCAACCCGCGGCAGTCGCGCGCCTCGATCGGGGTGATGCCGCAGGAGCTGAACCTGGACCCGTTCTTCACCCCGCGCGGCGCGCTTGAGGTGCAGGCGGGGCTCTACGGTGTGCCCAAGTCGCAGCGGCGCAGTGACGAGATCCTTGAGCTTGTTGGTCTGAGTGACAAGGCCGAGGCTTATGCCCGTACCCTCTCTGGTGGGATGCGGCGGCGGCTTCTTTTGGGCAAGGCGCTGGTGCACCACCCGCATGTACTGGTGCTGGACGAGCCGACGGCGGGCGTCGATATCGAGCTGCGGCAGATGCTCTGGGCCAATGTGCGGAGGCTGAACCAGCAGGGCATGACCATCATCCTGACGACGCATTACCTGGAAGAGGCCGAAGCGATGTGCGACGAGATCGCCATCATCAACCATGGCGAGTTGGTGGCGCGTGACAGCACCGCCAACCTGCTGGGTCGCCTCGATGCGCGCTCGATGGTGATCGTGCCGGACGGGCCGGTGTCCGACATGCCACGAGCGGATGGGATCGAGGCGCATAAGCGCGACGATGGCGCATTGGTGCTGAGCTATTTCAGCCGCTGCACCAGCGCCGAGCAGGTGCTGGCCGCGGTCCGCGACGCCGGGATCACGATCCGCGAGGTCAAGACCGAGGAAGCCGATCTTGAGGATGTCTTCCTGTCCCTGACCGCCACCCGCTGACCTGTTTCACGCATCGCGATCCAGCCGCGCCTGGTAGCAATTGTTGCGGGACGAGCGGATGTGGATATAGGTGACCTCCGGTTTTGCAAAGATGTCGCTGGCAGCCTCCAGAAGGGTCTCGGTCGGGGCGATGGTCCCAGTGCCATAGACGATCCTATCGTCCGTTCCATAGCCCTTGATCAGATAATCGGGCGACGTGGTCAGTATCTCGGGCAGGGTACCTGAGTTCTGATACTTCTCGCAGGGCGCGGCGCATAGATAGATCGGGCCGGTCTCGGCATAGGGCTGCAGCTCGGCAAATGGCATATGCGCCAGGATCAGCATCTCTGTGCCTTCGGGAATGTTGCGCAGGCAGTGACGGCAGGGATGGCCCGGCCCGGTCGAGACGTCGCGCTCGGGCGGGTTGCCATAGGCATCGGGCGCACCTGACTGGTAGGCGCGGACCTGATCGGTGGGCAGGGCGGTTATTTTTGGCATGGGGTTCTCCTTTTTCCGGCAGTCTGGCTGATCCGCGCGGGTCGGGGCGATCCGTTTCCTGCGCAATGAGGGTTGCGATTGAGATGTTATCTTGGTACCAAGATTAATCTACTGCATTGGGGAGCGACCATGAAAAACATCACGCGTGTGCAGACCGGGCTGCGCCTTGAAACGCGGCTGCTGAAAACGATGAAGGGGCTGGCCGAATATCTCGATATGTCGGTGGCCGAACTGATCGAGGGCATGGCGCTGCACGCTTTTGAAGGCAAGGCGCCGTTCTCGGATGCAACGCTGCAGAAGATCGCGGCGCTGAAGGCGGTCTATGATCTGGATCTGACCGCTGAGGACAGCCACCGCCTGACGGAGGACCCGGCATGACAGAGGAACGATGTGATTACGCGGTTATGGCGCAGGAAATGGCCGATGGGACGCTGACGCCCGAGGGCTTCACCCATCGCGCGCATCTGGGCGTGGCCTATGAAATCCTGTCGCGCCACGAAGTGTTTGAGGCGATGGCGATCTATGCCGGTGGTTTGCGTGCCCTCACGGCGGCAGCGGGCGTGCCCGAAAAGTTCAACGCAACCGTCACCTTCGCGTTTCTCAGCCTGATCGCCGAGCGGATGGCGCAGGCATCTTGTGACGGCGCTGAGGCGTTTCTGACCCAGAACCCGGACTTGCTGCGCAAGGGCCTGCTGGAGGGGTATTTTTCGCCTGATGCCCTGTCTTCCGCGCTGGCACGGCGCGTGCCTTTGCTGCCGACATCCCGGCGGGCCGGATTGCATTAAGGCAAATTAATTTGACCCTCACGCGCGCGGACGCGACAAAGGCGGTTCACCATGGGGACGCCTGAGGATAGAAGGCAGCAAGAGCAGCTTCCGGAGTTTCTGATCATGTCCGCGCCCAAGCCCGTTGTCCTTTGCATTCTAGATGGCTGGGGCTTGTCCGATGACACCACCGCCAACGCGCCCTATCTGGCCAAAACTCCCACATTTGACACGATCATGGCGCATGGCCCGCAGGCGCAGCTGATCACGCACGGTCCCGATGTCGGGTTGCCGAGCGGCCAGATGGGCAATTCCGAGGTTGGCCATACCAATATCGGTGCAGGGCGCGTGGTGGCGATGGATCTGGGCCAGATCGATCTGGCCATCGAGGACGGGTCGTTTTTTGACAACGCCGCCTTGCAGGATTTCATCGCCAGAACAAAGGCCTCTGGCGGTACCGCCCACCTGATGGGGTTGGTGTCTGATGGTGGTGTGCATGGGCACATCACCCATATCCTTGCCGCCGTGAAGGCCATCACCGATGGTGGTGTTCCTGTCGCCTTGCACGCCATCACCGACGGGCGCGACGTGCCCCCAAAATCTGCCGACGGGTTTGTGGCGGAGTTGCAGGCGCAGCTACCGGACAACGCGCAGGTTGCCACCGTCTGCGGGCGCTACTATGCGATGGATCGCGACAACCGGTGGGAACGGGTCAGCCAAGCTTACGGCGCGATGATCCGGGGCGAGGGGCGCGAGGCCGCCAGTGCAACGGAAGCCGTGGCCGAGGCTTACGCTGCGGGGGAAACCGACGAGTTCATCTTGCCTACGGTCATTGGCGACTATAGCGGTCTGAGTGATGGCGATGGGGTTTTCTGCCTGAATTTCCGCGCTGATCGGGCCCGCGAGATTCTGCGGGCCATTGGTGAGCCGGGTTTTGGTGAATTCGATACCGGTCCGCGCCCGAAACTCGCGGCGCTGCTGGGCATGGTCGAATATTCCGACGGGCATAACCGCTACATGACCACCGCCTATCCCAAGACCCGGATCGTCAACACGCTGGGCGCCTGGGTCGCCAAACAGGGTCTGCGCCAGTTCCGGCTGGCCGAGACCGAGAAATACCCGCATGTGACCTTCTTCCTCAACGGGGGCAAGGAAGAGCCGGAAGTGGGCGAAGACCGTTTCATGCCGAAATCGCCCAAGGTCGCCACCTATGACTTGCAGCCCGAAATGTCGGCGGGAGCGGTCACGGATAATTTCGTCGAAGCGATCGAGGCGGGCTATGACCTGATCGTCACCAATTATGCCAACCCTGACATGGTTGGTCATACCGGCGATCTGGATGCCGCGATCAAGGCCTGTGAGGCGGTGGATCAGGGGTTGAGCCGCGTTGTTGCTGCGCTGGACAAAGCGGGTGGCGCGATGATCGTTACCGCGGATCATGGCAATTGCGAAGTGATGGTCGACCCGGTCACCGGGGGGCCTCATACCGCCCATACGCTGAACCCGGTCCCGGTCGCTCTGGTTGGCGGGCCCGAGGGCGCGCGGCTGCGTGACGGGCGGCTCAGTGATCTTGCACCGACCCTGCTGGCGCTGATGGGCCTGCCCAAGCCCGACGAAATGACCGGCGAGAGCCTGCTGGCATGAGATGGGCCGGACCCATAGCCGGGGTCTGTCTCTGGGCCGGGGCGGTGAGCGCCGAAACTGACCCGTCCGAGGCCGCGCGTATGGCGTCGCAGATGCTGCAACAGGCTTCGGTTGCGCTGGACGAAGCCGATAGCGCGCGCGACCGGGTCAGGGCGCTGACCGTGACGGTGCAGGCTTATGAGGCCGGGCTTGAGGCGATGCGGGACGGGCTGCGCCGGGCCGCCACGCGCGAGGCCGAACTGACCACGCAATTGCAGTCCCGCGAGGCGGAGATCTCGCAACTGATCGGCGTGCTGCAAACCATGGAAAGCGCGCCGCCGCCGGTGCTGTTGCTGCACCCCTCCGGGCCGCTGGGCGTGGCGCGGTCGGGCATGATGCTGGCCGAGGTGACGCCGGGCCTGAACCAGCGCGCGCAGCACTTGTCACAGGATCTGCGCGAGGTCAGTGATCTGCGCGGGGTTCAGGAAAACGCGCTGGCGACCCTGCAGGAGGGGCTGAGCGGCGTGCAGAGCGCGCGCGCGGAGTTGAGCAAGGCGGTCGCGGATCGCACCGACCTGCCGAAACGCTTCACCGAAGATCCGGTGCGCACCGCGATCCTGATCTCGTCCACCGAAACGCTGGATGCTTTCGCAAGCGGCTTGTCGGAGATTGCGGGGGCGGAGATTGCCGCAACCAATGCCTATATCTCGGAACGCAAAGGCAAGGTCGAACTGCCCGCAGCCGGCGTGCTGCTGCACAAGGCGGGCGAGGCGGACGCGGCGGGCATCAAGCGCGAGGGTATGCTGGTGGCCACCCGTCCACGGGCGCTGGTCACCACACCCACGGCGGCAACAATCCGCTATCGCGGGCCGCTGCTGGATCTGGGCAATGTCATTATTCTGGAACCGCAGCCCGATCTTTTGTTTGTGCTGTCGGGGCTTAGTGAAGTGTATGGCGAACCCGGGCAAGTGATCCCGAAAGGGGCACCTGTGGGCCTGATGGGCGGAGCGGCCCCTGAAATCGGCGCGATTTTGTCACTAAGCGGTGATGGCACTGGAACTGGCAGGTCGGAAACGCTCTATATAGAAGTCAGAGAGGGCGGCAGCCCGGTGGACCCGGAAACGTGGTTCCAAACCGAGAAGGATGGATAAACCAGCATGAAGAAATTCGTGATTGCGGCCCTGAGCGGCTCATTGGCGGGGATCATCGCCACTTCACAGATAGCGGGACCCTTGGTCGCGCAGGAGGCCAAGAACAATGCCAGCGTCTATGAACAGCTTGATCTGTTTGGCGACATTTTCGAACGGATTCGCATCCAGTATGTGGAAGAGGTCGAGGCTGGCGAACTGATCGAGGCGGCCATTGACGGCATGTTGACCTCGCTCGATCCGCATTCCAGCTACCTTTCGCCCAACGATGCCGAACAGATGCGGGTGCAGACCCGTGGCGAGTTTGGCGGTCTGGGCATCGAGGTGACGCAGGAGGAAGGCTTCGTCAAAGTGGTCTCGCCCATGGATGACACCCCTGCCGATGAGGCCGGTGTCGAGGCGGGCGATTTCATCACCCATGTGAATGGCGAAAGCCTGCTGGGCCTGACGCTGGACAAGGCGGTGGACCTGATGCGCGGGCCGGTGGGGTCCGAGATCGTGATCACCGTGGTGCGCGAAGGCGAGCAGGAGCCGTTCGATGTCTCGATCATTCGCGATACGATCAAGCTGACTGCCGTGCGTGCACGCACCGAAGGCACCAGCGTGGTGCTGCGGGTGACGACGTTCAACGACCAGACCTTTGCCAACCTCGAAGAGGGCCTGATGGAACAGGTCGAGGAAGCGGGCGGTATGGATAAGATCAACGGTGTTGTTCTGGACCTGCGCAACAATCCCGGCGGTCTTCTGACGCAGGCGATCAAGGTGTCGGATGCTTTCCTGGAAGAGGGCGAGATCGTGTCTACCCGCGGCCGCAACCCCGAGGATGGCGAACGCTTCAATGCCGGAGCTGGCGATCTGGCCGATGGCAAGCCGATTGTGGTGCTGATCAATGGCGGCTCGGCCTCGGCCTCCGAGATCGTGGCCGGTGCGCTGCAGGATCATCGCCGGGCCATCGTGGTGGGCACCAAAAGCTTTGGCAAGGGCTCGGTGCAGACCGTAATGCCGCTGCGGGGCGATGGTGCGATGCGCCTGACCACGGCGCGCTACTACACGCCGTCCGGACGCTCGATCCAGGCGCTGGGCGTGTCACCTGACATCATCGTGGAACAGCCCCGCCGTTCGCCCGCCGAGGAAGAGGAAGAGGAAGAGAACAACCGTCCCTCCCGCTCCGAGGCCGATCTGCGCGGCAGCCTGAACAATGACAGCCTGACCGAAGACGAGATCCGCCAGATCGAAGAGGATCGCGCCAAGGTCGAAGCCACCGCCGCCCTGCGCGAACAGGACTATCAGATGGCCTATGCGATCGACATCCTCAAAGGTCTGTCGGCCTTCGATAACGAATAAGCGCATCACTCTGAAAACAATAAAGCCGCGCCTCTATCGGGCGCGGCTTTTTTCGTGCAGATCACCCTGTCCGAAAACGGCTCATCCGGGCCAAAGGTCAGTTTGCGGGTGGAACTGGGACCAGGCAAACCAGAAGGCCTGATGACTGCCCAGATCGGCCCCATCCGCACCAACCGCCTTTACGCCCCCCGCATCAAGTTGCAGGCGGATGTTCTCATAGGCGATTTCCTTGCCGCGCTTCAATGCAGCGATGGCCTTGCTGCGCTGGAAGGCGACCGGTTGGCCCGACGCGGTCACGACACCGATAATGTCTTCCTGCACCGGCAAGCGTGGATCGACATCGCCTACCGGAAAGATCGGGCCATCAGCGTCGCGGCCATTGCGGAAGTCGAAATCGCGGCCCAGCGCCAGCGCTTCGACAAGCACGGTGGTGTCGGGGTGTTCCCTCTTCCAGGTGCCCCAGTCGGTTGTGATGACCGTGGCCTGTTTCAGCTTCAGCTTCTTCTTTGCAAGCGGTCCGGTGACGGCGTGGCCCAGAAAGGTGTCGAACACGGAGTAGGTATTGACGTCATACATCACCTTGTTGGACCGGATCAGCAGCCCCGATGTGCGCAGCACGGGCCGCTTGATAC
The DNA here is from genome assembly GCF_041537905.1 of Ruegeria jejuensis. Classification (NCBI taxonomy): domain Bacteria; kingdom Pseudomonadati; phylum Pseudomonadota; class Alphaproteobacteria; order Rhodobacterales; family Roseobacteraceae; genus Ruegeria; species Ruegeria jejuensis. Next base: position 209,586 of record NZ_JBGRUO010000002.1, on the reverse strand, counting down.
CAGCAGGCAATTCGTCGGTGAAATAGGCCTGCGCAGCGCCGCACAAGGTGCAATAGGGGATGCCCAGATCGCGCCCGCCCAGCGTGTCGTTGACCATTTCGCGCACTTCCATGATGCGGCGCGGATAGGCGCGGTATTCACCGTTCACCTCAATGCCAAAGACGATATCGTCGTCTTTCAGCCAGGTGGCATCCTGGGCGCTGCTGACCTCGGGGTTGTCCGCTGCGGGGATGCAATTGCAGGCCTCATCGGTGGTGTCATAGGGGCGGTCGTCGATCAGCACACCACCCCAGGACACATGACGCCAGTCGATGGTCCCCTCGAAAAATATCTTGTCCCAACCGGGCAGTATGGTTGTGAAGATGGCGCGTTTGGTTTTCAGGTAGTCGGGCGGGGCGGGGATGTCCCAGGCGATCAGATGGTCGGTGATGGCCCCCCAATTGTTGCGCCGCGGTATCTTGGTGTCCAACAGGGATGAGGCCGCTTCGGTCAGTGTGGCGTTCAGATTGGGTTCCGAGACGAAGCGCATCATATCGCTGATGATCCAGACGATCCGCGGGTCCTTTGATGCGACGATCTCTTCCATCGCCAAGGTCTGATCGCGCCCCCAGGCTTCCTGCGCGATGCTGTCGACAAACGCCGTTTTCACGGCTTTCTGCAATGTATCCGAGAACGGGCCGCTGGGGATCGCGGGCGGTTCGCCGAACTGTTCAATGGCATAGTCTGGTAAGGCGTTGGCTTGCTGTGCGCTCAGGGACTGGGACCAGAACAGGGCTGCCACGACCCATGATGCAACAAGAAAAAACCGGGATCGAGAGCCAATTGCCGATGCCATAGGGGACCCTTTCAAGAGACTGTTTCATCATCAGACCTGCGCCTCGGCTAAAGGGCCCACAGCGGTATGACCCGCTGCAAGCGCCTCGTTCAGCGCACAGCGCGCAGTATGGGGAAGTATCTGGGGCAAAGCCTCATGCGGCCAATCACGTTCACATCAAAACTCTGTGGAGAACGGGGCGGTGTTTCGTGACCAAATCAGCGTCTGGCGGAGGCGCGCCAGATATGGAACGCCGGGGACGTCAGATCAGTCCTAAGGGCCCGTCAGCGTCCCCATTCGATGCTTTGCATCTCATGCAGGCGCGAGGCGGTGCGTTCGAACTCGAACGTGCCTTCGCCCTCGACATAGAGCATGTCCGGCTCTGCTGCGGCTGAACAGATCAGCTTCACCTTCGCCTCATAAAGCGCATCAATCAGCGTGACGAAGCGTTTGGCCTCGTTGAAGTTGTTGCGCGACAGGCGGGGGATATCCTCCAGCACCAGAACCTTCACGGCCGCGGCCACCGCCAGATAATCGCCCGGCCCCAGCATATGACCGCAGAGGTCATAGAAAGTCGCCCGCGCCACCCCGTTGCGGAAGGCGGGCAATGTGACCTCGCGGCCTTTGACATGCAGGATCAGCGGCTCGGCAGGCCCGCCCGCCAGATCGCCCCAGACCGCGCGGATTTCCTGGCGCGCTTCGGGGCCGATCGGGGTGAAATAGACCTGCGAGGCCTCAAGCCGGTTCTGGCGATAGTCGGTCGGGCTGACCATCTCCCAGACCTCCATCCGGTCCTTGATCAGATCGATGAAGGGCAGGAACAACTGGCGGTTCAGCCCGTCCTTGTAGAGGTCGTCGGGGATGCGGTTCGAGGTGGTGACAACCACCACGCCAGCATCGAACAATGCCTGAAACAGCCGACCCACGATCATCGCGTCGGTGATGTCGGTGATCTGCATCTCGTCAAAGGCCAGAAGTTTGGCCGTGGCGATCACCCGCTCGACCACGGGCGCCAGAGAATCTTCCACGCCGTCCTTGCGGGCCTGATGCATCTGGGCGTGGATTTCCTGCATGAAGGCATGAAAATGCACCCTGCGGACCGGGATATCACCCAGGGTATCTACGAACATGTCCATAAGCATGGATTTGCCGCGCCCGACCCCGCCCCAAAGATACAGCCCTTTTGGTGGCGGCGGTGCCTTGCGGAAGAGACCGCGTTTGATGGGGGCGGTGAGCGCGGCGCGGATGCGTTCAAACTCCGGCAGGACCGCCTCCTGCGCCGCATCGGGTGTCAGGGTGCCATCGGCGACGCGTTCAGCATAAAGGGCGATCAGGTCCGTCATGGCGCAGCCATAGCGCAGGGCGGGCGGGGTTGGAAAGCACGTCCATATCAATTTCCATGATCGTTGCCCGCAAAACTCCTGATTTGACCGTCGCGCATATCTCCGTAAGGTCGGCCCGACCTGCCTTGAGGTGCCAGATGAGACATGATGCCCGCCTGATAACGCCTGTGCTGATCGTGAGCTGCATCATCATCACGGTGAGCTTTGCGGTGCGTGCCTCGTTCGGGGTGTTCCAGATTCCGGTCTCTGACGAATTCGGCTGGATGCGGTCCGAGTTTTCGCTGGCCATCGCCATCCAGAACCTTGCCTGGGGGATTGGGCAGCCGATCTTTGGCGCGATTTCCGAGAAGCTGGGGGACCGACGGGCCATTATCCTGGGCGCGCTTATCTATGCGTTGGGGATGGTGCTGTCGGCGGCCTCGACCACGCCGCTGGGGCATCAGTTGAACGCCTGGCTGGTGGGGTTCGGGATCGCCGGGACCGGCTTTGGGGTTGTGCTGGCGGTGGTCGGAAGGGCCTCGTCTGACGAAAATCGTTCGATGTCGCTGGCCGTTGTCACCGCTGCGGGCAGCGTCGGGCAGGTGATCGGCGCGCCTGCTGCGGAATGGATGCTGGGGTTCATCAGCTGGCAGATGGTGTTTGTGATCTTTGCCCTCGCGATCCTGTCGCTGGTGCTGACATTGCCGATGATGAAAGCCCCCGCACCGGCCAGCAAGCAGGAGGTCGAAGAGAGCCTGAGCGCCATCCTCAAAAAGGCGTTTCGCGATCCGTCTTATACGATGATCTTTCTGGGCTTTTTCAGCTGCGGTTATCAGCTGGCCTTCATCACTGCGCATTTCCCGGCTTTCGTGGCCGAGATGTGCGGCCCGATCGAGGTGGGCGGCATCTTGCATGGCCTGGGCATAACCACAACCTCGGCGCTGGGCGCGGTGGCGCTGTCACTGGTGGGGTTGGCCAATATAGCCGGAACCCTGACGGCGGGCTGGGCCGGCAAGCATTTCACCAAGAAATACCTGCTGGCGGGGATCTATACGGCGCGCACGATCATTGCGGCCGTCTTCATCCTGCTGCCGATCACGCCCACGTCGGTCATCATCTTCTCGGTGCTGATGGGTTCGCTCTGGCTGGCGACGGTGCCTTTGACCTCGGGGCTGGTCGCGCATCTCTATGGGCTGCGTTACATGGGCACGCTCTATGGGTTCATCTTCCTCAGCCACCAGATCGGCGGCTTCCTGGGCGTCTGGCTGGGCGGTCGGATGTATGACATCTATGGCGACTACACCGCTGTCTGGTGGGTGGGCGTTGCCGTGGGGGCTTTCAGCGCCGTGGTGCATCTGCCAATCCGCGAGACCCGTGCCGCCAGCCCGCAGGCCGCCTGATCAGTTCAGACCTTCGCGCAGCCGCTCGCGCATGATGTCCAGCACCTGTTGGGTGTGGGTATAGGTCAGACCGTGCCCTGCACCCTCGACCATTTCTTCGCGGGCCATGCGGCTCCAGCTGGTGAGCCTGCCCATGGCCGAGATCGGGATGATCTTGTCCTTCTGCCCCCAGATCGCCAGGACGGGCAGTCCGGCTTGATGGATCTCGCGATGTTCGATCTCAAGCTCTCGGCTGAGCAGGCCGCGCAGGCTGGACAGAACCGCCGCGATGAAGCCCTTGTAATTCAACTCTCGCTGCTGCAGGTCGGCCATGCCGGGAACCGAGCAGGGCAGCGCCCGTTCGGCATCGGTTTCCTTGCGGTGCTTGTAAGGGAACAGCAACATCATCAGCCAGTCGCCCAGCACCGCCTTGTCGCGGATGAAGCGGGTCACGCGATCAAGCGTAATCATCACGCCAGCCGGGGCGATCAGAACCAGATGGCGGACCTTTTGTGCGTGCTTGGCGGCGTAACAGGTGGCGATGGAGCCGCCCATGGAATAGCCGATGAGCGTGATTTCATCGCCCACCTCTTCGACCTCAAGTACCTCTTCGAGCTGTTTGAGGAAAAACTCCGCGTCCTGTTTGCCCTCGGGCCGGTCCGAGTAGCCCCGCCCATAAAGGTCATAGGTCAGCACGCGGTAGCCCATCGCGCCCAGCCCTTCGGTCACGCCGTCCCACACGAAAGAGGGGGTGGTCAGCCCGTGCACGCAGACCGCGACCGGCCCGCGCAAGGAACCGCCCCATTTCACATGGGTCACGCCCTGTGACAATTGCAGGAAATGACCCGGCGCGTCACGTCTGGCGTCGTCATCCATGACCTTGCGCCGCGCCTCGGTGTAGTAGGGCAATGCCACGATTGCAGCCAGCAGGATCAGGACAAGAACAAGGATCATCGGCTCTCCTGCCATTTTTCCAGAATGTAGCGGCTGGTCATCAGATCCAGATGCGCGCCGCCGCCATTCTTGAACAGCGTGGGTCTGGAGGGATCGCGGGCAAAGGCGCTCAGATCATAGTAATCGGCCAGCAGGTCGTCGCGGGTGATGGCGCCGGTTTCAAGCGGTGTCTTGATCTCGCCGATATGGCCGATGGTGGTGTCGAAACTGTCCACATAGACCCGGCTCATGCGCAGCGCTTCATCATCGGCCTCGCGCATATCCGCGCGATAGGCGCCGATCAGGTTGATATGCTGGCCGGGGCGCAGCCAAGCGCCCTTGATGATCGGGTCCGAGGACATGGTGGCCGAGACCACGATATCTGCCGCGTTCACCGCATCGGGCAGCGAGGTTGCGACATCGGCATTTCCCACCGTCTTTGCCAGGTCTTCGGCCTTGGCGGTAGTGCGGTTCCAGATCGACAGGCGGGCCTGCGGGAAGCCCGCCGAGAATGCTTCGCAGAGCGATTGGCCCACAGTGCCCGCGCCAACGATCAGAATGCGTTTGCTGTCGGGATCAGCCAGGTGCAGGGCGGCCAGCAGGCTGTCGCTGGCGGTCTTCCATTTTGTAACCAGATGGAAATCGATCAGCGCCGACAGGATACCGTCACGATCGGCAAACAGGTTCACCGAGCCATGGATCATCGGCTGGCCGTGATCGGGATTGGCGGGAAAGACGGTCGCGGTTTTCACCGCCATGCCCAGCCCGTCGATCCAGGCCGCGCGTGACAGCAGCGTGTCCTGCCCGCGATAGAGGAAGGTATCGCCGATCTCGGCCTTGGGCAGCTTGTGCCCGTCCGACAGCGCCTGCGTCAGCTCGACCCAGTCCAGCAGTGCCTCGCCTTCGTCGAACGGGATGATGGGGATGCTCATGCGGCCTGATCCGGCGTCACCAGGCCATCAGCGACCAGCCGTTCGGCCCAGCCTTGTGGTCCGTTGAAATGGTGCGTTTGCCAGCCGCGGGCCTGCGCGGCGGCGATGTTCTTGGGCATGTCGTCGGTGAACAGGAGCGCCTGCGGGTCGACGCCGCAATCGGCCTCGACCTGCGCATAGATATCCTCGCGCGGTTTGACGGTGTTCATGTGACCCGAGATGTAGCGGCGGTCGAACTCGCTGAGGAACGGATAGACCTGTTCGGCCTGCTCAAAGGTCTGGATGCCGAAATTGGTCAGCGCAAAAACTGGCACGCCATTGGCCCGCAAGGCGCGCAGCAGGCGCACGGATTGGGGGATTTCGGGTGCGGCAATCTCGATCCATTTGTCATGCCACAGGCGGATCTCGTCGGCCCATTCGGGGTGCTTGTCGACCCATTCATAGACCGTATCGGTGAAATGCCCGCCCAGATCCACCAGTTCGTTCATCCCGTGCAGATCAATCTCGGCGAACATGGCGCGGCGGCGCTCCTCGCCGATCACGCTGTCATAATAGCGTTCGGGCTGCCATTCGATCAGCACATTTCCGATGTCATAAATGACGGCCTGTGGTTTCACTGCGCACGCTCCTTCTGCCGAGAGTGCCCGCTAGCGTGTCGCCGCCCGGACCTCCCGCTCCAACACGTCCAGAAAACGGGAGCGGTCGGCTTTTGTAAAGGCTTTGCCGCCGCCCTGCATCCCCAACGGATTTGCGGCGCGCAGATCGGCCATCAGATCGCGCATCGCGAGTTGCTGGCCGATATTGGCGGCGGTGAAGGCCTCGCCATTGGGCCGCAGGCAGCGCGCACCGGCCTCGACGCATTTTGCGGCCAGCGGGATATCAGAGGTGATCACGATGTCGCCCGGGCCGCAGCGCTCGGCGATCCACTTGTCGGCCTCATCCGCGCCCTGATCGACCACCACGGTCTGCACCAGCGGGTTCTGTGACGGGCGCAACCCGCCATTCGAAACCAGTACCATCGCCAGCTTGTGACGGGTGGCCACCCGTTCCGCCTCAGCCTTGACCGGGCAGGCATCGCCGTCGATGTAAAGCGTCACGACCAGAGATGTTCCGCGTGGAAGGTCACGTGATCCTCCATGAAGGAGGAGACGAAGAAATAGCTGTGATCATAGCCCGGTTGCAGCCGGTTGACCGCCTGCTGGCGGCGCGCGGCCATGGCCTCGGCCAGTGCCTCGGGGCGCAGCAGCTTGATGAACTGGTCGCTGGTGCCGGTATCGATCAGGATCGGTCCGTCAAACCCGGTCTCGCGCATCATCAGGGTCGAATCATGGCGCGCCCAGCTGCTTTCGTCATCGCCCAGATAGGCGCTGAGTTGCTTGCGGCCCCACTCCGACCCGGTCGGGTTTGTAATCGGCGCAAAGGCCGAGACCGAGCGGAAGCGACCCGGCAGATTCATCGCCAGCGTCAGAGCACCATGCCCGCCCATGGAATGCCCGGTGATCCCCTGCCGCTCGTCATCGATGGCGAAATTGCCAGCCAGCAGCGCGGGCAGTTCCTCGGCCACGTAGTCCCACATGTTGAAATGCGGTGCCCAGGGTTTCTGGGTGGCATTCACATAGAACCCCGCGCCCTGTCCCAGATCGTAATCGTCATGATCGGCCACATCTTCGCCACGTGGCGAGGTGTCGGGGAAGACCAGCGCGATGCCCTGTTCGGCGGCCCAGCCTTGTGCACCGGCTTTGGTCATGGCGTTTTCATGGGTGCAGGTCAGGCCAGAGAGATACCATAGCACCGGAACCGGGCCATCCTTGGCCTCGGCGGGCAGGAACAGGCCAAAGGTCATATCGCATTTGCACGCCTGCGAGGCATGCTTGTAGACGCCCTGAACGCCCCCGAAACAGGTGTTTTCCGATAGAATTTCCATGTGTTCTGTCCTCTGGCCGAACCGGTCAGGGCTATCGCTAGCCGGGCGGGCGGGGTCTGTAAAGGGCGCGGGACCTCAGAAAGCGGAGGTCAGCGCAATCAGAGTGGGCACTGTCAGAATGCTGAGGCAGGTCGAGACGAAGATCGCCGCCGAGGCCCGGTGCGGCGCGACCCCATAGTGTGAGGCCAGAATGAACACGTTGCCCGCCACCGGCAACGCCGCCGCCGCGATCACGACCGAGGCCGAAAACGCATCCAACGGCAGCAGGACCAGCACCGCAAGCGCCACAAAAGCCGGATGCAGGATCAGCTTGCAGAAGCTGAGCCAACCCGCCACCGCCAGCCGCTCTGCCGATTTCGACGCCAGCGAGGCGCCGATGGCAAACAGCGCGCCGGGTGTGGCGGCCCCGCCGAGGATGGTCAGGAATGATTCCATCGGTTGGTAGATCGGCAAGCGCAGCGCCGACCAGATCAAACCGATGCTGATCGAGACGATCATCGGGTTCTTCAGCAGCCCGATCCCGATCAGGCGCAGCATCTGCATCACGGGCACACGTTCGCGCCCTCCATTGATCAGGATCACGATCAGCGACGAGAACACGATCAGGTCGACCGACAGGACCAGCATCACCGGCCCGATCGCCGCCTCGCCGAACAGCACCGCCAGCATCGGCAGGCCCAGAAAGCCCACATTGCCGATTGCCGCGCATTGCGCCTCGATAGCGGTGGTGGGCACGTCCTGACGCCGCAGGAAGCCCACGATCGTCGCCACCCCATAAACCGCCGCTGTGCCGCAGAGATAAGCGATGATCAGTCGCCCGTTGAAGATCTCGTTAAAGGGCAGCGTCGCGGAAAACCGGAACAGCATGGCCGGAAGGGCGAAGAAAAAGACGAACTTGGTCAGATAGGCGGTCGCCTCTTCGGTGAAGAAACGCGTACGCCCGGCCCAGTATCCCAGGCCGATGATCGCAAAGAAGGGCAGGGTTCTGAGAAAGATCTCGACCATGGGGCGATAGGTAACATCCCGCGATCAAAGCTCAACCTGATAATTCACATGTTAGCCGCTTCCGATCAGGATACCGGCCGCCAGCACCAAAGACCCGCCCAGCACCACCTGAAACGCGGCGCGGAAGAACGGGGTCTGCATATAGCGGTTCTGAATCCAGGCAATCGCCCAAAGCTCGCAGAATACAATCAGGAAGGCGATGGTGGTTGCAGTCCAGAACTCGGGGATCAGATAGGGCAGGGCATGGCCCAGCCCGCCCACCGTGGTCATCACGCCCGAGGCCAGCCCGCGCTTCACCGGCGAGCCGCGCCCCGACAACTCGCCATCATCCGAGGCGGCTTCGGTAAAGCCCATCGAGATGCCCGCCCCGACAGAGGCTGCGAGCCCGACAAGAAATGTGGTCCAGGTATCCTGCGTGGCGAAGGCGGTCGCGAAGATCGGCGCAAGGGTCGAGACCGAGCCGTCCATCAGCCCGGCCAGCCCCGGCTGCACCCAGGTCAGGATGAATTGCCGGTGCGAATTGGCCTCCTCCGAGCTGCGCGCGTCATGATCCAGAAACGTGTCCGCCAGATGTGAGGCGGTTTCCTGATGACCAGCCTCCTCCACAGCGAGATCGCCCAGCAGCTTGCGTGTGGCGGCGTCGCTGGTGCGCGCTGCAGCGGTCAGATAGAACCGCTCGGCATCGCGCTCCATGCCCTCGGCCTCTTCGCGGATGCGCTCAATGCCGAGGTTTTCGACCAGCCAGACCGGGCGGCGTGTGTAGTACCCCGCTACATGTTCGCGCCGGATCAGCGGAATAGTCGGACCGAACCGGTCCTCATGCAGCGCGATCAGGCGCCCGCGATGGGTGTCTTCTTCGGCGGCCATACCGTCGAACATTTTGGCCGAGGCGGGATAATCCGCCCTCAATCGCTCGGCGTAGCTGCGGTAAATGCGGGCGTCATCCTCTTCCGAGGAGATCGCAAGCGCCAGTACCTCCTGCTCGGTCAGGTCTCGGAAGTGTTTGCGCTGAGAGAGAAATTTCATGTTCGGCCTGATGAATTAGAATCATTCTAACATATAGTATCGTGACGTTACCGAAAGTTCATCCAGAAAGTCGTTGAAACTGAACTGATCGGTTTTATTCTTTGGGGGCCATTCGAACAGGAGACTTTATGACCGATACCGCGACCATTCTGCGCACCGGACGCAAATTCGACCAGGTGTTAAAAGGTGCCTGCGAGGTCTTCATGGCGGACGGATTCGAAGGGGCCAGCGTCGATGATATCGCCCGGGCGGCGAATGTCTCCAAGGCGACGCTCTACAGCTATTTCCCAGACAAGCGCCTGCTGTTTCGCGAGGTGGTGCAGACCGAATGCTGCCGCATGTCCGAGCAGATCCTGTCAATGGTCGACGAAACCCAGCCCGCGCGTGAAGTTCTGACGGTGACAGCGCAGCAATTGGTGGCTTTCCTGATCTCGGATTTCGCACAGCAGATTTTCCGCATCTGTGTGGCCGAGCGTGACCGGTTTCCCGAGTTGGGTCGCGCCTTCTACGAGTCCGGCCCCGAAAACGGTCGCCAGCAACTGGTCGATTATCTGGAGAAAGCCATTGCAAAGGGCGAGTTGCAGATCGACGACGTGACGCTGGCTGCCGAGCAGTTCTCGGAATTGTGCAAAGCCAAGCTCTGGATGGAGGCGGCCTTTGGCATCCGCGACCGTTTCGAGCAGTCAGAGATCGACGAAGTGGCCAAAGAGGCCGTCGAGATGTTCATGGCGCGCTATGGGGTCTAGGCGGCTTTCGGGCGCACGTTGAACCCGCCTGAGACCTGCTTCAGTTCGAATTCTCCGGACTTTTGCAACAAGGTGCTGAGTTTGCTGCACCCGTAGCTGCGTAGGTCGAATTCATCACTTTCTGATCGAATGAGGTTGCCAAGGTGTCCGAGGTGATACCACCCGCCTTTTTGCGGCATCTTCTTCGTTGCTTTTTTGATGATCGGGGCCGCTTTGCTTGGCGGAAGATTGGAAACACTCGCCTGCTTTGCGCCATTCTTGTCTGAAGCAGCCCCGACCGCGCCTTTGATCACCACAGACCGGTTACAGGCCCGTCGCAGCGAGGTGGGCATTTTTTCCTCGCCAATGCCGATAGCGGCCAATCCCTGTTCCCGGATACGATTGGCAAGCGCCGTGAAGTCGCCATCAGAGCTGACCAGGACGAAACCGTCAAATCGCCCCGTATGCAAAAGGTCCATCGCATCGATGACAAGACCGATATCGCTTGCATTCTTACCCGTTGTGTTTGCGGTCTCCTGCCGCGCAACCATGCCCAGATCGGCAACCGCCTGTTTCCAGTTGCCCAGGTGACTGCCGCTCCAATCGCCATAGACCCGCTTGAGCGCGGGATATCCGAAAGTGTGCGCCTCTTTCAGGATCTGAGCGGCGAATTTGGATGAAATGTTCTCGGCATCGATCAGGACCGCAAGTATCGGCTGTTCGATTCGGGACATGCATTACCTCATGAGTGTCATTATGGGACAATCCTGCACGAGGTTCATGGCAACAAATAGACCGGGTGAGGGTTTCACCCGGTCAGACAATCAGTCACCCTTGGTTGCGTTTCAGTACACCACAACGCTGCGGATGCTCTTGCCCGCATGCATCAGGTCGAAGCCCTTGTTGATGTCTTCCAGACCCATGGTATGGGTGATCATCGGGTCGATCTCGATCTTGCCGTCCATGTACCAGTCCACGATCTGGGGCACGTCGGTGCGCCCGCGTGCGCCTCCGAATGCGGTGCCGCGCCAGCTTCGCCCGGTGACAAGCTGGAAGGGGCGCGTGCTGATCTCGGCCCCGGCGGGCGCGACGCCGATGATGATCGACTCGCCCCAGCCCTTGTGGGCCGCTTCGAGCGCGGTGCGCATCACGCCGACATTGCCGGTGGCGTCAAATGTGTAATCGGCGCCGCCCTTGGTCAGGTCGACCAGATAGGGCACCAGATCGCCCTCGACCTCGGTCGGGTTGACGAAATCGGTCATGCCGAATTTCTCGGCCATCGGGATCTTGTCGGGATTCAGATCCACGCCGACGATCTGATCGGCCCCGGCCAGGCGCAACCCCTGAATGACGTTCAGCCCGATGCCGCCCAGACCAAAGACAATCGCGCGGCTGCCGATTTCGACCTTGGCGGTGTTGATCACCGCACCGATGCCGGTTGTCACGCCGCAGCCAATATAGCAGATCTTGTCGAACGGCGCGTCCGCGCGCACCTTGGCCAGCGCAATCTCGGGCAGGACTGTGTGGTTGGAAAAGGTTGAGCAGCCCATATAATGCAGGATCGGATCGCCATCGAGCGTCGAAAACCGCGATGTACCATCGGGCATCAGCCCCTGACCTTGCGTGCTGCGGATCGCCTGGCACAGGTTGGTTTTCGGATTCAGGCAATACTCACATTCGCGGCATTCCGGGGTATAGAGCGGGATGACGTGATCGCCCGGCTTCAGGCTGGTCACCCCGGCACCGACCTCAAGCACGACGCCAGCGCCCTCATGGCCGAGAATGGCCGGAAACAGCCCTTCGGGATCTGCGCCGGACAGGGTGAATTCATCGGTGTGGCAGATGCCGGTAGCCTTGATTTCAACCAGAACCTCTCCGGCCTTTGGGCCTTCCAGATTCACATCCATGATTTCAAGCGGTTTTCCGGCCTCTATGGCCACGGCGGCACGGGTGCGCATCACATCTCTCCCTCTGTGTTTTTCCTGACCCTGCGTCAAAGCGGGTGGGTTTTCAACACTCGTTTCACCGATGCCTATACAGGCCGACGCGGTGGTTGTGGCCTCACTTAGCTTTTGCAATACCCCCCGATTTGACTTAGCCTCTCGCGCAAAGCCCGGGCAGTAAGGGCGCTTTGGTCACAAGAAGAAACACGGGCGATGAACAGGCAAACCTTAGATCTCACGCTTTCGTCTTTCACGTTTGACGGGCGGCACCCCTCGCACTACCGCGACCGGGTTGGTGTGATCGAAGAGCGTGATCCCAATTACGACAACCGGTATGATTTCCATACGCTGATCTATGACTGCTTTTTCGACCGCGATGCGGGCGAGGTGGTCCTGATCTGTCCGTCATTGTTGAATTTTCGCCAGCTGATCGAACAGGCCCGGTTTTTGATTGACGGAACCGAGGTGCAGATCAAAGCCATTGATGCGCTGTCGCGCGGCAATGTGATCCGGTTCCAGTCGCCCGCAGACGCCCCTGCAGAACTGGCTTTCGAGCATGAGCTGTTCTCGGGAGCGGTGGCGGTGAACGCGCTGCATACGGATGTGTTCGCGGGTAAGAACGCGGTTTATGCGATCTCCAAGGACAACAAGCTGGACTGGATTCAGGACTGGCTGGCTTATTACGTCAAGGAACATGGCGCGAATGCGGTCGCGATCTATGACAATCATTCCACCGACTACTCCATGGACGCGCTGAAAGAGACGCTTGCCTCGGTTGACGGGATCGAGGCGTCAGCGGTGGTGCGTGCCTGGTTCCCCTTTGGCCCCGGCGGGGCGGGCAACACAAATTTCAATTCTAAATTCCTGCATATGACCATGGTCGAGCTGGGCCGGCGGCGCCTGTTGTCCCAGGCCCGCGCGGTGCTGAACGTGGATATTGACGAACTGGTCTATTCCCGGTCGGGCGCGTCGATCTTCGATGCCACCGTGGCCTCGGAGCAGGGCTATGTGCGCATCGACGGGCGCTGGGCCTTTGCCGACCCGCCCGAGGATGGCGCGCTGATCCGGCATGCCGATCACCAGTTCATCCGCAGCGACGGCAAGCCCAAGGTGAACCGCAAATACTGCGTCGCTCCGCAAGGGCCACTTAGGGGCCGCCCGTGGCTGACCCACCGGATCATCTCGCGCCGCGATCCGACCGATCCGGATTTCGGGTTCTGGCACTTCCGCAGGATCACCAACAATTGGGACTACAACCGCGAAGATTTCGACACCAACCTGCTTGAGGTCTCACCGCGCCTGAGCGAGACGATGAGCCGTGTCTACGGCACCACGCCCAAGACCCCGGCCAGGCCGAAGCCAGAGGCCGGAGAGGCTGCCCAGCGCAGGGCCGAAACACCGCTTATTATCACCGCAATGAAAAATGAAGGCCCCTATATTTTGGAATGGGTGGCCTATCACCGGGCGATCGGGTTCGAACAGTTTCTTGTCTATACAAACGACTGCTCCGACGGCACCGACCTGATCCTCGACCGCATGGCCGAGCTGGGCCTGCTAACCCACGAACGCAACAATGTTCTGCGCCGTGGTCCGCAGAAAAGCGCGTTGAAATATGCCTTTGACCACCCGGCAACGAAGCGGGCCAACTGGATTCTGGTCTCGGATGTGGATGAATTCCTCAACATCAAGATCGGCGAAGGCAGGTTGGATGATCTGTTGAACGCCGTCCCCGAGGCGGATGTGATCCCGGTCACCTGGCGATTGTTTTCGAACAACGCGCGGGTCGAGTTTTCCGACAATCTGGTGATCGAGGATTACACGGATGCCGAATTGCCGGTTGAAAATGGCGGGCAGGAGCGGCGCTTTGTCAAATCCCTGTTTCGTCCACGCCGCGAGATCACCCGTTTCGGCACCCACGGACCGGTGCATGAGCCCGAGGATTTCGCCAAGATCCGCTGGATCGCCCCCGATGGCGGCACTGTCGACCCCAAGACCTGCACACGCCCCCGGGCGCGTTTCGCGTATCCGGTGGCGCAGATCAACCACTATGCCACCCGGTCAGTCGACAGCTATCTGGTCAAGCGTGACCGGGGCCGGGTGAACCATTTCCGCGATGTGATGGGCATGGAGTACTGGACCAAGATGAACCGGGGCGGTCAGAAAGATACCAGCATCACCCGCTGGATCGATCCGACGCTGTCCGAGATGGCGCGGATCGCCCGGGACAACAAGTTGGCTGAATTGCTTGCGGCATCAACCGAATGGCACAAGCAGCGGATCGCAGACCTGCGCGCGCAGCCCGAATACGAGGTGCTGCGATCTGAAATCCTCGGCGCTGGCACGCCGGCCGTCGCAGAGTGAGCGCCGCACAATTTGAACCCTTCACATGAGGAGCCGGAGATGGAAACTGGCCTGTCCAAGAACCCGATTGACCACCTGCACCACAGGGCCGCCGCCCGGTCCGCAGAGTTCATCGAAGAGCAGGGCGCGACCTCGCTGATCTTTCCCAGAAAACAACGGCTCTGGCCCTGGTTGGCGACACAGATACCCGATACAGGCCTGATGATGGAATGCGGTGTCTGGAAAGGCCGTTCGATCAATGCGATGGCCCGGTTTCATTCCAACCGGACGCTTTACGGCTTTGACAGTTTTGAAGGTCTGTCGGAAAGCTGGGTCGGGGTCGATCTTGGGGCCGGGGCCTTTGATCTGAAGGGGCAACTGCCCGAAGTGGAAAGCAACGTGGTGCTGACCAAGGGTTGGGTCGAGGACACGCTGCCGCCCTTCTTCGAAAAAGAGCAGGGCGAGATCGCGTATCTGCACGTCGACACCGACACGTATTCCCCTGCCAGGACAATCCTCGGCCTTGCCAAGTCGCGGTTCAAGAAAGGTACGATCGTCCTCTTTGACGAGTTGATCGGTTACCCGTTCTGGGAGGCTGGCGAATACAAGGCGCTGAATGAGGAACTGGATCGCGACCAGTATGAGTACATCGCCTTTTCGCAGATGCAGGCGGCCATCCGTATTGTTGGTTAAGGCGCCGGGCCGGATTGCGATCCGGCTCTAAAGCTCTCGCTCGTCTTTCTTGACCGTGAAGAAGAACGGGTCGTTCGGATTTGCGTCAACCACCTCCTGCGGGACGGCTTGCGGGCCTTGCAGAAAGACATTGGCGCCAAACTTTGCATGCATGCGCGACAGTTTCTCCATCCGCGCGCTGGTGAGTTCCTCGAAGAAAGCTGAATAGGTCGGCGTCTGCTTCAGGGCGTCGATCTTGTTGCGATGTGCCTGAAGCGTTGCGGTATGGGCCGCTGCGATATCGGGGTCCTGCATCAAGGCGTCAAATTCGGCCTGAAGCTGCGGCAACATCCGCTGAATGGAGATGTCCGTGTCGGCGTTATTGTTCATCCGAAACCAGTAGTTGAGCCCCTGGTCGCGGTCGACATGGTTCACGCGGCCCCGGTCGCGCTTGACCAGAAAGCTCTCGGCGGATCGCACCGCGTAGTGGTTGAGCTGGACCAGATCATAGCCATAGCTGTCCATCGTCGAGCGCCAGGCATTGCGGTACATTTTCTTGGGCAGGGGCTTGCCCGATCCGTTGACCCAGCGGATCTGTTCCCAAAGCTGCGGCTTCAGCCCTTTGGGGCGGTGTACACCCAGCTTCTTGAAGAGGCCGGAATTACGGTAGAGCGTCTTGAACCCCCAGGCCTGATGCGGCTTGCGGGCAAGCTCGGGCGCACAGGTGATGAACTGGCTGGTGACAAAATCGGGCGTGAAATCATGCTGGTCGCCGTTTCCGAACAGCCGCCAAGTCATAGCGATCAGGTTGACGTCGCCAAGCGCCTCAAACAGCGCGTCCAGCGTGCCGTCACCGCATTTGATGTTGATGAACTCGTCCACATCCATGCAGACGACCCATTCCGCCTGCGCAATCACCGGCTCGCTGTCCGCTGCGGCAAGCGCCGCGTGCTGCGGTTTCATCGTCGTGCTGCGATAGGGGTTGTCGCGATGCTGGAGGATGCCCTTTTCCTGAAGGAGGTCCAGCAACGTGTCGGTGCCGTCGGTGCAATCGTTGGAATAGACCAGAAAATCATCGATCCCGATGGCGCGGTGATAGGCGATCCATTCCAGAACGAACGGACCCTCGTTCTTCATCGTGGTGACGATGGCTCTTCGTCCGTTGGTTTCGATATCCGGCTTCAGAGCCGGGGGCAGGGCTGGTTTGGTCTTGAAATGCCGTTCCAGCATCTCGATCAGCGGAGGGTGCACGATCAGGCTGGATTTTGGCACGATGCGCGATATCGCGCCGGTCCGGTGCCGCAGCGCCATGCATCGATAGAACGACTGCATCTGATCGGGATCGGGTGCGGCCCCGCCGATGCGGATGGCGCGCCACATGCTGTCCCCGGCCAGGGTTCCCGGGGCCACGCACCAGCGCCGCCGCGCGCGTGGTGCATCGAACTGCACGCAGGCATGGTCGCCGAACTGCGGATTGTCCCCATCGCGGATGCGCCAAGGATAACAATGCCGCCCGATCATCGTGACATAACCCGTCGGGCTGGCTGCCGCGCGGTCAAACACGCTTGGCCCCGGCGCGTCACTGAGCAGATCATGCACATCGAAATTCGCCACTGCCCGCGCAGCGCCGAGATACCGCGCGCGCGCCCATTCATAGAGGATCACCTCGGCAAATGGCGCGTGCCAGGGATCGGGGGGTGGGACCTCCATCCGGTCCTTCCCGGGCGCTTCGGGCACACTATAGGGGTGGGTTTCCGCAGGCACCCCGTCGCGCCCCATCGGATGATCGGCTGAAACCACCAGCACTGCGCAGTCCAAACCACCTGCTGACAGCCCGACCTCCAGATCGCGGGAAAATACCGGGTCTGTCCCGGCTGCGTCGCGGTCGAGGATCACCGCGCCGTTCAGCCCATGGGTCTGGTGGTGGCAGCGCAGCCAATCTAGAACAAGGCTGGCCGGCTCGCCATTGCGCAGGGCCAGCGCCACGTTGCGCCCGGCGAACCGCCTGGGCTCAGGGGGCGCGGGGTGTATCGTGACCGGGCACCCATCAAAGAGCATTTCCAGCGCTCCGGTCCACCTCACCGAGACCATGGGCGAGCCGCCCAATGTGCGTTGCCCGACGATCTCGGCGCCTGGCCCCGCGGCAATCGCGTCGAGTGGCGTGTCGTGGGTCAAAAACAGGTCCGCCTGACCGGGCCCGGTAAGCACGGCGTCCAGTAATGTGACCACGCCGTTTTGAACCTTTCGCAGGCTGCAGAGCGACAAGGCGCCGGATGATGTTGGCTCGGTCATGGAATGCGCTGCCCGCGATGCGTTTGCCGTTTGCCGGGTCTGAGGGCCCGTTGTCTCAAATGTTCTAAAGGTCCGGGCCATCGCTGCCAACGCCTTTCGCTTGCACAAGCGGCTCGGGCATTGAACGCCTCGCCCAGATCATCCCGTTGGGGTGCCCGAGTTACCCCGCGCTCCGTTCGTTCGATCTATCGACGGTTATCGGTGGTGGCTTGGTGGATATCCACCTGTCGGATCGGATTGCTGATGCCGCCGGGGCAGCGCAAACAACACGGCTCGCGTCGGGAATGGGCGCTTCTGCAGCGTGCCGCATTACCTCAGTTGGTAGTGATTTCAACGCGTCAGGCTTGATTTGATGTGAAAATACGGCAAGGCTGATCTTATGAACATGCAGCCTCCAAGCCGGTTTCCCGCCGGACAGGCCCAGACGCAGGTCGCGTTCGACCGGCGCGAGCTTAGCCTCATTCTTTCGGTATATGGACGCATGGTCGCCGCCGGAGAATGGCGGGATTACGGTATCTCAAACCTTCGCGACGTCGCCGTGTTTTCAATTTTCAGGCGCACGGCAGAACATCCCATCTACCGGGTCGAGAAACAGCCTAGGCTGCGCAACCGGCAGGGGATGTATTCGGTGGTCGGGATGGATGGGCAGATCCTCAAACGCGGGCAGGATCTGAAAGCGGTGCTCAGAGTGCTTGAGCGCAAGCTGATCCGCGCGATTGACCTCGATTGAACTTTCTCTGATCAGAGCCGCTTATGGGCAGTGACCGGCCCGTCGCCTTGCGCCTGAATGCGCTCGATGGCGGCCTGTATCGGCTCATACGCCACCGCCATGTGGGCTGCATTTGCATGTAAAATGGTCTGAGGGTCCGCGACCCAGGCGACATGTCCTTTCCAGAACAGCAGGTCGCCGCGCTTGGGTGGGGTTCCATCGGGCAGTGTCTTCCCCAGATCTGCCTGTTGCAGGTCACTGTCGCCGGGGCAAGTCGTGCCGCAGGCCAGCAGCGCGGCCTGCACCAGACCGGAACAGTCAATGCCGCACCGGCTGTTGCCCCCCCAAAGATAAGGCGTGCCCAGAAAGCCCGCCGCCACTGCCACCGGGTGAGTCATGCAGGTGTCGATTTCGGACAGATGCACCTTCGGCACAAAGCCCAGCGGTGTTTCGGCAAAGCCGGTCGCGCTGCCCGTGACCGTTACAAGGCTGCCAAAACTGAGCGTGGCAAGATCAGGGGACTTCATGTCGGCGGCATCATAGGCATGGGTCGCGGGGGCAGAGACCCAGTGCGTGGCCGGTTGCAGCACGCTAAGTGAAGTGCCGGGCAGGTAGCCGACATAGCCGTCCTTGTCGGCCTGAACAAACGCCCAGCCATCGCGCTCTTCAAAAACGCGCAGCGTCTCGCCATAGAGAAGCTGCCGATCCCGCTTGCCCTCGGGCGAGCGCAGCAGATCGACGACCGGCAGGTTGATCTGCCTTGCGGAGCCTTCGACCCGGCGCACCCCCTCGGGCACATCGCGCAGATGGGCGGCGGCAACCCGGGCGTTCATCGGTGTCAGGCGCGGATCGCTCATAGGTCCAGCAAGGAGGGCAGGCTTTCCAGCAAGGCGCGCGGGCCCTGTGCCGCGCCGCCCTTGGGTCGGGCCGGGGCTTTTGCCGGTTGCCAGCCGTAAATGTCGAAATGGATGTAGCGCGATGCAGTCACGAAGCGGCGCAGGAACAGGGCGGCGGTGATCGAGCCGGCAAACCCGCCGCCCGGCGCATTGTCGAGATCGGCCATGTCGGGTTCGATCATGCTTTCATACGGGGTATGGAACGGCAGCCGCCAGACCGGGTCGGCCACGCGCGCCGCCGCCTTGCTAAGCTTGCGGGCCGCATCCTCGTCATCGGTGTAGAACGGGGCCAGATCCGGGCCCACCGCCACCCGCGCCGCGCCCGTGAGCGTGGCCATCGAGATGATCAGGTCGGGTGCGTCCTCATCCGCCAGCGCCAGTGCGTCCGCCAGCACCAGCCGCCCCTCGGCATCGGTGTTATTGACCTCAACCGTCAGCCCCTTGCGCGAGGTCAGGATGTCACCGGGGCGAAACGCATTGCCCGCCACCGCATTTTCGACCGCCGGGATCAGAACCCGCAATTGTACCGGCAGATCCAGCGCCATGATCATCCGCGCCAGCCCCAGGACATTTGCCGCGCCGCCCATATCCTTTTTCATCAGCGCCATGGCCGAGGCCGGTTTCAGGTCGAGCCCACCAGTGTCAAAGCACACGCCTTTCCCAACCAGTGTCAGGCGCGGGCCGGCGTCGCCCCAATTGAGCTCGATCAGGCGCGGAGCCTGTTCGGCGGCGCGCCCGACCGCATGGATCATAGGCAGGTTCTGCACCAGTAGATCATCGCCCGAAATCGTAGCTGCGCGTGCCCCGAATTCCTCGGCCAGTGCGATTGCCGCTGCCTGCAATTGGTCTGGCCCCATATCGGCGGCGGGGGTGTTGATCAAATCTCGCGCCAGCGCTTCGGCATTGGCCAGCGCCTCGATGCGGGCGCGATCGACCCCGTCGGGCACCGCCAGACGCGCGGTGTTGGCTGATTTCTTCTTGTAGCGGTCAAAGACATAGCCGGTCATCAGCCAGCCAAAGCATTCCGCCGCAAGCGTGTCACCGGTCATCTCGGTCTCAAGCCGGTATGTCCCTGCGGGCAGTTTCTCGGCAGCAGCGGCCAAACAGAAGCGCTTACGCGCGCGGCTCTCGGGCGTGCCATAGCCGAGCAGGGCACAGCAAGGCGCACCACCGGAGGCGGGGATCAGCAAAGCCTGCCCGATCCTGCCTGTGAACCCGTTGGCCGCGACCCAGTCGCGGGTCGGTCCGTCCTGTTCGGCCAACCAGCCCTCCAGCGCGGATTGGTCGAGCACATGCGCGGGCAAGGCGGTTTCGGTCGGATCGGCGAAGGCGAGTGTCATGATGTCTGCTCGGTGATTGACTTTGGCTCAGACTACTCGCCCGGCAGCCGCCCGCAAGCCCCTCAGACCGTCAGATCGCGCTGATCCCAGATCGCGGTCAGCGACCGTTCGCCCACCCGTATCAGACGATAAAGCGTTGCGCCGGTGGCGACCGGGTCTTCATTGTCGATCGTGTCGGTCACGTCAGCGGCCACACGGGCCAGTGCCACCATGCCGACCTGTTCCGCAATCGCGACCAGCGAGCGCGCGCTTTTGCGCAGATCGTTCCAGTCCTTGCTGCGCCAGAGCCGTTCACAGACCGACAGGCGAACGGCCAGTTCCTCGACCGCGCGGCACACTACGTCTTCGGCCGACGAATCGCCCAGATCGCGATAAAGCGCCGCCAGTTGGCCAGAATTCAGACGAACGGATTCGTCCTGTATCAATGTGATAATCTTGTCCACCACACACACCCTTGATTCATGTGCCCCCACGGCACGCGGCCATCCTGAGCCGCAGTAGTTTGCAAAAGGTTGTCTTTGGACTGCAAAAAAACTCGAATTCGCGGCAAATAAGAATTATTGCAATCAGAACCGAACGAACAGGATAGGTCAAAGATCATGGAAAACGCCCGGCCCCTGCCAAGCTACCTCGTACAGCGCTATCACGGATGGAAGGCCACAACCTATGCCGAGAACCACGCCTGGTACGAGCGATTGGCCACCGAAGGTCAGCGACCCCGCGCGATGGTGATTTCCTGCTGTGACAGCCGGGTGCATGTCACCTCGATCTTCGGTGCCGATCAGGGCGAGTTCTTTATCCACCGCAACATTGCTAATCTGGTGCCGCCCTATCTACCCGATGGCGACCATCACGGCACAAGCGCGGCGATCGAATACGCGGTGACCGCGCTCAAGGTCACGCATCTGATCGTGCTGGGACATTCCCAATGCGGTGGCGTGCAGGGCTGTATCGACATGTGCAACGGCAAGGCGCCGCAGCTGGAAGCCAAGGAGAGCTTTGTCGGGCGCTGGATGGATATCCTGAAGCCGAAATACGATCTGGTTTCCGACATTGAGGATGCGGTCGAGCAGGCGCGTCAGTTCGAGCGTCAAGCCGTGGTCGCCTCGCTGGAAAACCTGATGAGCTTTCCGTTTGTCGCCTCGGCGGTAGAAGATGACTCGCTCAGCCTGCACGGGCTCTGGACCGATATCGGGGCCGGGGGGCTGGAATATTACGACCCGGCCAGCCAGAAGTTCAAACCGGTCTGACACGCCCGTATCAATCCACTGCCATTGCCGCCATGCTGTCTGAAATCTGGGTCAGAAACTGGCTGCCAATGGCCGAGAGCGGCCGTTCCCGCGCGGTCACGATCACCACATCCAGCAGGATGCGCGGCACGAACCGGCGCAGCACATAACCGCTGCCATCGTC
The DNA here is from genome assembly GCF_041537905.1 of Ruegeria jejuensis. Classification (NCBI taxonomy): domain Bacteria; kingdom Pseudomonadati; phylum Pseudomonadota; class Alphaproteobacteria; order Rhodobacterales; family Roseobacteraceae; genus Ruegeria; species Ruegeria jejuensis. Next base: position 187,921 of record NZ_JBGRUO010000002.1, on the reverse strand, counting down.
GCTGGACAGGGTGAACGGGTCGACAAAGGTGGCGCCCAACCCCTCTTTCACCATGTTGAGCGCGTTGCGGAACAGATCGGTCTGACAGCGCACCCTCAGGTGGGCGCCGACCGAATGAAACGCCTCGCGCGCGCGGCGGTTCACCATGTGATCGGCCCCCATCACGATGAAGGGCACGTCGCTCAGCAAGGCGGGCGTCAACACGTCATGTTCGGCCAGCGGGCTGTTCTCAGGCAGGGCACAAACGATTTCAAAGAAGAACGGGAGCTTGTGCAACCCGTCATGACGCACCGGCAACTCGCAGATGCCGATCTCGAACAGCCCGGCCATCACCCATTCCTGTATTTTCGAGGAATATTGCGACTGGAACGCGATGGTCAGGTTCGGCTTGTCGGCGGTAAAACGCGCGATCTGGCCGGGCATGAAACCGAAGGCCATCGCATGGCTGGTCGCCACCTGCAATTGCCCCGCCTTCTGGTTCTGCAAGTCCACCACTGCCTGGTTCACATGGTCCAGGCCGCGCACGATCGTGTCGATCTCGTCAAACAGGACCACCGCCTCGGGCGTGGGCAGCAAGCGGCCCCGGCTGCGCTCGAACAGGCGCAGCTTGGTCCGACGCTCCAACTGCGCCAGCAGGTTCGAGATCGCTGGCTGCGAGACGCCCAACTGCTCGGCGGCCCCGGTGACGGTGCCGGTGTCGATGATCGCGTGAAAGGCCTGATACTGCCGGAAATTGGTCTGCATGGGGCCACTCTATAAGATTTAGTGATACCCTGCCAAAAACATAATATTGGAAATGATGAGGCTGGGCGCGCACACTTCCCCAACGGCAGGGAGGGACGCGATGTCAAACCTCGATCAACGCATCACGGGTTTCGATCTGTGGCATCTGGCTTTGCCCGTGCGATCCGCGCGGGACCATGGCATCGGCCGGGTCGAGGGGCATTGCGAGGTCATCATCCTGCGGCTGACCAGCGAAGACGGGAGCCAGGGGTTTGGCGAGGCCTCGCCCTGGTCGGTTTTCACCGGCACGCCCGAGGCAAGCTATGCCGCGCTCGACCGCTATCTGCGCCCTTTGGTGGTCGGGCAGCGTATAGCGGACCGGGCCGGGATCATGGGGCAGGCGGCGCGCGCGGTTGCCCATTGTACCGAGGCGAAGGCGGCGCTGGACAGCGCGCTGCTTGATCTGACCGGACGGATCTCCGGTGTGCCGGTCTGGGCGTTGTTGGGCGGTCGCTGCCGCGATCGCATCCCGTTGAGTTGCTCAATTGCGAACCCGGATTTCGACGCTGATCTCGCATTGATGGAGCGCCTGCGCGACAACGGTGTCGGGATCATCAAGCTAAAAACCGGCTTTCGCGATCACGCCTTTGACGTCATGCGGCTGGAGCGGATTGCCCGCGACTTCTCCGATTTCCGCATCCGTGTGGACTATAATCAGGGGCTGGAGATCGATGAGGCCATGGACCGCGTGCGCGACGTGGCGCAGTTCCGGCCCGATTTCATCGAACAGCCCGTACGCGCCAACGAGTACGGCATGATGGCGCGCCTGCGCGCGGCCATCGACGTGCCTCTGCTGGCCGATGAAAGCGTGTTCGGCCCCGAAGACATGACCCGCGCCGCCTGCGAAGGCATCTGTGACGGCGTGTCGGTCAAGATCATGAAGTCAGGTGGGCTGGCGCGCGGTCAGACCGTCGCCCGGATCGCGGCAGCCAATGGGTTGACCGCCTATGGCGGGGATATGTTCGAGGCGGGTCTTGCCCATCTGTCGGGCACGCACGTGGTCGCGGCGACGCCGGAAATCACATTGGGATGCGAGTTTTATCAGGCGAGCTACTACCTGCGCGAAGACATCCTGCAGACGCCATTCCCGGTGGCCGACGGTCATGTGATCGTGCCGAGCGGCGCGGGGCTGGGCGTGGTGCCGGATATCGACAGGTTGAACCACTATGCCGTTCGGAGGTCCGAATGATCAGCGCAGGATCAATAGACGGTCGCTGCACGCGCGGCCTGATCATACTGGCCGGACATCAGGCGCATCAGGGCCGACAGCCGGCTCATCTGTTCGGCTTCTATGCCCACCTCGTTCATCGCACGCAGCAGCAGCGCTTCGCGAATCTCGCGATACCGCTCGCAGGCCGCCGCGCCGCGTTCGGTGGCCTCGACCGTCTTTTCCTTACCCTGCTTGCCTTCCTGCACCAGCCCCGCCTTGGCCAGTTTCTTGATCGCATAGTTGACCGTGTGGGTATCCTCGACATTCAGCACAAGGCAGATATCGGCCAGTTTCTTGGGTTTGCCGCGATGGCGCACGGTGTGCAGCACGCAGACCTCCAGCGAGGACATATCCGCAAGACCTGCCGCCGCCATGCAGCGGGTGGTCCAGCGCGCAAAGGCGTGGTGGGCGATGATCAGGCCAAATTCAAACTCGCTGACCTCGGGAAAACTGCCTTCGGCAAGATGGGCCGAAGAGACAACCGGGCCAAGAGGGGTATCTGACATGCGCGTGCTCCGATCAATTTTAATTATTTATAAACATTTTGTTGACGTTTTGTCAATGTATGCGATCCTGTGCCTCGAAGAATCGGTGTGCGGCAGGGCTGCGCCCGGCAGGAGATCGCAATGACCACAGATCGCAAAACAGTGGCCATCATTGGTGCAGGCATCGTTGGGGTGTCGGCGGCGATCTGGCTGCAGCGCGAGGGTCACGAGGTCATCCTGATCGACCGCAAGGGTCCGGCAGAGGGCACGTCTTACGGCAATGGCGGGGTGCTGGCGTCCTGCTCGGTGGTGCCGGTCACAACGCCGGGTCTGATCGCCAAGGCGCCAAAGATGCTGTTCAGCGCAGATCAGCCGCTGTTTTTGCGCTACGGGTATCTGCCGCGCCTGTTGCCCTGGCTGCGGAAATACCTCTCACACGCCAATGCAAAGGACACAACGCGCATTGCCTCGGCCCTGACCCCGATCATTGGCGACAGCCTGGAAGATCACACAGCGCTGGCAGCAGGAACCGGGGCAGAGGGCTATATCCATCCCTCCGACTACCTGTTCATCTATGACGATCGCGCCCATTTCGGGTCTGACGCGTTCGGGTGGAATTTACGCAAGGCAAACGGCTTTCACTGGGATGAGCTGGAGGGCGCGGCCTTCCGCGCCTATGATCCGATCTTTTCCGAGGATCTGAACTTCGCAGTCCGTCTGGGCGGTCATGGCCGGATTTCCGACCCCGGCGCCTATGTGCAGGCTCTGGCCTGCCATCTTGAGGCCCGGGGTGGCCGATTCCTGCGGGCCGATGTCGAGGATGTGGTTCAGGAAAACGGGGAGGTCACGGGCATTCGCGCGGGAGGCGAGACACTCGCCTGCGACGCGGCGGTGCTGGCCACCGGGGTCTGGTCGGGGCCGCTGGCCAAGAAACTGGGCCTGAATGTGCCGCTGGAATCCGAACGCGGCTATCATCTGGAATTCTGGGAGCCGTCGGTAATGCCGAAATCCCCAGTCATGATCGCGGGCGGCAAATTCGTCATCACCCCGATGGAGGGCCGGGTGCGTCTTGCCGGTGTTGTCGAATTCGGCGGGCTGGAGGCCCAGCCCTCGCGCGCACCGCTGGACCTGTTGCGCCGCAACGCGGTCAAAGCCATTCCCGGCCTGCGTGGCGCGCATGTGACCGAATGGATGGGCCATCGCCCGGCACCGGCAGATTCGATCCCGGTGATCGGCGAGGTGCCGGGCATTAAAGGCGCATTCACCGGCTTTGGGCATCACCATATCGGCCTGACCGGCGGGCCAAAAACCGGGCGCCTGCTGGCGCAGATGATATCGGGCAGGCAACCAAATATTGACCTGAACGTCTATTCCCCGGCACGTTTCAAAGAGGCCGGGTAACAACAACCAAAAACACCGACCAATCCAATATGGGAGAAGAAAAAATGAAAAAACTGACACATCTGCTGGCCGCCACGGCCCTGACCGCAGCAAGTGCTGCACCGGCTCTGGCCGAGAAATGGGATATGCCGATGGCCTATTCCGGCTCGAACTTTCATTCGGTGACCGGCGCGGAGTTCGCCAAATGCGTCACCACCGGCACCCAGGGCGAGATCGAGATCGTGACGCACCCGTCCGGCTCGCTGTTCCCGGGTGCGCAGATCAAACGCGCGATCCAGACCGGACAGGTTCCGATCGGTGAGCGACTGCTCTCGGGTCACCAGAATGAAGACGCGATCTTTGGTGTGGATTCCGTGCCTTTCCTCGCGACCTCCTTTGATGATGCCGACAAGCTCTGGAATGCCGCAAAGCCGACGCTGGAAAAGGTGCTGGCCGATCAGAACCTGACGCTGCTTTACTCGGTGCCATGGCCGCCGCAGGGCCTCTATTTCCGGGACGAGGTGAATTCGGTCGCGGATATGGAAGGGGTCAAGTTCCGCTCCTACAACAACGCCACCGCGCGTCTGGCGGAACTGACCGGTATGCTGCCGGTCACGATCGAAGCCGCCGAAATCAGCCAGGCCTTTGCCACCGGCGTAGCCGACTCGATGGTCAGCTCTGGCGCTACCGGGTATGACCGCAAGGTCTGGGAAAGCCTGAACCATTTCTACGAGGTCGATGCCTGGCTGCCGCGCAACTACATCATGGTGAATTCCGATGTCTGGTCGGGTGTGTCGGATGGCAACAAGGCGGTGGTTCAGGCCTGCGCCGACTTGGCGGAATACGCGGGCACGTGGCGCGCGGTTCAATATACCGACTTTACCCTCAAGGGCCTACGCGATGGCGGCATGAGCGTTGCCCCGGCAAGCGACCAGCTGAAGGGCGAGTTGCAGCAGATCGGTGAAACCATGACCGCTGAATGGCTCGAGGCCGCTGGCCCGGATGGCGCGGCTATCGTTGAAGCCTTCAAAGCGTCCAAGGCAGAGTAAACCCGACCCAGGGGCAGGCCTGTGGTCTGCCCCCAACCCCACTCAAAACGGACAGGGGGACCTGATGGCACTCGCAAAGCGGCTGCGCGCCGCGCTTGATTTCCTGTATCTCGGCTCGGGCATTCTGGCCGCGCTCTGCCTGATCGCGATCCTGATCCTGATCGTGGTGCAGATGCTGGCCCGCTGGACCGGCGAGGTTTTTCCTGGCGCACCCGACTATGCCGGTTACGCCATGGCCGCTGCCTCATTCCTAGCCTTTGCCAACGCGCTGAACCGCGGCGCACATATCCGGGTGTCGATCCTGATCAACGCGGTCGGGCCGAAAGTGCAGCGGATCATCAATATCTGGTGTTTCGCCATCGGCACGGCGGTGGCGTGGTATTTCGTCCGCTATTGCGTGAACTTCGTCTACTGGTCGTGGAAATTCAACGATGTCAGCCAGGGTCAGGATCGCACCGCGCTCTGGATTCCGCAATCTGTGATGCTGCTGGGTGCTGTGATCTTTGCGATCGCGCTGACCGACCACCTGATCAGCCTCATCCTCAAAGGCGATCACCGCATCCAGCGCGATCTGGTCGATCAGAGTTTTGGTGAATGACATGACACATACCAGAGGATTTCCCGCCATGATCCGCGCTGCTGCCGCCATCGCCCTGTTTGCCATCACTCCGATTTTCGCCTTCGCCGAGGGGGTCATCACCCGAACCGAGTTGTCGCGCGCCGATGTGCCGGGCTCTGACACGCATGAGGTGATCGTCGCGCGGCTTGAGATCGAGCCGGGCGCAACGGTGCCCCGCCATACCCATCACGGCGACGAGCATCTCGTCGTCATTATCGGTGGCACCATGCAGACCGGTGACGGCAAGCAGATTCCGTTTCCCGACGGCATGGCCGCGCATTTTCCGCAAGGTGAACCGCATGGTGGCCTGACCAATGCGGGCGATACCGTGATGGTCGCCATCACCACCCATGTGGTCGAAAAGGGCAAGCCCCTGAACGTCCTCGTCGAATGATGCGGAAAGGATAAGACATGGAAGACTTTTCGATCATCATCCTGTTTCTCTTCGTGCTCTTCCTGCTGCTGGGCACCGGGGTCTGGGTCGGGCTGGCACTAATGGGCGTGGCCTGGGTCGGGATGGAACTGTTCACCTCGCGTCCCGTGGGCGATGTCATGATCACTACGATCTGGACGGCCTCGTCGTCGTGGACCTTGACGGCGCTGCCGCTGTTCATCTGGATGGGAGAGATTCTGTATCGAACGCGGCTCAGCGAGGATATGTTCAAGGGCCTCGCGCCCTGGATGGCGGGTCTGCCCGGCGGGCTGGTCCATACCAATATCGTGGGCTGTACGGTTTTTGCTGCGGTCTCCGGCTCGTCGGCGGCAACGCTGACCACGGTTGGCAAGATGTCGATCCCCGAGCTGCGCAAGCGGGAATATCCTGAACCGATGATCATTGGCACGCTGGCCGGGGCGGCAACGCTTGGTCTGATGATCCCGCCCTCGCTGACGCTTATCGTCTATGGCGTGACCATCAATGAGAGCATCTCGAAGCTGTTTTTTGCCGGTATCCTGCCCGGCCTCGTGCTGGCGGCGATGTTCATGGCCTATGTGGCGATCAGCAGCCGTGTTTCAAAGAAATGGAACCCGGCGCAGGAGCCGCCATTGACCATGAGCCAGCGGGTCGCCAATTCGCGTTTCCTGCTGCCTGTGATCTGCCTGATTCTCGTGGTGATTGGTTCGATGTATCTGGGCTATGCCACGGCGACCGAGGCGGCGGCATTCGGCGTGATCGGCGGGCTTGTTCTGGCCGCCAGTCAGGGTTCGCTTACCTGGAAGACCTTTACCGAAAGCCTGATGGGGGCCACCCGCACCTCGGCGATGATCGCGCTGATTCTTGCCGGTGCGGCCTTCCTGTCGCTGTCGATGGGGTTCACCGGGTTGCCGCGTGGACTGGCTGATCTGATCGCGCAGTGGGAGCTCAGCAAGTTCCAGCTGCTGATGGTGCTGCTGGTCTTTTATATCGTGCTGGGCATGTTCCTTGATGGAATCTCGTCGGTGGTGCTGACCATGGCGGTGGTCGAGCCGATGGTGCGGCAGGCGGGCATCGACCTGATCTGGTTCGGTATCTTCATTGTGGTTGTCGTCGAGATGGCGCAGATCACGCCGCCCATCGGGTTCAACCTGTTCGTACTGCAAGGCATGACCAATCATGAGATGGGCTTTATCGCGCGTGCCGCTTTCCCGATGTTCCTGATCATGGTGCTGATGGTCTTTGTGCTGATCCTGTTTCCGGAGATCGCAACCTGGCTGCCCGAAAACCTCAGGCAAGCGCCGGGCGGCGGCTAGGCGCGACCAAGGCCTGACCAGGCAGGCGGCGTGAACCGCCGCCTGCACATCTCAAACCAACTGACCAGCAGAAGGGTCCGCAAGGGCAATCCCGCCGCATGACCGCGCTCATCTTCATCGCTAGATATGGGAAGCTTGCGCTGATCTGCGGCTTGCTTGCCGGGTTGCTGCTGCCCGATCTCGCACAGGTGCTGCGCTGGTGGATTCCGGAATTGGTGGCGCTGCTTTTGTTCCTGACTGCCTTTCGCATCGGCCCGATTGATGCGCTCGCCAATCTGGCAGAGCTGGGTCGTACGGCGCTGGTGGTGCTGGTGCTGCAACTGGCACTGCCGGTTGGCTTCCTGCTGATGCTGAGCCTGCTGGGCCTGCCGGTCACGCCCCTTGCGCTGGCGCTGGCGCTGGTCATGGCCGCGCCCTCGGTTACGGGATCGGCCAATTTCGCCATCCTGCTCAATGGCGATCCGGCCCCGGCGCTGCGCCTTTTGATTCTTGGTACGGCGCTGCTGCCGCTGACCTGCATTCCCGTTTTCGCCCTGTTGCCCGGCTTCGGGGATATCGGCGATGTTCTGGCCGCCGCGTTGCGTCTGCTGGCGGTCATTCTGGGGGCCGCAGCCCTTGGGTTTGCCCTTCGCCACTGGCGCGCGCCGGACCTGCCCGAGCGGGGCCGCAAGGCGACGGATGGCCTGACAATGATAGTGCTCGCCGTGGTGGTCATTGGGTTGATGTCCGCGATCCGCCCGGCGCTGGAAACCGACCCGCTCAATCTGCTCTTTTGGGTGGGGGTCGCCTTTGCGCTGAATTTCGGCCTGCAGGGGCTGGCCTATGTCACCCTGCGTCGCAGAGGGTATCCGGCTGCGGTGCCCACATCCATCGTCGCAGGCAACCGCAATTTCGCGCTGTTCTTCGTCGCGCTCTCGCCCGAGGCCACCGAGCCGCTGCTGATCTTTCTGGGCTGCTATCAGTTCCCCATGTATCTTACCCCGACCCTGTTGCGGAGGTTCTATGACCCACGCTGACGCCTTCCCCCAAATCCGCCCGCTTGGGCTGGATGGCCTGTTGGTCAGTTTTTCCGACACGATGTCTGAGCCTGCCAATCGCGCGGCGCTTGCCTTTCGTGAAGCGGCCCGGCTGGATCTGCCCGATGGCGTGATCGAGACCTCGACCTCTTTGGCTTCGGCCTATTTCCGGTTCGATCCGCTGACGCTGCCCCATAGCATTCTGCGCGGGGCGCTTGAGCATCTGCTTGGCACGCAAGACTGGTACGCCACCCCTTTGCCGGAGGGCCGCAGGCTCTGGCGGGTGCCGACGGTTTATGGCACCGAACTGGCCCCGCAACTGGACGAGGCCGCCGCGCTGGCGGGGATGTCGCCGGAGGAGGCGGTGCAAAGGCTCAGCACGTCGCGCGTGAGGGTGCTGACCATCGGTTTCGCGCCGGGTCAGCCTTATCTGGGGCCGCTCGGCCCCGAATTTGACATCCCCCGACAGCAGGACCTGACCCCGACCGTACCTGCGGGCGCGCTGGTTCTGGCGATCTCGCAATTCGTGCTGTTTTCAGGTGCCGCGCCGACTGGCTGGCGGCATGTGGGGCAGACCGCGTTTCGATGTTTCCGTCCCGATCACGCGCGCAGTTTTGCGCTGGCTCCGGGCGACGAGATGATCTTCGCCGCCGTCTCGCCCGAGGAATTTGCCGAGATCAGGGCGAGAGATGGTGATGGCAATGGCGGTGCAACGGTCGAGGAGATCACCGCATGAGCCTGATCGTCCACAGCATCGGCCCCGCCTGCACGATTCAGGATCAGGGGCGACCGGGCTATCTGGATCAGGGCCTGTCCCGCTCGGGCGCGGCTGATCTGCTGGCGCTTCACGAAGGGGCAGCTCTGCTGGGTCAGCGGCCCGATTGCGCGGCGCTGGAAATGGCAGGGTTTGGCGGCACGTTCGAAGCGACGGAGGAGATCGGCATCGCGCTCACAGGTGCGCCGATGCAGGTCAGCATCGACGGTGCGCCGGCTGCCTGGAACGCCTCGCATCTGCTGACCAGCGGGCAGATGCTGACCATCGGCGCGGCGCGGCAGGGCATTTACGGCTATCTGCACGTGGCGGGCGGGATCGACGCGAAGCCCATACTCGGCTCTCGTTCAGCCCATCTGACCGCGAAAGTCGGCGAGACGGTTGCGGCAGGTGACCTGCTGCCGACCGGCGCGGGTCATGGGCAGGCTGGCTTCAAGATCGCCAGCACCGATCGTTTCAATGGCGGCACCCTGCGCGTCATCGCCAGCGTTCAGACCAGCCTGTTCAGCGCGGCAACGCTCGACCGGCTGGAGAGCACCACCTTCCACCGTGGCGCACGCGCCAACCGGATGGGCATGCAGCTGGACATGGAGGGGCCGGGGTTTGCCGCCGAGGGGCAGTTGAACATCCTCTCCGAGGTCATCACGCCCGGTGATATCCAAATGACGGGCAGCGGCAACCCCTTTATCCTGCTGCCCGAATGCCAGACCACCGGCGGTTATCCGAGGATTGCGACTGTCATCCCCTGTGACCTTCCGCGCGCGGTGCAGGCCCCATCGGGCGCATCGCTCAGGTTCCAGTTCGTAACACTCGAAGACGCACTCGCCCTGCACGCCGCGTTCGAGGCTGAACTGGCGCGTTTGCCCAAGCGCGTCGAACCACTGGTGCGCGATCCCCATGACATCGCCGATCTTCTGTCCTACCAACTTGTCAGCGGGATGATCTCCGCCACCGATTAGGGAGACTAGACACATGACCTCAGTCGATCTCAACGCCGATATGGGCGAAAGCTTTGGACCCTGGAAAATGGGCGATGATGAAAGCCTGCTCGATATCATCACCAGCGCCAACATCGCCTGTGGTTTTCATGCGGGTGATCCGGATGTGATGGCGAATACCATGGCCCTGGCGGCGCGGAACGGGGTCGGCATTGGGGCACATCCCGGCTTTGGCGACCTGCAGGGCTTTGGTCGTCGCCGCATGGTGTTGCCGCATGACAGCCTGCGCAATCTGGTGCGCTATCAGTTGGGCGCGGCGCGCGGCATGGCGCAGGCGCTCGGGACGCAAGTGCGACACCTGAAACTGCACGGGGCGCTGTCGAACATGGCCTGTACCGACTATGACATGGCGCGCGCCTGCTATGAGGCCGCGCTTGAGGTGGATCCGGAGATCATCATCATGGTTTTGGCCGCCACAGAGATGGAGCGCGTGGTGCGTGATCTTGGCTGTCGCTGGGTGGGCGAGATTTTTGCGGACCGCGCCTATAATGACGACGGCACACTGGTGGACCGCTCGCTGCCCGGCGCGGTGATCCACGATCCTGATCTGGCGGGGCCGCGCATGTTGGAGATGGTGCGCGAAGGCGCGATCATCACCGAAAGCGGCAAACGTATCGAGACCTCGATCGACACAATCTGCCTGCATGGGGATACGCCAACGGCCGTGGCGCTGGCCCGCTCCGTCCGCCACTGCCTGACCGAAGGCGGGGTGGATGTGAAGATGTTTGGCGCATAGCCCCAGACAGGGCGCTTTTCACCGACCAAAAAAATGACGGCCACGTGGTGGGGCGTGGCCGTCAGGTCGTCATGGTTCGGGTCTTGTTTGTTAGGAGGGCCCGATCATGAAACAAGTTACGTTACGGGCCTGAAGCCTGCGGCAGGCCAGATCGGCTTGCTCGCGGGTCATGCCTTGAAAGGTCGCCTCAAACCCCTTCGAGGATTGGTTTACCTTGCGCAGCGTGCCATCCAGCGTCGACATTTCGGCCAGCGCCGTGCGCAGCAGGACCTTTTCGGCCTTGTAGCGCGTAGTGTAGCGACCCACATTGACGCCCCAGTGATGCCCGCCCGAGGTTGAAAGCCGCGTGACCACCTCAGGTTTCACCGCCTGTGTTTCCGCGTCGGTCGTGGCCTTCGCCAGCACCAGATTCTCCGGGCGCAGGGCCGGGCGGGTCGAGGAGGCGGGCGGCGGCGTCACGGTTTTCGACCCCACATCCGCAGCCACGATGGCTGCCGTAATGCCCGCCTGTATCCGGTCGCCATTCTGCTCGGCCGTTGTGGTCACTGCATCCGCGACCACAATTGCGCTAGCGCTTGGGCGCACACGCGGGCGCAGGCTCTTCTTGGGTGCGCCCGCCAGACGGATGGTCTTGCCGGGGCTGGTATCGCCAAGGCCCGAATTGCCCGCATAGGCCGGGCGGCCGGGCTTGCGGATCGGTGCGCGCGATGGTGCCCGGCGGAACCCCATGTCGAGCAGTTCGGCGACGCGAGCATTGCGCGAGGCGGTCGACTGGCCGCCGAAGACAGTTGCGATGATGCGCTCATTGCCGCGCTTGGCCGAGGCAACAAGGTTGAACCCCGCTGCACGGGTATAGCCGGTCTTGATCCCGTCAGCGCCCTTGTAGGCGGCCAGCAGGCGGCGGTTGGTATTGTTCACGGTCTTGATCCCCGCATGCGTCGAGCGCCGCGAGAACAGGTTATAATATTGCGGATAATCGTAGAGCATGTGGCGGCCCAGCGTGGTCATGTCACGCGCCGTCGACAGGTGCCCCTTTTCGGTCAGGCCATGGGCGTTCTTGAACGTGGTGCGTGTCATGCCCATTGCTTTGGCGGTGCGTGTCATCCGGCGTGCAAAGGCCGCTTCGGAGCCGCTGATGGCGATCCCGATGGCGGTGGCCGCGTCATTAGCCGATTTCACAGCCGCCGCCCGGATCAGATAGCGGAACGCGATTTTCTGGCCGGAGCGCAGTCCGAGCTTCGACGGCGGCTCTGCAGCGGCGGCCTTGGGGATGCGCACTTTCGTATCCAGATCGATCTCGCCGTTACGCACCGCTTCGAACGCGATATAGAGCGTCATCATCTTGGTCAGAGAGGCGGGATGCAGCCGCGTATCCGCGTTACGGGAATGCAGAACCTCGCCGGTTCGTGCGTCGATCACCATAGCCGCATAAGGCGCTGCCGCAACACTGAGCGGCAACAGCACACAGAGCCAAATAAGAGTGAGTATAATAAGGCCCCATCGGGCCGACTTCATCCGCCGAACCTGCACGATCATTTCTCTATCTGCCTCTGGCCGCCTGATTATTTCGGGCTGGCTCTGTTTGATAATTGCACCAACGCTAACACAGCATCGTTGCGAAATAAACGGTGAGATTGGGCTGAGTGCAAAAATTGGGGCAAATGGGAAACCCATATCTTGTGGCTGAATCACGCTTTTCCGCTAAGATTGGGATTGCCCAAAATTTGCTGCGCTTTCTTAATTTGCCAGGGTCATCCCAACGCGCGCACCAGATCGCAAAGGCCTGACAAATCGGGCAGTTCGCGGAACCGGGTTGCGTGATGCGGCGTCTCGGCCCGTTCCAGGTCCCACAGCAACGCATGCGGCACGTGAACGCCCCAGCCTCCGGCCTCGATCGCGGGCACCACATCCGAGCGGATGGAATTGCCCACCATCATCGCGTGTTCCGCGCCATTGCCGTGGCGGGCGAAGACGTCGGAGTAGATTGCGGGAGTCTTTTCCGATACGATCTCGACCGCGTCGAACAGCTCGCCCAGACCCGATTGCGCCAGCTTGCGCTCCTGATCCAGCAGGTCGCCCTTGGTCACCAGCACCACCCGATGGGTGTCTGCAACTGCCGCGACCGCCTCGGCGGCATGGGGCAGCAACTCGATGGGATGGGCCAGCATCTCGTGCCCCGCGTCGATCAATTCCCGGATCGCGGATGCGGGCACCCGGTCTTGTGTCACCTCCAGCGCGGTTTCGATCATCGACAGGACAAAGCCTTTGATCCCATAGCCATAGCGCCCCAGATTGCGCCGCTCGGCGGCCAGCAACCGCTCCATCAGGTGATCGCGCGCGGCATGATCTGCCAGCAGATCGGCGAACCGGTCCTGCGTCAGCTGGAAGAACCGCTCATTATGCCAGAGCGTATCGTCGGCGTCGAAACCGACCGTGGTCAGATTGCGTGACATGGGCTTCGTGTTCGCGGGCTCTTTTCGAGGGTCGTAGAAACGTTATATAACCCCCTATGTGATTTCCAAGCGAGAGCGGATTCTCTGCACCATGCAGCCTTTTCTTGTAACAATGTCGAATGACCCGGATGATGATCCGGCGCTCTCGATTCTGGTCGAAACCCGGCCAAAGACCCAGCGCCCTCCGCTCTATAAGGTGCTGCTGCTCAATGATGACTACACACCCATGGAATTTGTGGTGCATGTGCTGGAGCGGTTTTTCGGCATGACCCACGCGCAAGCCTTCGAGGTGATGCTGACCGTCCACAAGAAGGGCGTTGCCGTAGTCGGCGTGTTCAGCCACGAGATCGCCGAGACCAAGGTGGGTCAGGTGATGGATTTCGCGCGCCGCCATCAACACCCGCTGCAATGCACCATGGAAAAAGAGGAGTAAGGCGGTTGACCGCCCCGGCCTCAAGGCGCAGGCTCTGCCGCACCAATTGGTGACGGCGCAGGATCAAACCACGCGATGTCAATACGTCTAGACCTTGCCCGCGACAGCGGCCTGACGCTGTCCGACGCGCTGTCGGTGCTGTTGCCCACGCCGGCGCAGGATCTGTCAGACCTGCCCCGAACAACCGAACTGGTGCAGCCCTTTAAGCCGTTTCACGACCATTTTGCCGCTCAGGGGTTCAGCAGCGTTGATGCTAGCGATGCACCTTGTGGCGATGTCATCCTTTTTGTCCCGCGCGCCAAGGCGCAAGCAAGGGCACTGGTGCATCATGCCTGCCAACGGGCCAGTGGCAAAATTGTGGTGGACGGTGTCAAGACCGACGGTATCGACAGCCTGCTCAAGGAGGTGCGCAAACGGGTGCCGGTCGAGGGGCCGATCTCCAAAGCGCATGGCAAGATTTTCTGGTTCGCCGCTGATGCGGATGCGTTTTCAGACTGGGCTTTGTCCGACATGACGCTGGCCGGTGGCTACAGGACCGTGCCGGGCGTGTTTTCCTCGGACGGGATCGACCCGGCATCGGAACTGCTGATCGCCGCCATGCCGGATCGCCCCGGCGCACGGATTGCCGATTTGGGGGCCGGGTGGGGCTATCTCTCGTCGCGGCTTCTGGAACGCGAGGGGGTGCACTCCATTGATCTGGTTGAGGCCGATCATGTCGCGCTGGACTGCGCACGCCACAACATCTCCGATCCGCGCGCGCGGTTTCACTGGGCCGATGCGCTGAACTGGGCCGCGCCCGAGCCGCTGGATACGGTCGTGATGAACCCGCCCTTCCACACCTCGCGCGCTGCCGATCCAGCGCTGGGCCGCGGCTTTATCGCTGCAGCCGCGCGTTCGCTTGCACCCAGTGGTCAGCTTTGGATGGTGGCAAACCGCCATCTGCCCTATGAGGCCGCGCTGGAGGCGCATTTCACCCGGTTCGAAGAGCTTGGCGGCGATGCCCGGTTCAAGATTTTCAACGCCACCCGTCCGCGCCGCCGGGCCGGGGCATCCTAGGTCAGAGCGGGAGAAACAGATGTCCTATTCCATTGCCGGAAAGACCGCCATCGTCACCGGTGGCGCCGCTGGTATCGGCCTCGCCATTGGCCGTCATTTCGCCGACAAGGGCGCCAATGTCGTGTTTGCCGACATGGATGAAAAGCGCCTCGCCTCGGAACTGGGCGAGAATGGCGAGACCGAGAATATCCGCTACTTTGCAGGCGATCTGCGCGAGAGGTTGACGCTGGCCAATCTGTTGTCGGCCTCGCTGGATGCGTTCGATCAGATCGACATTCTGGTGAACGGCGCGCGCCAGGTGGTGCCGACCGATCCGCTGGACATGGACGACGATTCGACGCGCGCGCTGTTGAACCAGAACCTGATGCCCGCCCTGCGGCTGAGCCAGTTGGTGGCCAAGCGGATGATCAAGCAGGCGGGCGACAATGAAGACGGGCGCCAGGCGGGGGCGATCATCAACCTCTCGTCAGTCGCCGCGCGGCGCACCCATCCCAATTTGCTGGCCTATTCCGTCTCAACAGCGGCGCTCGATCAGATGACCCGCTCGCTCGCGGTAGCGCTGGCGCCACACCATATCCGCGTGAACTCGATTGCGCTGGGATCGATCATGAGCGCGTCTTTGCAGGCCGCTCTCAAGGACAATCGCGAATATCGCCGCGATATTGAGAACCATACGCCGCTGGGCCGGATCGCCGCAGCGACCGAGCTTGCCGAAGCGGCGCAGTTCCTGGCCTCCGAGGCGTCGGGTTTCATGACCGGGCAGATCATGACGCTGGACGGTGGACGCACCCTGCTGGATCCGGTCGAAGCCCCGGCCCACTGACATGTCAAAGAAGGACGACCAATGACCCAGGCGATGGAGGCCCAAAAGGTGCAGGCGGCCACATGGTTCCGCCAGTTGCGCGACCAGATCGTCGGCGCCTTCGAAACGCTGGAGGACAATCACGCCGAAGGGCCGCTCTCGGAAGCCGAGGCGGGCCGGTTTGAGGTGACAGAGACCAGGCGTTCCTCCGAGGACGGCTCGGATGCGGGTGGCGGGCTGATGTCGGTGATGCGCGGCGGGCATGTGTTCGAAAAGGTCGGCGTCAATGTGTCCGAGGTCTATGGTACCCTGTCGGAGCGGGCGCAGTCGGCCATGGCGGCGCGCAAGGGCCTGCCGGGGATGAGGGATGATCCGCGCTTCTGGGCCTCGGGGATTTCGCTTGTGGCGCATATGCAGAACCCGCACGTCCCTGCGGTGCACATGAACACGCGGATGTTCTGGATCCCGCATGCCTGGTGGTTCGGTGGCGGGTCCGACCTCAACCCCTGTATCGAATATGACGAAGATACCACCCATTTCCATGCCACCCAGAAGGCGCATCTGGACCCGCATGGGGCCGGGCATTATCCGCGCCTGAAAGACTGGGCGGATGAGTATTTCTATATCCCCCACCGCAAACGCGCGCGCGGTGTGGGCGGGATTTTCATGGATGATTACTGCACCGGTGACTGGGATGCGGATTTCGCCCTGACGCAGGATATCGGCCGCGCCTTCCTGCCCGCCTTTGTGCCTTTGGTGGAGAAACGGAGGGTGCAGCCCTGGTCGGAGGCTGACAAAGAGGTGCAGTATAGGCACCGGGGCCTCTATGCCGAATACAACCTCGTCTATGACCGGGGCACGAAATTTGGGCTGGAGACGGGCCACGACCCCGATGCGGTGCTGATGAGCCTGCCGCCGATCGCGAAATGGTACTAGGCTGAGCGCCACCCGGCCTCGCGCATCGCCGCCCCATAGCTGGGGGCCATGTTCATCTGCGTGCCGTAACCTTTGGCCAGCAGCAGCTTGTGCAGCTTGGGCAGGTTGTAGCAGGGCACATGCATGATCATGTGGTGTTCAAGGTGATAGTTGACCCAGTAGGGCGCCACAAACAGCCGCGCCAATGGCCCGGCCAGCGTGGTGCGCACATTGCGGAAGGGGTCGTCGGATTGCTCGGTCGCGCCATGTTCAGCGATGTTGCGTACGCGCAGGACGAACTGGAACCAGGTCAGATAGGGCAGCAGCCAGAAGGCCAATCCCCACCACCAGTTGCCAACCAGCCCCATGACCAGCATCACCGCCAGAAAGACAGGCACGGTGACCCAGAAATGCAAGCTCTTGAAGCTTTGCGCAAAATCGGCCTCTGCCGCCTCGATCGCCTCATGATCCCCCGCCATGCGGAGCGCCATGGCGATCTGTCCCACAAGTTGCTTTACCCCGGTCTGCCCGGTCAGGTCGCGGGTGAACTTGCGCCGCATCGAGGCATGAGAGGTCGGAAATTTCGACGAGAGCAGTAGGTCGGGGTCCTTGTCGGACTGGGTAAAGCGATGGTGGGTCAGGTGATAGCGCCGGTAGGCCCCGAGGTCAGCCAGAATGGGTCGCGCGCAGAGCCATGTGCCGACGATGTCGTTGAGGTGCTGACGCCGGAACAGCGCGTTATGCGCAGCTTCGTGCATCAGGATCGCCAGCCCCAACTGCCGCGATCCGATGATCATCACCGCAAGAAGGAAGGTCAGTGGATTGGGCCAGAGCCCGAACAAAGCAACTGCAAGCGCGATGGTGCCCCAGCAATGCAGGACCAGCCAGGCGCCTTTGATATCCGACCGCTCGGCGAGCGGGCGGATTTCGTCAGATGTCAGATAGGTCTTTCCCGGAGTCATGGCGGGCCACCTCCCTGAGAGAAGTGTCCCAGACAGGACGGTCCTCTGTCAAACAGGCCGTGGCGTCAGTCGCGCCACTCGAAAAAGCCGGAGCCCGCTTGTTTCAGCATATCCGCCGCCATGTCGCGGCCCAGCTCTACCCCATCGGCAACGGGGCAGGTTCGCTCTTCGAACACGTCCTCGGAGCCGTCGGGACGCAGGACCTGACCGCGCAGGCGCAGCGTGTCGCCGTCGATCTCTGCCAACCCGGCAATCGGGGTTTCGCAGGACCCGTCGAGCGCTGCTAAAAAGGCGCGTTCGGCGGCCAGCCTGTGTTCCGTTTCGCCGTGATGGATGCGGGCCAGCAGATCGGCCGCGCGGTCGTCATTGCCGCGCCGTTCGATCCCGATGGCGCCTTGGGCGATGGCGGGCAACATGTCGTCGGGCGAGATGGGCGTCGCTGGCACCTCACTCATGTCCAGGCGGTTCAGTCCGGCCAATGCCAAAAAGGTACATTCCGCCACGCCTTCGGACAGTTTGCGCAGGCGGGTCTGCACATTGCCCCGGAACTCCACCACGTTGAGGTCGGGTCGCTTGTTCAGCAACTGGGCGCGGCGGCGCAGCGACGAGGTGCCGACAACGGCCCCCTCGGCCAGATCGTCCAGCGCGGTCAGGCCCGGAGAGATGAAGGCATCGCGCACATCTTCGCGCGGCAGGAACGTATCCAGCACCAGACCTTCGGGCTGTGCGACCGGCATATCCTTTGTCGAATGTACCGCAATGTCGATATCGCCACGCAGCATCGCCTCTTCGATCTCTTTGGTGAACAGGCCCTTGTTGCCGATCTCTTTCAGCGGGCGGTCCGCGTCGATCAGCTTGCGATTGTCGCCGCTGGTCATGATCACGGTGATCTCGAACGCATCATGCGGCAACTCATGCGCCTTGGCGAGGCGATCGCGGGTTTCATAGGCTTGCGCAAGCGCAAGCGGCGAGCCGCGCGTGCCGATTTTCAACGGGTCGGACGGAGAGGGCAGGGCATGTGTCATGACGCACAGCTTTAGTCGCGTCACTTTGCCCTGACAACGGGGGAATGCTTGACAAATTGCCGCTCAGCATAGACCGGTGTGGCGCAATCAGAATTGGGGGCAGGCATGGCCGAGACAAAAACGATACTGCGCGCCTTGGCGGGTGAGGTTCAGAACGTGCCGCCGATCTGGATGATGAGGCAGGCCGGTCGCTACCTGCCCGAATACCGCGCCACCCGCGCACAGGCCGGGGATTTCCTGTCGCTGTGCTATAATCCCGAACTGGCCGCCGAGGTCACGTTACAGCCGATCCAGCGCTACGGGTTTGATGCGGCGATCCTGTTTGCCGACATTCTGCTGGTGCCGCAGGCGCTGGGTGCCGATCTGTGGTTCGTGACGGGCGAGGGGCCGCGGCTGTCGACCATCACCACGCAAGCAGATTTTGATGCGCTCAAACCGGCGATGGATATTCACGAGACTCTGGCGCCGATCTACGAAACTGTTCGCATCCTGTCGCGCGAATTGCCGTCCGAGACCACACTGATCGGCTTCGCAGGCGCGCCTTGGACCGTGGCGACCTATATGATCGCCGGTCGCGGGACGCCCGATCAGGGCCCGGCCCATGCGCTGCGGCTGGAGAACCCTGCGCTGTTTGATGCGCTGATCAGCCGGATCACCGCGGCGACCATCGACTATCTCTCGATGCAGATCGAGGCCGGGGCCGAGGTGGTGAAGATCTTTGATAGCTGGGCCGGGTCACTGCCCGATGATGCGTTCAAGAAATACGCCGTCGAGCCGACCCGCGCGATCACCCGCGCACTGAAAGAGCGGCATCCGGGTATTCCGGTCATGGGCTTCCCGCGCGAAGCGGGCGAACATTACGTGGGCTTCGCCCGTGAAACCGGCGTTGACTGTGTTGCTCTGGACAATTCCGCCGATCCGGACTGGGCGGCGCGCCATGTGCAGGTCGATGGCTGCGTGCAGGGCAATCTGGCCTCGCGCCATATGGTGACCGGTGGACAGGCGCTGGTGGATGAAACCCGCCAGATCGTGCAGGCGTTTTCCAAGGGGCCGCATATCTTCAATCTGGGCCACGGCATCACGCCGGATGCCGATCCCGAGAACGTGCAACTGATGATCGACACGGTGCGCGGCGGCTAAAGCGCCTCAGGGCTTGGCGGGGAATTCGGCGCGAATCTCGTCGCTATGCGCGCCGCGTTGCGGGGCCGGTTTGGGCGAGGTCTTCTGGCCAACAAAACGCGGCGCGGGTGCGGCCTGCAGGGTGCCGTCGATCTCCTGCCAGGTGTGGCGATGCTTGTTTGCGGGGTGGGAGATGGCCTCATCCGGACTCAGAACCGGCGCAACGCAGGCATCGCTTCCGGCAAACAGATCAGCCCAATGAGCGCGGGGCTGCTGGTCAAAGATCGCCCCCAGCCGTTCGGTTAGGAGGGGCCAAAGGGTGCGGTCGAATTGCCGGGCAAAATCCGGGTCCTCGGCCAGATTTAGATGGGCTAGGAATTGCCTGTAGAATTTCGGCTCAAGACATTGCACTGAGATATAACCGCCATCACGGCAGCGATATGTCCGGCTCCAATGCGGGCCGTCCAGCAGGCTTTCGCCGCGCGTCTGAGACAGGTTTCCCGATTGCCGCAGGCTCATCAGCAGGTTCATCATATGGGCCGAGCCGTCATAGATCGCGGCATCGACCACCGTGCCGCTGCCACTTACCCGTGCCTTCAGCAGCCCGGCCAGCAGTCCCGCCACCAGATACATCGCGCCCCCACCGATATCGCCCACCAACGTGGCTGGCGTGAGCGGCGCATCCCCCGGTGCGGAGGCATACCAGAGAGCACCCGAGAGCCCGATATAGTTCAGGTCATGCCCGGCGGCAGCGGCCAGCGGTCCATCCTGCCCCCAGCCGGTCATGCGACCATAGACAAGCGCCGGATTGCGCGCTTGGCAGGTCTCAGGCCCAAGCCCCAGTTTTTCCATCACGCCCGGACGTAACCCTTCGATCAACGCGTCAGAACCGGCGATGATGCGCAGAGCGGCCTCGCGGTCGTCGGGGTCCTTGAGGTCCAGTTCAATCGAGCGTTTGCCGCGATCCAGCAGCGATCTGTCCGGCTGGCCCGGATTGGGCGGGCCGCCCTTGCGGTGAATGACAATCACATCGGCTCCCAAATCGGCCAGCGTCATGGCCGCGAAGGGGGCGGGGCCGAGCCCTTCGAATTCCACGATGCGTATCCCGTCCAGCATTGGCGCCCTCTGTTCCTTTGGGCCTACCGTGGAACATTGATACGCCGCCGCGCAAGCCTGCGTGATTTCTGTTGTTCGCGCAGGAACACGAACATGCCTGCGCCCATGATCAGGACCATGCCGACCCAGACCTCAAGATCGGGCAGCTCCGACCAGATCAGCCAACCCCAGAACACTGCCATCGGCAGCCCCACATATTCAAAGGGCGAGACGGTCGCGGCATCGGCAAGCCGGTAGGCCTGGCTGAGCGCATATCCGATCACCGCAACATTCATGCCAAGCAGCAGCAGATAGATCCAATCGCCGTCATTGGGCCAAACCCAGGCCCGGAACAGGAAAAGCAGGCTGGGATCGTCGATACCCTCGGCAAAGCGCCCGTCACCCGCGATCATGTAGAAACCCAGGCAAACGAGGATGAAGACCATCTGGATGTAAAAGGCCAGCGCCGATGCCTTGGTTGTCACGCCAAGCTTGCGCGTCATCACCTGCAACAGCGCATAGGTCAGCGCCGCGACGAGGGGCAGCAGCAGTACCAGACGGTTGGCCACCAGCGCTTCACCGCTTTCCCACGGGCGCTGCATGATGAGGACGCCGACGAAACCGACCACAACAGCGCCGATGCGCAACGGCCCGACCTTTTCCCGCAGGATCGGGACCGACAGCAATGTGATGAAAAGCGGGGCCACAAAAAACATCGCAGTGACATCGGCCAGCGGCATCACCGCAAGTGCCAGAAAGAAGCTCATGTTTGAGGCCACCACAAGCAGCCCGCGCAGCAGATGCAGCAGCGGCTGCCGTGTCCTGAGAATGCCCAACCCGCCTTCATACTGCACCATCACCAGCGTGAACATGATCCCGATCGAGGCGCGAAACATCACGATCTGATGCAGCGGATAGGCGCCCGACAATTGCTTGATGATCATGTCGTTGATCGAAATGCAGATCATGCCGACAACAATGCAGGCGATACCGGCGGCGGGCCGGTTCTGGGCCAAGGTCTCCATGTGGTGCTCCTCCGGCGGGC
Organism: Ruegeria jejuensis; assembly: GCF_041537905.1. Lineage (NCBI taxonomy): Bacteria > Pseudomonadati > Pseudomonadota > Alphaproteobacteria > Rhodobacterales > Roseobacteraceae > Ruegeria > Ruegeria jejuensis. Next base: position 166,240 of record NZ_JBGRUO010000002.1, on the reverse strand, counting down.
CGTGAATTTGCGCGCCTGATGTCCTCAGGGGTATCAGAGAACGTCACCTTGTCCATAAGCATTGCGACGGGATGTGTCGCAACTCTGAAACCATCTGCGCAGTCCTGCAGGGTTTTTTGTGCATTTGCGCTCTGTCGCAGCGATCCGTCGCGCGATAGGATCGCCAGCGAAACAGGGGCAGTACATGACCACAATTCTCTCGATCAAGGACCTCAGGAAATCCTATGCGGACGGTTTTGAGGCCCTGAAAGGCGTTTCGCTGGACATCGAAGAGGGCGAGATACTCGCCCTGCTGGGGCCTAACGGGGCTGGCAAGACCACGCTGATCTCGACGATCTGCGGGATTACCATGCCGAGCTCGGGGCAAGTGATCGTTGGTGGCCACGACATTCTGAACGACTACCGTGCAGCGCGACGGATGATCGGCCTTGTACCTCAGGAAATCGCGCTGGAACCCTTCGAAAAGGTACAGAACACCGTTCGCCTGTCGCGCGGCCTGTTCGGGCTGGGGCGCGACGATGCCAAGATCGAGGATATTCTGCGCAAGCTATCACTTTGGGACAAACGTAAGAATGCGGTCAAGGAACTGTCGGGCGGCATGAAACGCCGGGTGCTGATCGCCAAGGCGCTGGCGCATGAGCCGCGTATCCTGTTTCTGGACGAACCCACAGCCGGGGTCGATGTGGAACTGCGCAAGGACATGTGGGAGATCGTGCGCGAGCTCAAGGAAAACGGTGTCACGATCATCCTGACCACGCATTACATCGAAGAGGCCGAGGCCATCGCCGACCGCGTCGGCGTTATCAATGGCGGCGAATTGCTGTTGGTTGAGGATAAAGAAAGCCTAATGGCGCAGATGGGCAGGAAGCACATCGAAGTGATGCTGACTGAGCCCGTCGACGCGATCCCTGAGGCGCTGGCGCACTATGATCTGACCCTGAACGGGGCGGGGAATGCGTTTGTCTATTCCTATGACATCCATGGCGAGCGCACCGGCATCACCTCGCTTTTGAATGATCTGGCCAAAGCCGGGCTGGTTCTGCGTGATGTGCAGACACGCCAAAGCAGCCTCGAAGAGATTTTCGTCAACCTCGTGTCAGGAGAACAGGCATGAACTGGGCCGCCGTCGCCGCAATCTACCGTTTCGAGATGGCGCGGTTTTTCCGCACGCTGGCGCAGAGCTTTTTCTCGCCGGTCCTGTCGACCTCGCTCTATTTCATCGTCTTCGGAACCGCCATCGGCAGCCGCATCGAGACAATCGAGGGCGTGTCCTATGGCGCGTTCATTGTGCCGGGGCTGGTTATGCTGTCGGTGGTGACGCTGTCGATCTCGAACGCGTCCTTCGGCATCTACTTTCCGAAATTTCTGGGCACGATCTATGAGGTTCTGTCCGCGCCGATCAATTTTCTCGAAATTGTGATCGGGTATGTCGGTGCCGCCGCAACCAAGGCGCTGTTCGTGGGTCTCGTGATTCTGGTGACTGCCACGTTCTTTGTCGATATCCGGGTTGAGCATCCCATCGCTATGGCGGCGTTTCTGATCCTGACCTGTCTCAGCTTTGCGTTGCTGGGGTTCATCATCGGCATCTGGGCCAGTAATTTCGAACAGATGTCGCTGATCCCGCAACTGGTGATCACGCCGCTGATCTTTCTGGGCGGGACGTTCTATTCGATCACCATGCTGCCGCCGGTCTGGCAGACCATCACCTTGTTCAATCCGGTGGTCTATCTGGTCTCGGGGTTCCGATGGTCGTTTTACGGTCTTGCGGACGTGCCGATTTTTTTCAGCCTGCTGGCAATCGGCGCCTTCACGGGTATTTGCCTTGCTATCATCTGGTGGATATTCAAGACTGGCTGGCGCATCCGCAGTTAGGAACACGTTGCAAATATGCCCGCCCGGCCCGTGAAACGCGCCCTTGCACCATTTCTCTGCGGCAGCGTGCCTTGTCTGCGACGAGACGGCATTCTACATGGGCATTCATGAAACTGCGCCTGCCTTTCCTTAACAACCCGCCTCTTGTCGCCGTGGTCCGCCTGTCGGGCGCCATCGGGATGAGCGGTCGCGGCTCTCTCAATGACGTCACGCTGGCCCCGATGCTGGAACGCGCCTTCCGGCGCGGCAAGCCTGCTGCCGTGGCACTTCAGATCAATTCGCCGGGCGGCTCGCCTGTGCAAAGCTCGCTGATCGGATCGCGCATTCGCCGCCTGTCCGAAGAGCTGAGCGTGCCGGTCTATGCCTTTGTCGAGGATGTGGCCGCATCCGGCGGTTATTGGCTGGCTTCGGCGGCGGATGAGATATGGGCCGATGAAAGCTCGGTCGTGGGGTCTATCGGCGTGATCTCGTCCGGGTTCGGCGCACATATCTTTCTGGCGCGGCAAGGGTTCGAACGTCGTGTCCACACGGCGGGCCGGTCGAAATCCATGCTCGACCCTTTTGCGCCTGAGAAGGAAGAGGATGTCTCGCGCCTCAAGGTATTGCTGGCGGAGATGCACCAGACCTTTATCAATCAGGTCAAGACCCGGCGAGGCGACAAGCTGAACGACAATGGTGATCTGTTCACCGGAGAGTTCTGGCTGGCGCGGCGCGCGCAGGAACTGGGCTTGATCGACGGGATCGGCCATCTCAAGCCCAAAATGCAGGAGCGGTTCGGGGACAAGGTGCAGTTCCGCCGCTATGGCCTCAAGAAACCGCTCTTCTTGCGTCTGGGCACACAGGTCGCACAAGACGCTGTCGCCGGGCTGGAGGAGCGGGCCGCCTACGCGCGCTTTGGTCTCTGACGTGATCCTGAAAGTTGTCCTTCTTTTCCTCATAGGCATGGCGGTTCTGGCAATGTTCGGCAAATTGCGATTTCCGGGGCAGTCCGCTTTGCGCTCCGCCCGCTGCACCGGCTGCGGGCGGTTTCGCATCGGTAAGGGTCCCTGTCGCTGCGGACAGGGGGGGCGTTCATGACGGCCTGGCTGTTATCCGGCCTCGGCCTTGTCATCCTGCTGCTCGCGGGTGACGCGCTGGTGCGCGGCGCGGTCAATCTGAGCTTGCGGCTGGGCGTGCCCGCCCTGATCGTCAGCCTGACCATTGTCGCCTTCGGCACCTCTGCACCCGAATTGCTGATCGCGATCAAGGCGGTCGAAGAACACGCGCCGGGCATCGCGCTGGGCAACGTTGTCGGCTCGAACACGGCCAATATCTTACTTGTACTGGGCCTGCCTGCGTTGCTGGCCACCCTGCACACCAGCGAATGCAACAGCCGCAAGACTTATGTCTTCATGCTGCTCGCATCGGTATTGTTCATCGGGCTGGCCTTTCTGGGCACATTCACCTTCTGGAGCGGGGCGATCCTGTTGGCCGTTCTGGCCCTTGTGCTGGCGGACGCCTTTCGTGATGCCAAGGCACATCGGCGGGCCTGCAATGACGTCGATGAGATTGATGAGCTGGAAGAGGCCGATCCAGACATGCCGTTCTGGCGTATCGGTATCTATTTGATCCTGGGCCTGATCGGCTTGCCCATGGGGGCGCATCTGCTGGTTGAAAACGCCACGGTGATTGCCCGCACCTACCATGTCAGCGAAACGGTGATCGGCCTGACACTTGTTGCGATTGGCACCTCGCTGCCCGAACTTGCGACAACGATGATGGCCGCGCTGCGCCGGCAGGCGGATGTGGCTTTGGGCAATGTCATCGGCTCGAACATGTTCAATCTGCTGGCCATCATCGGCATCGCCACATGGTTCGGTCCGATTCCGGTCGATCCGGAATTCCTGGAGTTCGACCTCTGGGTGATGCTGGGCGCGTCGGTCCTGCTGTTCCCGTTCGTGTTCCTGAAAAAGGACATCACCCGGCCCTGGGGGGTGATCCTGACCACCCTCTATGTCGTATATATCGTGAGCGTGTTGCTGTAACCCGCTGGGGTGGAGGTTGGGCATGACCCGGGCATTGGTCACTGGTGCAGGTATTCGGCTTGGCCGCGAGATGGCGATATATCTTGCAGAACGCGGCTTTGATGTGGCGGTGCATTACGCGACCTCTGAAGGCCCTGCGCGTGAGGCTGTCGACACCATTACATCACTGGGCCGCAGGGCGATTGCGTTGCAGGCTGATCTGCTGAACGAGACAGAGGTCGAGGCGCTGCTACCCCGCGCTGTTGACGCCCTTGGCGGCCCGATCACCTGCCTGGTGAACAATGCCTCGGTCTTTGAATATGACAATATCCGCTCGGCGTCCCGGCACAGCTGGGACCGGCATATGGAAAGCAATCTGCGCGCACCCTTCGTGCTGACACAGGCCATGGCGGCGCAGGGGTTTGCGGCAAGAACCGATCATAATGACGAACCGCAGGCCACCGGGCTGATCGTCAACATGATCGACATGCGGGTGCGCAAGCTTACGCCCGAATTCATGACCTACACGATCGCGAAGTCCGGGTTATGGACCCTGACCCAGACCGCGGCGCAGGCGCTGGCCCCCGCGATCCGGGTCAATGCGATCGGACCGGGTCCGACTTTGCGCGGGCATCGGCAATCCGAAGAACACTTCGCCGCGCAGCGCGCCAACACGATCTCCGGGCGGGGTTCGAACCCGTCAGATATCACCGCCGCGCTTGGTTATCTGCTGGAGGCGCACGCCGTCACCGGACAGTTGATCTGTGTCGATGGCGGCCAGCATCTGGGATGGCAGACGCCGGATGTTTTGGGGGTTGAATAGGCCTTCGCGATGCAAGTTTTGCACCGCTCTCATTTCTGTTACTTAACCGTTACAGAAATGTCTTTATTTTCATATACTTGCTATGTGTCCAAAAATATTTCCTTTAAAAACAATGCATTGAATTGCCGCCTAATTTTTGTGCAAATCAGGGAAGCCCCCTGTTTTCAACGAATTTCTCTGGTTGGCCGGAAGATATACGCAAGGTTATCCACAGAAGTCGTGGATTTGTTTTCCCTTGAACTGGTGCCCACAAGATTGCAGCCCCCAGCCGAGAATCATATCTGTGGTCCATGAATGATGCGCCCGACAGAATCACTGATCCCGCTCCGGTGGGGTATTCCTGTATTCAGGCCTATCTGAAGACGCTTGACAGCTCGCCCGGCGTCTACCGGATGCTGGATGCGCAGGCGCGGGTTCTCTATGTCGGCAAGGCGCGCAATCTGCGGGCGCGGGTGTCGAATTATTCCCGCCCGGGCCACTCACCGCGGATCGAGCGGATGATCCGCGAAACCGCCTCGATGATGTTCCTGACCACGCGGACCGAGACAGAAGCGTTGTTGCTGGAACAGAACCTGATCAAGCAGCTGAAACCAAAATACAACGTGCTGCTGCGGGACGATAAGAGCTTTCCGAACATTCTGGTGTCCAAGCAGCATGGCTTTGCGCAGATCAAGAAACACCGGGGGGCAAAGAAAGAAAAAGGCACCTATTTTGGTCCCTTTGCCAGCGCCGGTGCGGTCAACCGAACGCTGAACCAGTTGCAAAAGGCGTTCCAACTGCGCAACTGCTCGGATTCCATGTTCGAAAGCCGGACGCGGCCCTGCCTGCTCTATCAGATCAAACGCTGTTCGGGGCCGTGCGTTGGCCTGATCTCGGAAGCGGAGTATGCCTCGCGCGTGAAGGATGCCGAACGGTTCCTGTCCGGCCGCTCCACCCGCGTGCAGGAGGAATTGGCCGAGCAGATGCAGGTCGCCTCGGACGCGATGGAGTTCGAACGCGCCGCCGGTTTGCGTGATCGGATCAAGGCGCTGACCAGCGTGCAGACCAGCCAGGGCATCAACCCGCGCGGGGTGACTGAGGCTGATGTCATCGCGCTGCATATGGATAGCGGTCAGGCCTGCGTGCAGGTGTTTTTCATCCGCGCCAACCAGAACTGGGGCAACCGCGATTTCTATCCCCGCGTCGGCGCGGATGTTTCGCCCGCCGAGGTGATGGAGGCGTTTCTGGGCCAGTTCTATGACAACAAGGAACCACCGCGTCAGCTGATCCTGTCCGACGGGATCGAAAATGCCGATCTGATGACTGAGGCGCTGACCGAGAAGGCCGGGCGCAAGGTCGAGATTCTGGTGCCACAGCGCGGGGAAAAGGCCGAACTGGTCTCGGGCGCGTTGCGCAATGCGCGCGAATCTCTGGGCCGACGCCTGTCGGAAAGCGCCACCCAGGCGAAACTGTTGCGCGGGTTGGCCGAGGCCTTTGATCTGGATGCGTCACCGGAACGGATCGAGGTCTATGACAACTCGCATATCCAGGGCACCAATGCGGTCGGCGCGATGATCGTGGCCGGACCCGACGGATTCATGAAAAACGCCTATCGCAAGTTCAACATTCGCGGTGACGATCTGACCCCCGGCGATGATTTCGGCATGATGAAAGAGGTGCTGAACCGCCGCTTCACCCGACTGCTGAAAGAAGACCCCGACCGGGAAAAGGGCCTCTGGCCTGATCTGTTGCTGATTGATGGCGGGGCCGGGCAGGTCAGCGCGGTGCAGGAGATCATGACCGCCCATGGCGTCGATGATGTCGCGATGGTGGGGGTCGCCAAAGGCGTCGACCGCGACCACGGCAAGGAAGAGTTCCACCGCACGGGGCAGCGCCCCTTTGCGCTGAAACGCAACGATCCGGTGCTGTATTTCGTACAACGTCTCAGGGACGAGGCGCACCGCTTTGCCATCGGCACCCACCGGGCCAAGCGTGCCAAGACGGTGGGGGCGACACCGCTGGATGAGATCGCGGGCGTCGGTGCCGCACGCAAGCGGGCGCTGCTGGCGCATTTCGGCAGCGCCAAGGCGGTCAGCCGCGCCAATCTCGCTGATCTCAAGGCGGTTGACGGCATCTCGGCGGGGTTGGCGCAAAAGGTCTATGACTTCTTTCATGACAAGGGCTGACTTTGCTGTGCGAGAATTATCGCGCCTCGTCTTTCAGTTCCCGCAAGGCCGCGATAAAGTCCGCTCATGAAATGGAACGTGCCGAACATATTGACCTTGCTGCGACTTATCGCGGCACCAGGTCTCGCCATCATGTTTTTGTATTTCACCCGACCCTATGCGGACTGGTTTGCATTGATCCTGTTTGTCTCGGCGGCGGTGACCGATTGGTTTGACGGCTATCTTGCGCGGGCCTGGAAACAGGAAACAAAGATCGGTGCCATGCTGGACCCGATCGCCGACAAGGCGATGGTGGTGATCGCGCTTATGATCCTTGTGGGCTATTCCACCGAACACTGGACGCCCTGGCTGGTCCTGCCAGCCACGGTCATTCTTTTTCGTGAGGTGTTTGTGTCAGGCCTGCGCGAATATCTGGGCGATACGGCGGGCACGCTCAAGGTGACCAAGCTTGCAAAATGGAAAACCACCGCGCAGATGATCGCGATTGCGGTCCTGTTCAGTCAGGGGATATTCGAACACCACCTGGGCATGTCAGCATGGGGTATGGATCAGGCCTTGTTCGAGCAAGTCCTCGCCGGCGATGTCAGCGATGAAGTCGGCTTGCGCTGGAAGAATGCTGCGGTCGTCTGGTCCGGTCGGGTCGGGCTTTGGCTGCTGTGGATCGCGGCGACACTGACATTGATCACCGGCTGGGATTACCTAAATAAAGCCATGCCGCATCTGAGGGAGACGCGATAATGGACGTGCTCTATTTTGCATGGGTCCGGGAGCGTATTGGCATCCCGAAGGAAAATGTTGAAACAGACGCCGCGACAGTGGCCGATCTGGTAAGCGAACTGGTTGCCCGGGAAGAGCGTTATGCTGCGGCCTTTGCCGATCTTTCCGCACTGCGCGTGGCGCTGGATCAGGAGCTCAGCGCTTTTGATGCGCCCCTGACCGGCGTGCGCGAGGTGGCGTTTTTCCCGCCCATGACAGGCGGATAGGCGCATGCGCGTCTCGGTTCAGCAAGAGCCATTTGATCTGGGCGCCGAGGCCAACCGCTTTGCGGCGGGTGATACCGGCAGCGGGGCCATCGTGACCTTTACCGGCGTGGTGCGTGATCTGGCGCAGGGCGATCTGGATGTGATGGAGATCGAGCATTATCCGGGCATGACCGAAAAGGCGATTGCCGCGATTGCCGAGGACGCCCGTCAGCGCTGGTCATTGGCGGATGTTCTGGTGATCCATCGCTATGGCCGATTGGCACCGGGCGACAGGATCATGATGGTCGCAACCGCCGCGCGCCACCGCAAGGATGCGTTCGATGCGGCGGAATTCCTGATGGATTACCTGAAATCCCGCGCGCCGTTCTGGAAGAAAGAGATTTCAGGCGAGGGCAGCGATTGGGTCGCCGCAAAGGATGAGGACGAGGCCGCGCTCGACCGCTGGTAGTCAGTTGACGCTGTTAAGCCTTGCGCGCAGTTCTTCCGCTTCCTGTCTTGCGTCGCGCAGCCCTTCCATCGCCGCGCGCAACTCGGCCTCGGTCTGAGTCAGTTGGTTGCTCAGTTCTGCCTCACGCTGCTGCAGATAGGTGATGGCCTGATCTCGGGTTTCCTCGGCCTCGTGCAGTTCCTGGCTCATCCGGTCCAGATCGGCGACGTCGCTTTGGCGGACACGGGTAAAGCGATGCACCAGCCAATTGGCGAACCAGCCCATGGCAAAGGCGACGAACAGGATGATCGCTGTGGTGATGATAAACTCGGTTCTGTTCATTTACTCGTCCTGTCCGCTTTCCGCGTCCTCTTCGACCGCCGCATCGGGCTGCTGCTCGACCGCTTCCAGCCCGGTCTGGGTCTCGGGGATCGGTTCAGGGCGGATCAGATGGAAATTGATGCGCCGGTTGGCTTCGCGGCCCTCTTCGGTCTTGTTGTCGGCGATGGGGTCGTTCTCGCCATACCCGACAGCGGTGAAACTTGAGGTCAGCACCCGGCGTGCGCGCAGTTCGTTCAGCACCGATTGCGCGCGGGCCTGGCTGAGCTGCTGGTTCATCTCTTCGCGGCCCTGACTGTCGGTATAGCCCTGAATCTCCATCCGGATGCCACCGCATTGATCCAACACATCGGCGATCCGGTTCATCGTATCCAGTGACTCTCCGGCAATGGTGGCTGAACCGGGCTCAAAGGTGATCTTCGACTCGCTCTGGATCTCAGCCACCCGGCTTTCGCACACGTCGGGATCGAGCGGTTTGTCGGCAGGTTCGGGCGGCTCTTCATAGATGATCGACAGGTCGAACCCCTGCGCCTCGCCCAGTTTTTCGGCCAGCATCCGCGCAGCTTCGGCGCTTGCATCCTCGCGATGGCTGATGCCTTGCAGCGTCACGTTCTCCGGGGTGACGGTCAGCACGCCATTGCGCAGCAGCGACAGGGTTTCCAGCCCGGTCAGCACCCGCACCGGCCATTCCGCAGGCAGGTCCGGCACGATCCGTGTGGCGGTGTGCACCACGTCCGAGCCAAAGGCGGCCTTGGCATAGCTGTCCACCATGCGGCGCATGTTCTCGTCCGTGAGGCGTCCGCGCAGTTGCACCAGACCCTCGGGGCTGAGCGTCGCGGTGAATTCCACCGGGCCGGCCGGGTCGGCCTCGACCGGTTCGGGCAGCACCGCGTGCAGGGCGAAGACCGCTGGCAGATCGGATTCAAGCTCACCAATGATCCGGTCAAAGTCGGATTGCGCGACCCCTTCGGCTGCGATCAGCGTGATATCCGCGTCCGAAATCGTGACCGAGCCCAGCCCCAGCGACCGCACCGCATCAATGCTCAGTTCAGCGGCATCGGCCCATTTTGGCGAGGGCACGCCAAGGCCGATCACACAGCTGTTTTCGCCCAGGATGCCCGCCCGCCGGGCCGCCGCCGCGATCCGATCCCGCGCTTGCGTTGTGTCCGCTGAACAGGCGTCGAACCGGGCGCCGTCCTCGTCGATCAGAAACCGCAAGGTGAAAGGGGTGATCACCGGACGCGGGGCGGAAATATCGAGCCGGATGCGCAGCCCGCTTGGTGCCACGCGGTTGAGCGTGTTTTCGATGCGGGTCTTGTCTTCTGGGCTGTCGGCAATCGCGGTGACGCTGACCAGGTCCGGCCCGAGCGAAATCTTCGATCGCGGCAACACGGACAGTGCCGTCGCCGCAAACTCTATCGCCTCGCCCCAGCCGTCGGGCTCGTCGTAATCGGCGGTTTCAAGCAGGTCGGTGACGGGACCTCTGTCGGAAATTCCGCGCAGTTGGTTTATCAGCCCTTCGCGATCCATGGACGAGGGCACCAGCCCGATGATCGAGATGCCGCTGTCATTCCTGAGAATCTCGGCCGAAAACCGTGGCGCACGCAGATTGGCGGTTGGAACAATCTCCATCTCGTCGATGACGCGCGAGGCATCGACCTCGTCCCCGACAACGGTCAGGGCGTTGAACCGCGTCGCCTCGTCGCTGGCGGTACCGGTCAGCACCACCCGAAGGCCGTCCGCCTCGACCTCGGCCCAGTCATGGCCACCAAGATCAAGCGCGCGGCGCACCGAGATTTCCGAAGCGTCCTCGACCGCCTGAACCGCGAAACTGGCAGCGATCATGCAAAGCCCGGCAGCCAGCGCAAAGGTCAGGGCAACGATGAACGTCTGAGAAATACGCATGGGCCGAGTCGGTTTGTCGTCCTTTGGGTCAGGATGTCTTACAAGGGTGTTTGCCGGGGTGCAATCAAACCAGCAGGGCCGCGCAGAAGAAGATCAGCGGGATCAGGCCGGTGTCGCGGTTGACCCTGAACAGCTGCAGCAGTTTCGCATTGTCCTCAATGTCGAGCCCGCGCAATTGCCAGGCCATATGCCAGCCCATCGCCCAGGGCCCGGCAAGCGCCAGGACCAGCACCATCAGCGGCGCGTCGGGCAGCGCGGCCTCGATCACGGCCCAACCCATCAGCGCCACGGTTGCGACCAGAAAATACTTCAGCCATTGCGCGGTATTCTGTCCGAACAGCCGCGCGGTCGATTTTATGCCGATCAGCTCATCGTCCTCGGTGTCCTGATGGGCGTAGATCGTGTCATAGAACAGCGTCCAGGCGATCCCGGCACCGTAGACGATGATCGCAGGCCATCCCAGCGATCCGCTATGCGCGGTCCAGGCCAGTAGTGCGCCCCAGTTGAAGGCAAGGCCCAGAAACACCTGCGGCCACCAGGTAAAGCGTTTGGCGTACGGATAGATCGCGACGGGCAGCAGGCTGAGAATACCCATCGCAATCGCGGCCCGGTTGAAGCTGAGCAGGATGAGCAGCGCCAGCAAGCATTGCAGGATCATCCAGACATAGGCGCCGGTCACCGTGACCTGACCTGACGGGATCGGGCGCGATCTTGTGCGTGCGACCTGAGCGTCAAACTCGCGGTCGGTGATGTCGTTCCAGGTGCAGCCCGCGCCGCGCATCAGCCAGGCGCCGATGGCGCAGCCTGCCGCGATCCACAGATCGCCCATGCCCGGATCGCCACCCGCCAATATGGCCAGCGCCAGACCCCACCAGCAGGGGATCAGCAAAAGCCACGTACCGATGGGCCTGTCCGCACGGCTGAGCCGCAGATAGGGGCGGGCAAAACCGGGGGCATAGCTGTCGACCCAATTGCCCGAAACCGAGTCAGAGACCTGACCGTCTGGTGTTGGCGCATCGCCTTGCATATGTAGGCTCTCATGAGTGCAAAGATCAGGCTGTATGTAGAACACCCGTTGGGGCTGGGGCAATCGGTTCCTTTGACGCGGGATCAGGCGCATTACCTGTTTGGGGTGATGCGGCTTGCGGTGGGCGCGTCTGTTGCCCTGTTCAACTCACGTGATGGCGAATGGCTGGCTGAGGTGGTCGAGGCGGGCAAGCGCGGCGGGTCTCTGACCTGTATCGAGCAGACGAAGCCGCTGCAGATGCCGCCCGACCTCTGGCTGCTCTTTGCGCCGATCAAGAAGGCGCGCACGGATTTCATCGTCGAAAAATCCGCCGAGATGGGTGTGCGGCGGATCATGCCGGTGCAGACCGCCTTCACCAATTCCGACCGCATCCGGCAGGACCGGTTGCAGGCCCATGCCGTCGAGGCGGCGGAACAATGCGGTGGCACTTTCGTGCCCGAAGTGGGTGCGTTGCAGAAGCTTGATCGCCTGCTTGCCGAGTGGCCCGAGGATCGCCAGTTAATGTTTTGCGACGAGGCTCTGGTGGGTGCCGGAGAGGCGTTGCGTGATGCGGGGCCGGGGCCATGGGCGATCTTGATCGGCCCAGAGGGCGGGTTTTCCGATGTGGAACGAGAACGGCTGACGCGGGCCGACTTCGCCCACGCGGTCAGCCTCGGGCCACGCATCCTGCGCGCCGACACGGCGGCGGTGGCGGCGATGACGGTCTGGCAGCAGGTGTTGGGAGATTGGTAGATGCGGCGCGCGACGCAAGCTGATGCCCCCGCGATTGACCGGTTCCTCGCGGCCCATATCGAGACGTCGATGTTTCCCCTCTCCAACCTGCGAACCCACGGCTTGGATGGATCGCATCCCCGCGCAATCTCGGTCTGGATCGACCTGGACACCGGCGGAATGCTTGCGGTCACGCGTGAGGGCATGATCCTGCCGCAACTGCCGGGTTTCAGGGAGTGGGCTCGGCTGAAACCCTTGCTGTTGGACCGGCCATTGATAGGCTGCCTTGGCGAAACCGATCAGGTCCGCGCGCTGCTGATGGCCTGCGGGTTGCAGGATCGGCAGATGAATATTGACAATGATGAACCGCTGATGCGAATGAACCTCAGCGATTTGGCAGAGCAGGAGGGCGTGGGTCGGCTCGTACCGCTTGCAGCCGCGCCACGAGAGATCATCGAAGGCTGGCGCGCGGCCTATCACCGGGAGGTTCTGGGCACCCCGGCCGATCAGGCTGAGGCGGTAGCGCGCCGCGATATCGAGAGTTACATCGGGGCGGATACCCATCGCGCTCTTTTTATCGAAGACGACCCGGTCGCCATGACCGGCTTCAATGCGATTTGTGGCGATGTGGTTCAGGTCGGAGGGGTCTTTACACCCAAGGACCTCAGACAACGTGGCTACGCGGGCCGGGCGCTTCACCTGCATCTGGCTGAGGCCGCTCGCGATGGCAAGATGCGCGCGATTCTCTTTGCGGCCTCCGAGGCGGCAGCGGGGGTCTACAAGCGCGCAGGTTTCAGGATCATCGGGTCTTATTCGATGTGTCTGTTCAGGGACCCCGAGCGGGTCGGCTGATCCCGCATCGCGATCACCTGGGGCTTGAAGATTTTACGGCACTGCACACTTTAACCATATTGACGTAGCCGCCCACGCGCATGTCACTGAAAAAAGGCCGGACGCATGAGTTTTATCCGCCCCGAAGCAAAGCTGGCCCTCTGGAAGTGGCGCGAAGTGCTGGTTGCGGCGGCGCTGCTGCTGGTCGGTCTCAGCTGGATCGTCGGACCCGGTGGGTTGCTGGCATGGCTGGGCTGGCTGCTGCTGGTCGCAGGCGTTGCGCTGATCGTCATCGGTATCCAGCGTGCGCGCTTCCGGTCGGGCAGTGGCGGGCCGGGCGTGGTGCTGGTTGACGAAGGACAGATCAGCTATTTCGGCCCTCTGACCGGCGGCGTTGTTGCAGCCGCTGACCTGGATCAGCTGACGCTCGACCCGACGTCGAAACCCGCACATTGGGTGCTGCGCCAACCGGGTCAGTCCCCTTTGCACATTCCCGTCAATGCCGAAGGGTCCGAGGCGCTGTTTGATGTGTTCGCGGCGCTGCCGGGGCTGCGCACCGAGGCCATGCTGGCAGAGCTTGGCGGCAGGTCCCCACACCCGGTTGTGATCTGGGAACGACATTCAAGCCGCCCGCCACAGATGCGGCTGCATTGACACCCGCCGCGTTTGTGACCACGACTGGCGTTTAAGCGAAGCAGTCAACATCGGAGCGAGCCATGTCCATTCCCCAATCCGGCGGCGGGCCGATCGAACGGCACGAACAACTGGCCGAATACCTTTCGGACGGATGCAAGCCCAGGGACCAGTGGCGTATCGGGACCGAGCACGAAAAGTTCGGCTATTGCAAGGACACGCTGAAACCGCTGCCCTTTGAGGGCGAGCGCTCGATCCTGGCGGTGCTTGAGGGGCTGCGCGACGGCCATGGCTGGGCTCCGGTCGAGGAGGGCGGCAAGCTGATCGGGCTGGAAAAGGACGGGGCCAATGTCAGTCTGGAACCGGGCGGGCAGTTGGAACTGTCCGGCGCGCCGCTGGAAACCATTCATGAGACCTGCGACGAGGTGAACGCGCATCTGAGCGACGTGAAGGACATCGCCGACAAGATCGGCGTGGGCTTTATCGGGCTTGGGGCCGCGCCAATCTGGACCCATGACGACATGCCGTTGATGCCCAAGGGCCGCTACAAGCTCATGGACAGCTACATGCAGAAGGTCGGCACGATGGGCCGGGTGATGATGCGGCGCACCTCGACCGTGCAGGTCAATCTCGACTTCTCCTCCGAAGCGGACATGGTACAGAAACTGCGCGTGGCAATTGCCTTGCAGCCCGTCGCCACCGCGCTGTTTGCCAATTCGCCGTTTTTCGAGGGCAAACCCAATGGTCACAAAAGCTGGCGCAGCCGGGTCTGGCGCGATCTGGACGCGGACCGAACTGGTATGGTGCCCTTTGTTTTTGACGACGGATTCGGGTTCGAGGCCTGGGTGCAATATGCGCTCGATACGCCGATGTATTTTGTCTATCGCGATGGCGTCTATCACGACGCACTGGGCCAGTCCTTCCGTGATTTCCTGAAGGGCGAACTGCCCGCGCTGCCGGGCGAAACGCCGACGCTCAGCGATTGGGGTGATCATCTGACCACGCTCTTCCCCGAGGCACGGATCAAGAAATTCATGGAGATGCGCGGCGCCGATGGTGGACCGTGGCGCAGGCTCTGCGCCTTGCCGGCGTTCTGGGTCGGGTTGATGTATGACCAGAGCGCGCTGGATGCGGCCTGGGAGTTGGTCAAGGGCTGGGATGCAGAGACACGCGAAAACTTGCGGGTTGAGGCGTCGGTCCACGGTTTGCAGGCGCAGGTTCGTGATATCGACATGCATGCACTGGCGCGCGAGGTGGTGGCGATTTCCGAGGCGGGCCTGAAGGCACGCGCCCGGCCCGGTGTGGGCGGCCTGGTGCCCGATGAGACCCATTTCCTGAACGCCCTCAAGGACAGTCTTGAGACCGGCAAGGTGCCCGCCGATGAACTGCTCGATCACTATAATGGTGATTGGAACGGCGATCTGACCCGGGTTTATCGCGAGTTCAGCTATTGAAGCGACGGTGCTGAGCGCTGCCGTGTTTGCCGTCAAACGGTCTCGAAGGAGTTTCATGACCAGCGATCCGATTGAGACGCGCAAATCGACCGAAGGCATGGTTGATTACAACCGGAACTCCACCGCGCAGCAGCAGCACGCGATCATGCAGGCCGACCATATTCGGAGGCTGGTGGGCAAGCTGGGCCGGGTTGAGCCGGAATTGCGGCTGGTCGACTATGGCTGCGGCCCGGGGATGAGTGCGATCGAAACCGTGCGCCCGGCGATTGCGGCCTATCGTGCACGCCATCCAGATGCGCCGATTGTGGTCTGCCACGCGGATCAAGCGGGCAATGACTGGAACGCGCTTTTTGGGCTGGTCGCTGGTCCGGGCGGGTATCTTGCGGGGAATGCTCCGCTGCGTGTCGAGGCGGCGGTGGGGTCCTTTTATGAGCGGCTGGCGGCGGAAAACTCCGTGTCGCTGGGCACCTGTTTCTTTGCAAGTCACTGGCTGAGCCATGCGGTGCGACTGGATGCGCCGGGCACGGTTCTGTTCGACCACCTGCAAGGTGCAGCCCGCGCACAGCTGACTGAGGTGGCGCAGCGCGACTGGTGTACCTTCCTGCGTCACCGCGCGGCGGAACTTCG
The DNA here is from genome assembly GCF_041537905.1 of Ruegeria jejuensis. Lineage (NCBI taxonomy): Bacteria > Pseudomonadati > Pseudomonadota > Alphaproteobacteria > Rhodobacterales > Roseobacteraceae > Ruegeria > Ruegeria jejuensis. The sequence goes on along the minus strand of NZ_JBGRUO010000002.1, from coordinate 150,440 downwards.
GCAAGGCGGCTATCTGCTGGCATCGATGATGGGATCGGTTCCCGACGCGGCAGAACCCAACGGCGCTGCGTCTGCCGGGCGCGGCATTTATCGCGCCATCCAAGCGGTTGCATCAGCCATGGTCGAAGACGGGATGCTCGACCCGGATGTGCTTAACGGGTTCGTATTTCCGTTCTGGTTCATGACAGAAGCAGAGGCGCGCGACTGGATCGGCGCCGACAAGGTTTTGTCGGATTTGGTCGAGGTCGAAGGTATTGAGGTAACACCCGCCCTGACCAACCCCACCGATCTGTTTCATGACGCGATCGGCGATCCTGTTGAATACGCGCGACTTTATACCGGGTGTGTAAAGGCTTTCGCTGACTCCACCCTGCGAACCCAGCTTTTCGAACCCGCTGCGCGCAGCCCGCAAGACCCAGATGCGCTTGCGGATGAGTTCTATCGCCGGTTCGACGCATTCTATCGCGAGCACACGGACCGATATGCCTGCGAAATTTGGCACCTGACGGTATTGCTACGACGGCGCTGAGCGGTTTCTACTGTGCTAGGACAGCAAAAGGGGCGGTGAGTTTCCTCACCGCCCTTTAAGTACCGTCCTAGTGTCGCATCACTGCTGCAGCGAGGCAGGCTCCTTGTCGGCGATATCTTCCCAATTTGCGCTCGCCTTTTCGATGAAGCCTGGGATGTCGGTTTCCCAGCGTTCCTGAATGTCGGGCGAAATGTTCAGATACAGCTTGTCGTCGACAATCTTCCAGACATTCGGGTCACCGTCAAACTTGAAGCCCATCGCGGCGCCAAAGGCGCAATAGCCGCCATAGACCGGCAGGTAGGCCTCGGGGTTACGCTCGAATTCGGCTTTGTTCTCTTCCGAGGCAAAGCGGTAGGTGGCGTCATTATAGCTTGAAGTGATCTTCCAGTTGCCCGGCGTGGCCTCACCTTCGGTGAAATAGGCAACGGGGTCATGTCCCTGCAGCGCGAGACCGGTGGAGGACGCGTTCAGTTCAACGCCTGCCGCCAGTGCAGTGGTCGCCATAGCAACCGAAAGTGCGACGCCGCTGATAAGAGTTTTGACCTTGTTCATGGTGGTAACCTTTCTATTGGGGGGCACCGGCCTTTGTCGGAAATGCGAAACGGATGATGCCTATGTGGTTCTGTGGGGCCCGTAATTTGCCCTCACGCAGCTTCACCTGATCATCCGGGTGTTCACGTTCAAAACAAGTAATGGTGATTGTGTGTCAGCGAACGAAACCTGTGCAGCGACGCTCAGGTTTCGGTGTTTTCCGGGTGCCGCAGACCCGCGCTGTCTAGGCAACGCAGCTAGGGTTCAATCTTGAAGCGGCGCGGCTCCAGCCACCCGATCACGGGTTTGCGGCTGGCGGCATACCCCGCGACCGAGCGGTCGAGACGATCCGCCAGAATCGGCAGGCGACTGACCGGGACTTTCGGGAACAGGTGATGTTCACGATGGTAGAACATCAGATAGGCCAGTCGCGCCAGCACGCCCCGCTGGCTGCGTGCCGCAACACCGCTGCCATGAGTGCCCTGATGGGTGATCCAGACCGCGAAGAGGGCGGCAAGACATTGGGCGACGCTCATGGCGGCCACATGCAGCAGCAGAATCTGCGATCCGGTCAGGAGCGCGGTGGCGACAACGCCAAGCACGAGACCCCAGTCGATCAGGATACGCCTGCGACCTTTCGCGCTTGCGCCTGCCCAGGCGGCGCGATTGATATCCACCGGAAAGCGTGGGCCGTAGATCAGCACCTGGGGCAGGGACATATGCCCGCATTTCCCTTCGCAATCGCCGGGTCCCATCGCGTGTTTGTGGTGCAGCAGGTGACAATGGCTGAACGCATGGTTCGATCCCAGCATCAGGGCGCTCAGCACATGCATCACCAGATTGTCACCCTTGCGGAGCAGCCCGAGATTGCCATGGATCGCTTCGTGATTGAGGCGCAGGGCACAGAGGAAGAACATGAAGCTGCCGATGCCGCCCAGCGGCCACAGGGATGTGCCATAGAGTGTCAGGGACAGCAGCAGCCAGGGCAGCGGCAGCATCAATTCCTTCACCTTCACCCAAGGGCTCAGCGTCACCAGATCGGTCCAGATGATGCCGCGGGGCGGGCGTTCCGGTTGGTGGGGTCTGTTCAAATCGGTCATCTGCAAGCTCCCTTCGTAACCTGTTTCGTGTGAACCGCCCTTATGGTCTTACGGCAATGACGGTTATTTCTGTTATCAGTGAAATTATTAGTCAAAATTTTTTATTCTGACGTCTCCTTCTGCCCCTTCGGTAACAATCGGGCAATGCGCCCGCCCAGCTTCACGACGGCAAGCTGTATGCCGCGCGGCAGCCTGCGCATATCGACATACCAGTCGTCGAACATCTGCATCGTCTCCAGCGTCTCGTCGATGCGCGCGCGGGTTTTGACCGGCGTGCCGTCGGTTTCGGCCTCTTTCGCCACTTCGCGTAACGCGGCCAGCGTTGGTGCAAATTCCCGCTCTCTGCGGCCTTCGACCACGGCCTTGGTCAGATCGAACATGTCCCGGATCGAATGGAAATGATCGCGGCGATCCCCCAGTTGTCGACTGGCCTTGACCAGCTTCCAGCTTTGCAGCTCTTTCAACCCGTTTGAGACATTCGAGCGCGCAAGACCGAGGGTGTCGCAGATCTCATCGGCGGTCATCGGGTCGGGTGCGATATGAAGCAGCGCATGGATCTGCGCCACAGAGCGGTTCACGCCCCATTTGGTGCCCATATCCCCCCAGTGAAGGATGAAATCCTGCATGGCCTGCGATAGTTGCATCATGTGTTCCTGTAACTTCTGTATTATCAGAAATTACAGATAACAATGATTCGATCAAGAGACTTGCTGGATCAGCGCCGGGTCAGGATTTCGAGCCGATCCTGGGTTCGGTTCCGGACTTGATCCGGGCGATGTTCTCGAGATGGCGAAGATAGATCAACAAGGTCAGGATAATCCCAAGAACAAGTGTGTTCCCGAAGCCCAGGAAAATCACCCATAGCGTCGAGGAGGCCGCGGCGACAAGCGCGCCGACCGAAGACATCCGCGAGACGACCGCTGCCGCCAGCCAGGTCAGGCAGCAGGCGATGCCGACGGGCCAGGCCAGTGCCAGCCAGATGCCCAGAAAGGTGGCCACACCCTTGCCGCCCCGGAAGCCCAGCCAGATCGGAAAGCAATGGCCCAGAAAGGCGGCAAGCGCGGCAAACTGCGCGGCTTGTTCGCCTGCAAAGTGGCGCGCCAGCAGCAAGGCAACCGCGCCTTTTGCGCCATCGAATAGAACGGTCAGAGCGGCGGCCAGCTTGTTTCCGGTGCGCAGGACATTGGTTGCGCCGATATTGCCCGACCCGATCTCACGCAGATTGCCCAGACCCATGACCCGCGCAAAGACCATACCGAACGGGATCGAGCCCAGCCCGTATCCGATGACGACCCACAGGATCAGCGCGTCGGTTGTCGTGTCGCTTGCGAACATCAATCTCTCCGGTAAACGGCCGCCCCGGCCACGTAAGTTGCCAGCACCCTACCTTGCATCCGCTGGCCGTCAAACGGCGTATTCTGCGATTTCGACTGAAGTGTGAACCGGTCGAGGATGAAGGGCGTGTCCGGATCGAACAACACCAGATCAGCTGGCGCGTCCGGGGCCAATCGGCCGGTATCCAGCCCCAGCCGTTTCGCGGGGTTCAGGGACATGGCGCGGAACAGGGTGGGCAGGTCAAGCTGCTCACCATGATAGAGCCGCAGCGCTGCGGGCAGCAGGGTTTCCAGAGCCACCGCGCCCGAGGCCGCTTCTTCAAAGGGCAGCCGCTTGCTTTCCTCGTCCTGGGGGGTGTGCATCGAGCTGATGATGTCGATCAGCCCGCTCCGTACCGCTTCGATCACCGCCTGCCGGTCGTCTTCCGAGCGCAGCGGCGGCTTGACCTTGAAGAAGGTGCGGTAGTCGGCCACGTCCAACTCGTTCAGGGTCAGGTGGTGGATCGAGGTGCCTGCGGTGATGTCGAGTCCATTACGCTTGGCGCGCTCCAGCGCGGGCAGGGCGCGGGCGGTGGTGATCTGGTCGGCGTGATAGCGGGCGCCGGTCATCTCCAGCAGCGCGATGTCGCGATCCAGCCCCATACGCTCGGCCATCGGTGACACGGCGGGCAGGCCATAGAGCGTTGCGAACTTTCCGCTGGTGGCAGCCGCGCCCTGACTGAGGCCAGGCTCTTGCGGATGGGCAATGACCAGCGCGCCGCACGAGCGCGCATAGGTCAGCGCGCGTGAAAACACCTTGGTGTTGCTGACCACATGATCGCAGTCGGTGAAGGCCACCGCACCGGCATCCATCAGGAACCCGATCTCGGTCATCTCGCGCCCGTCGCGGCCCTTGGTCAGCGCCGCCATCGGCAGGACGTTGACCGGCGTATCCGCCTGCGCCCGGCGGGTGACAAATTCCAGCGTCTCGGGCGTGTCGATGACCGGCAGCGTATCGGGGCGGGTCACTATCGTGGTGACCCCGCCCGCCGCTGCCGCCAGACCTGCGGATTTATAGCTTTCCTTGTGCCGCTCGCCTGGCTCACAGACTTTGACGCCGATATCGACGATACCGGGCGCGAGGCATTTGCCACCGCAATCGACCACCGCGCCATCACTCGTGGGCGGCGCATCCGTGCCCCGCGCGGCGATCACACCGTCGCGGACCAGCAGCCAGCCGGGGCCGTCGGTTTCCGCCTCGGGGTCGATAAGACTGGCATTGGTGAACAGGGTTGAGGTCATGTCAGTGCGCCTTCAATCGCGGCTTTGGTGGCCACCGGGTCGGCCTGGAACTTGATCAGATACTTGTCGCCCGTTCGGGTGATCACCTGCACGGCACTGCCCAACGTGCGGACGGTTTCGATCTGAGGCAGCGGGATCGTCTGCACCGGGCCGCGCAGGGCACCGTCGCGCAGTTCCCAAACCGCGCTCAGCTCTTCCGAGGACATATACCAGCCGCGCAGGACAATTGCCGCCAATCCGGCGGGCGCGCCGGTCCAGACATAGGGGTTGCCCATCATCCACAGCAGGGCCATCGCCAGCGCCATGCCCAAGGCGGCGAGCCAGGCATGGGCCCGGATATAAGCCTGCCTGTCGGGCACGAAGCGGATCACAGGATCAGCCATAGAAGTCCGGCAAGGACGGCGATCATCACGATGGAAAAGATCGCAAGGCCGATGCGAACCGATCTGGCGCGCGCCTCGCGCGGCGGGGTGCGCGGAGCCGAATAGGGTTCAGCGCTTTTGGTGATCAGCGGCTCCGCCGACCAGTCGATCCGGTCCTCGCTAAAGCAGCCGACCGGTTCCAGGCGGTTGTCCAGCGTCAGGTCCATCGCCTTGCCCCGGAACGCCGCGCTGCGCACCAGCATGACCCAACCCATGATCTTGTCCAGGGCCTCCGCGTCCAGTTGATCCTCGGGAATGCCGCAGCCTTCGGACATGTAGCCATGCAAACCGAACCCTTCGAGGTCCCAGACCGGAAAGATCTCGATCTCGTTCGAGTCGAGTCCTTCAACCCCTAGCAACTGCTCAGCCGCGCCCGGCTCGCGCAGGAATTTGGCGTGCTCCGGCGCCACATCCAGCGCATAAAGGCGCAGGTAATCAAACTCGTTTGCATCAACCGTGACCGGATCGCTCATGCGGCAGCCTCCCGGTGATGTCGGGCCAGCAACTCCATGGCGGCCATACGTACGGCGACGCCCATTTCGACCTGCTCCTGAATGACGGATCGGTTGATGTCATCGGCCAGCGTCCCGTCGATCTCGACCCCGCGGTTCATTGGCCCAGGATGCATTACGATGGCGTCCGGCTTTGCTTGCGCGAGTTTGGCGGCGTCGAGACCGTAGCGATGGTAATATTCCCGCTCGGACGGAATGAAACCGCCATCCATCCGCTCTTTCTGAAGCCGCAGCATCATCACCACATCGGCGTCTTTCAGCCCCTCGCTCATATCCTCGTAGAGTTCGGCTCCGAACTCAGCGAAATGCCCGGGCACCAGGGTTGGCGGGCCGATCAGGCGGATGCGGTTTTCCATCTTGCCCAGCAGGATCAAGTTTGACCGGGCGACGCGCGAATGGGCGACATCGCCACAGATCGCGACGGTCAGTCGGTGCAGCCGTCCCTTGGCGCGGCGGATGGTCAGCGCGTCCAGCAGCGCCTGGGTGGGGTGTTCGTGCCGCCCGTCACCCGCGTTCAGCACCGCGCAGTTCACTTTCTGCGCCAGCAGATCCACCGCGCCGGACTGTGGATGGCGCACCACCAGCAGGTCGGGATGCATCGCGTTCAGCGTCATAGCCGTGTCGATCAGGGTCTCGCCCTTTTTGATCGAGCTGGCCTGCATCGCCATGTTCATCACATCCGCGCCCAGCCGCTTGCCAGCCAGTTCGAAACTCGCCTGCGTGCGGGTGGAGTTTTCGAAGAACATGTTGATCTGGGTAAGGCCCGCCAGTTCATCCGCGTGCTTCAGCGATTGTCGGTTCAGTTCGACATATTTCTCGGCCAGATCAAGGATCGCGGTAATGTCGGATTGGGACAGTTGTTCGATGCCAAGAAGGTGACGATGGGCAAAAGACATGGCTTGGCTCCGAACCGGTGTTGCCAGCGCTTATAGAAAGCTCGGCGGGGCGGAGCAATATCCCGCCTGCCTCAATCTGCCGCCTCAAGGCAGGCGCCGTCCGTGCCGCATTGCTGGCCCGGCTTGCACCAGCGGCCATAGCCGCAATCCACCGCCTTGACCGGAACGCATCCGCGCCCGCGTGAGCACTTGAAGCCGGGACGGCATTGCGATTCGGTCTCTTCGCACAAAAACCAGCCCGCGCGAGGGCAGCGACCGGGCAGGCAGCCACCGGGGTCCGAACGGTCAACGGGGCGCTGGATATCCTGGGTGCCGGGCTTTGGTTTGCATCGGCCCGCGCCCGCGCAGACCGTACCCGGCGTGCAAACGGTGCCATCGGTGCATCGGGTCGATCCCTGCGGCGCGCAGCGCAGGCCGCCATTCATGCAGAGTTGGCCCGCCGGGCAACTGCGCCCGCCGCCGCAATACTCACCACCAAGCGGGACGCAATGACCGTCAAAGCTGCAGCGTTGACCGGCGCTGCAGCAATTGTTGGCGCCACATTGCAACTGCCCGGCGCGGCATTCTCCGAACCCCTGCGCCAGGGCGGGCACACCCCAGCACATCAGCAAAGCGAACCAGAACAAAGCAAGCAATCGTGACATGCCCGTATGGTCGGGCGACATGGCGTCGCTGACAAGCGCTTATCGCCTTTCCTCCGATCACTTAGAGTTTAGACTGGCCGCATGGAATCGGTGTTTGACCCATATACGGCGAAGGCCCTGCTGGAATGGCAGGTGGAACTGGGCGCGACAGATGCCATCGCCGATATGCCGGTGGACCGCTACGCGCTGGCCGACAAGGCGCCCAAAGCCAAGGCTGCGCCGGTTGCGCAGGCGGCGCAGCCAATTGCCGCGCGCGACCCGGTTGCCGTGGCCAAAGCGGCGGCGAACTCCGCCGGGTCGCTGGCTGAACTGCGCGCCGCGATGGAGGCCTTTGATCTCTGCGAGTTGAAGAAAGGTGCGCGCCAGTTGGTCTTTGCCGATGGTACGCCTGATGCGCGCGTGATGATCATCGGCGAGGCGCCGGGCCGCGACGAGGACCGCGAAGGCAAGCCGTTTGTGGGTCGCGCCGGGCAATTGCTGGACAGGATGCTGGACGCGATCGGTCTGAACCGCGCCAGCTCGGTCTACATCACCAATGTCCTGCCCTGGCGGCCGCCGCAGAATCGCGACCCGAAACCGGATGAGATTGGAATGATGGTGCCGTTTCTGGAGCGGCATGTGGCGCTGGCACAGCCTGACGTGCTGGTGTTGATGGGCAATATCAGTTGCCAGGCGGTGTTGGGCAAACGCGGCATTACCCGGTTGCGCGGCAAATGGGATCAGGCGATGACCCTGCCGGTGATGCCCATGTTCCATCCCGCCTACCTTCTGCGCCAGCCGCAGATGAAGCGGCAAGCCTGGGCGGATTTGCTGGAACTGAACGCCAAGCTCGAAGGACAATAGCGATGCGCATTCTGGCCTTTTCCGACCTGCATATGGCCCGCAAAAAAGCCGCCGCGATTGTCGAGGCCAGTGCCGAGGCCGAATTGGTGATCGGAGCGGGCGATTTTTGCAACATGCGGCAGGGGTTGGCGGAGGCGATGGAGATGCTGTCGGGCATCTCTGCCCCGCTGGTTCTGGTGCCGGGTAACGCCGAAAGCGCCGAGGAACTCAGTGATGCGGCTCGTGATGGCGTGCATGTGCTGCATGGTCAGGCCGTAGAAGTCGACGGCTTGTCCGTTTTCGGGCTGGGCTATGGCGTCCCGATGACGCCCTTCGGATCATGGTCCTGCGATCTGAGCGAGGCGGAAGCGGCGGAACTGCTGGATCGCTGCCAGCGCGCCGATGTGCTGATCACCCATTCTCCGCCGAAGGGAACCGGGGATGTGACCTCGCAAGGGGTGTCTGTCGGCTCGACCGCTGTGCGCGATGCCATCGAGAGGCTGCAACCCAAACTGTCCGTCTGCGGACATATCCATGACAGCTGGGGCGCGCGGGGCAGGATCGGGGTAACGCAGGTGGCCAATCTGGGTCCGACGGTCAACTGGTTCGAGGTCTTTGCATGATCGATCCGGTAACGCTGATCGCCTTCCTGCCCGCCGCGCTGGCCCTGAACCTGACGCCCGGGGCGGATATGATGTTCTGTTTCGGCCAGGGGCTCAGGTCCGGTCCGCGCGCCGCGATCGCCGCCGGTGCCGGGGTTTCGCTGGGCTCGCTGGTGCATGTCACGCTGGCCGGGCTCGGGCTGGGTGCGGTGGTGGCCGCGATGCCGTGGCTCTTTGATGTGATCCGCTGGGTCGGGGTCGGGTATCTACTCTATCTGGCGGGCTCGGCGATCCGCAACGGGGCCGCACCGCCCGATGCCCCCGGAAAGCCCGCCAAGCATGCGTTCCGAGAAGGGCTTGTGGTCAATCTGACCAACCCGAAAGTGATCCTATTCGTGCTCGCCTTCATCCCGCAATTCATCGACCCCGGCGCAGGCCCGATCCTGATGCAGTTCCTGATTCTCGGCGCGGTGATCGCGCTGGGCGGGTTTTTTGTCAATTCGGGTGTCGGGCTGATGGCGGGCGGGGCCAGCAGGCACCTTGTCGGCAATCGCCGCGCCGGGCGCATTCTTGGCTGGATCACGGGTGGTATCTTTGCGGCGCTTGCCGTTCGTTTGGCCGTTTTGGAAAGGGCATGACCACAGATGTCGCGCATTGATGAAAGCACGGAGTTTCTTCCGGTCCGCATCGCGGTTCTGACGGTCTCGGACACGCGCGCGCTGGCAGAGGACAAGTCCGGGCAAACCCTTGTGGACCGGATCGAGGCGGCGGGACATTCCGTGGCCGACCGCAAAATCCTGCGCGATGAACGCACTGCGATTGCTGACCAATTGCGCGCATGGGTGCAGGACCCCGATATCGATGTCGTGATCTCGACCGGCGGCACCGGGTTGACGGGCCGCGACGTGACGGTCGAGGCGCACAGGGATGTCTATGAGAAAGAGATCGACGCCTTTGGCACCGTTTTCACCCTGATTTCCATGGAAAAAATCGGCACATCGGCGGTGCAGTCGCGGGCGACCGGGGGCGTTGCGGGTGGCACCTATCTCTTTGCGCTGCCGGGTAGTCCGGGGGCTTGCAAGGATGCCTGGGACGGGATCTTGCAAAAACAGCTCGACTACCGCCATCGCCCCTGCAATTTCGTCGAGATTATGCCCAGATTGGACGAACATTTGCGACGGAAGTAAACTCTTCGTACGTTAAAGGCCTTGTAGGCGTCGTTAGGCTTGGCAAATTCACCAGGCCCGCTAACCTTTGGTGAGGCAGCGAAAAGCCACCGGAGAAGGATGTAAGATGCGGTTTTTACGCCAGAGTCTGCTCGGCGTGTTTCTGGTGTCCATGACGCTGGCCCTGCTTCTGTATGCCGGCCATCTGGTATTTGACGCGGTGCGCACAAGCCTGGCCGACAAGGCGCGGCCCGTCGAGGCGCGCGAGCGGGTGTTTGCGGTCAATGTCGAAACCGCCGAATTGCAGGATGTGATCCCGGTTCTCGAAGCCTTTGGTCAGGTGCAAAGCCGCCGCACGCTGGAACTGCGCGCGGCAGCGGGCGGGCGGGTGCTGGAACTGTCACCGGATTTCGAGGAAGGCGGCACCGTTCGTGCTGGTGACGTGCTGGTGCGCATTGATCCGGCAGATGCCCAGACGGTCTGGGATCGCGCCGAATCCGACATGATGGATGCCGAGGCCGAAGAGCGCGACGCCGAGCGTTCGCTCATTCTGGCCCGCGACGAGTTGCAGGCGGCCATCGATCAGTCAGAGCTGCGCGACAAGGCGCTGCAACGACAGCTTGATCTGGCCGAGCGCGGCGTTGGCACGGCTGCGGCGGTCGAATCCGCCGAGCTGGAGGCCGCATCTTCGCGGCAGGCGGTTCTGGCGCGCCGGATCGCGGTCGCGCAGGCCGAGGCGCGGGTGGATCAGACCGAAACCCGCCTGATGCGGGCAAGCAGTGCCTTGTCCCTGGCTGAACGGGATCTTGGCGAAACAACCGTGACCGCGCGCTTCGACGGGACGTTGAATGACGTCAATCTGGTTGAGGGGCGCTTGGTCGCGGCCAATGAAAAGCTGGCCGAGCTGATCGACCCCGACGCGCTGGAAGTGGCGTTCCGGGTCTCGACCGCGCAATATGCAAGGCTGCTTGATGACGAGGGCGATTTGATTGCGGCACCTGTCATTGCCTCGCTTGAAATTACCGGCACCAACCTGACCGCGCGCGGCGTGATCAGCCGCGACAGCGCGGCTGCGGGCGAGGGCCAGTCCGGGCGGCTCATCTTTGCCCGGCTGGAGGCGGCACGAGGCTTCAAACCCGGGGATTTCGTCACCGTCGCGGTCGAGGAACCCACCTTGCAGGAGGTCGCACGGTTGCCTGCCTCGGCCTATGACGCCACCGGGACTGTTCTGATCCTGGGCGCGGAGGACCGGCTGGAGTTGCTGCCCGTCCGTCTCGTGCGCCGCCAGGGCGATGAGGTGCTGCTGCGCGGCGAAGGGCTGGCCGGGCGCGAGGTGATTGTCGGGCGCACGCCCCTGCTGGGGCCGGGGATCAAGGTCCGGCCCGTGCGCGAGGAGGTGCAGGCAATGCCCGCGGCGTCGCTGCTTGAACTCAGCGACGAGCGGCGTGCCCGGCTTGTGGCGTTTGTCGAAGGCAGCGACGACATGCCGCCCGAGATCAAGGCGCAGATGCTGGAGCAATTGGCTGAACTGCGCGTGCCCGTAGATCTGGTGCTGCGGATCGAATCCCGGATGGAAGGATAACCCGCCATGGTCCGCGAGATCCCAGGCGCGGCAGGCGGGCTGCTCAGCTACTTCACCCGGCATCGCACGGCGGCCAATCTGTTGCTGGTGGTACTGCTGGTGCTGGGCGCGGCGGCGATCCCCAACATGCGGGCGCAGTTCTTTCCCGATGTGATCATCGAGGATATGCGCATCAGCGTCGAATGGGATGGTGCAGGTCCCGAAGATGTGGACAGCGCCATCGTGCAGGTGATGGAACCTACGCTGCTGGCGTTGGATGGCGTTGCGGGTTCCGAGGCCAGATCGCGCGAGGGACGGGCAGATCTGACGCTGGAATTCGAACCCGGATGGGACATGTCGCGCGCCTCGGACGATGTGCAGGCGGCAGTTGACGGCCTGACGACCTTGCCCGAAGACGCCGAGGAGCCCAAGGTGCGGCGCGGCGGCTGGCGCGACCGGGTCACCGATGTGGTCATCACCGGCCCGGTCGAACCCGCGCAGCTTGGCTTGCTGGCGGATGAGCTGGTCACCCGCCTCTTTGCCGCTGGCGTGGCCCGGACGACCATTCGCGGAGCCGCCGCGCCACGCACCATCGTCGAAGTCCCGACGATGCAGCTGATCGCCAATGACATCACGATGGCGCAGATCGCCGAGGCCATTGCGGGCGAGGTGGATACCAACCCCGCCGGAGACGTGACCGGCGCCAATGCGCGCGTGCGCACCGGCGTTGAAAAACGCTCGCCCGAGGATATCGAAGGCATTGTCCTGCGCTCCAACGCCGATGGCTCGAAACTGCTGGTCAGCGATCTGGCCACCATCCGGGTCGAAGGTGTGGATCGCGAGCGCAGCTATTTCGTGGCAGAGAACCCGGCCATGTCGATCCGCGTCGATCGCGCCGATGGCGGAGACGCCATCGACGTGCAGCGCGTGGTCGAAGAGGTTGCCGCCGAAATGCAGGCCAGCCTGCCGCAAGGCGTGACGGTCGAGCTGATCCGAACCCGGGCGGAGGCGATCACCGGGCGGTTGAACATCCTGGTCGATAACGGGCTGGTCGGGCTTGGTCTGGTGGTCTGCCTGCTGTTCCTGTTCCTGAACGCGCGTATCGCTTTCTGGGTCGCGGCGGGCATTCCTGCCGCGATGTTTGCAGCCATTGCGCTGATGTATATTGGCGGGCTGACCATCAACATGGTCAGCCTCTTTGGTCTGATCATCACGCTGGGCATCGTGGTCGATGATGCAATCGTTGTGGGCGAACACGCCGATTTCCGCGCCCGTCGTCTGGGGGAACACCCGATCGTTGCCTCGGAACGCGCCGCGCAGCGCATGGCGATGCCGGTTCTGGCGGCGACACTGACCACGATCATCGCCTTCTTTGGTCTCACCGCAATCGGTGGGCGGTTTGGAGAGTTGATCCAGGACATCCCCTTCACCGTGATCGCCGTTCTGGCGGCCTCGCTGGTGGAATGTTTCCTGATCCTGCCCAACCACATGTCCCATGCCATTGCCCATTCGGCCAAGCAGCATTGGTATGATGCGCCAAACCGGGTGGTGAATCGTGGCTTCCGCTGGGTGCGCGACACCTGGTTCCGGCCGTTGATGGCAGGGGTGGTGCGCGCCCGCTACGTCGTGATCGCAGGCGCGTTGGTGCTGCTTGCCAGCCAGATCGCGCTGTTCATTCAGGGCGATGTGCAATGGCGCTTCTTCAACGCGCCCGAGCGCGGCTCTGTCACCGGCAATATCGCCATGGTCGAGGGGGCGAGCCGCGCTGATACGATGGACATGCTGGCCGAACTGCAACGCGCCACGGATGCGGTCTCGACCCGGCTTGAGCAGGAATATGGCTGGTATCCCGTTGACTATGTCATGGTCGAGGTCGGCGGCAATGCCGGGCGCGCCCTGTCGGGGATGGAGGGCAAGGAAACCGACCTGCTGGGTGGTCTTTCGATCGAACTGATTGATGCCGACCTGCGCCTTGATAACGACGACGTTCCCTATTCCAGCTTCCAGTTCATTGCCCAGCTGCAGGAAGAAATCCGCCGCCATCCCCTGACAGAGGTGGTCAGTTTCCGCGGCTGGCGGTCCGGCCCCGGTGGCGATGCGCTGGATGTGCAGTTCTATGGTGCCGATGTCAGCACACTGAAAGCGGCGTCCGAAGCTCTGCAGGCTGCCGTGCTGCGCTATCCGGAAGTGTCGGCGGTCGAGGACAATCTGGCTTATGACAAGGAAGAGGTGATACTGGATCTGACCGCGCAGGGGCAGGCGCTGGGCTTTACCATCGAAACGCTGGGCCGCGCGCTGCGCAACCGGCTGAACGGGATCGAGGCGGCCACCTATCCCGACGGCCCGCGCAGTGCCGAAATCCGCGTGGAACTGCCCGAGAACGAGTTGACCGCCGATTTTCTGGAACGCACATTGATGCGCTCGCCCGAAGGCACTTACGTGCCGCTGGCCGATATTGTCTCGGTCCAGCAGCGGACGGGGTTTTCGACCGTGCGGCGAGAGAATGGCGTGCGGGTGATTTCCGTCACTGGCGATATCTCCGAAGATGACCCGGCGCGCGCGGCAGAGATCGAGTCCGCCCTGCGCACCGAAATCCTGCCCGAGATCGCCAGCGCGCTGCAGGTCGAGTGGCGGTTGGCCGGGCTGAGCGAGCAGGAGGACGAGTTCCTGTCTGATGCCCGCACCGGGCTGATCCTCTGCCTGACGGGTATCTATCTGGTTCTGGCCTGGGTCTTTGGCAGCTGGACCCGACCGGTGGTGGTGATGGCGGTGATCCCCTTTGGCCTCGTGGGTACAATCTGGGGTCATTACATTCAGGATGTGCCGTTGAGCATGTTCACCGTGGTCGGCCTTCTGGGGATGACCGGGATCATCATCAATGACTCGATCGTGCTGGTCACGACAATTGATCAATATGCCGAAGAGCGCGGCCTCGTCCCTTCGATCATCGAAGGCGCAGCCGACCGGCTACGCCCGGTGATGCTGACCACGCTGACCACCGTTCTGGGCCTGACACCCCTGCTTTATGAAGGGTCACAGCAGGCGCAGTTCCTCAAACCCACGGTGATCACGCTGGTCTATGGCTTGGGCTTTGGTGTCTTCATGGTGCTGCTGCTGGTACCGGCTCTGATCGCCATTCAGCGCGATATCGGGCGGCCGGTCAGCGCGCTGCGGCGCGCGCTGCGCGGCGCTGATCCAAGGGTTGGGCTGGCGATCCTGATCAGCGGGCTTGTCACATTCGGCTGGCTGGTTCCCACCATGATCTGGCCGCTGGTCACTGGCGCGCTGCCCGCGCCACTGGCATCCGTCACCTCCGGTGGCGGAATCCGCAGCGGGCTGGTTTTGTTCTTTGTCGGGGCGTTGGTGATCCTGCTGTTGAGCTGGTTGATCTCGGCGCTTTATGCGGCGCGCCTCACCAGAACCCGCTCCTGAGCGCCAGTTGCAGCAGGTCGGGCACACGGATGCTCATTGGCAGGTCTCCGGCCAGCACCGTTTTGGTCTTGAACCAGCGCGCGTCCGAGACATCGTCCGCCGCCTGTAGCGTTCCACCGATGTAACGGCAGGCCACGCCAACGAGGAGGTAGTGCAGATCGACACTGCCATCCTCGCCATGCTGCAACAGGTCCAGATTGGTCAGGTAGTCGATCGGCTCGGCATGGATGCCGGTCTCCTCGCGCAGCTCGCGCGTTGCGGCCAAAAGCACGGTCTCGCCCCATTCCACATGGCCACCGGGAAACCCCCAAAGCCCGGCATCGGGCTTGTTGCGGCGTCGGGCCAGCAGCACCTCACCGTCGCGCAGAACCACGGCCAGCGCGCCGATCCTGGGAAGCTGCGTCATCCGGGCGCCGCCGGGCAGCCCTGAATGTCGACCGCATGTTTCGAACCCAGCACGGTGATCCGAATCTCAGACCGGTCCAGCGTCATCGGGCGATTGCTCTCACCCACGAATTCCGACGAAGAGATCAGCGTATTGCCCTGTCTGCGGGTTTGCGCCGGAGCAGCCCAGATCGCCGGATCGCCGGGCTCGAATATGGCAACCTCGGCACCGCCCGCCGAGGGCATGGCGATCTGCGCTTCGATACGGACGCCGTCACTGGTGGGCTGCAGGCGGCAGGTGACCGAGGTCACACCGGCCTCTTTGCTGGAATAGGGCCGCTGCGCGAAGGCCGCGATGATCGCCGGGTTGCGACCCGCATCGGAATCGAGCTTGTGATCGAAATCGAGCGTGCTGGGGATGCAGACCTCCTTGCAGATGCCAAGCTCCATTTCGCCGCGCAGGCGAACCGGTTGGTTGGCGTTTCGCGGCGAGATCTCGACCGGCAGGACAAGCTGGTCTGTATAGCCGATGCTGCGCATTCCGTTCTGGTCGTGGATTTCAGGCGTTGGCCAGGTGATGTCGATCCCGCCCAGATTGCGTGAGGCGCCCCAGTCAAAGCGCGGCGGTATCCCGGCATCGCCGGGCGCGCGCCAATAGGTCTTCCAGCCATCGGCCAGGGTCAGGCGCAGCGCGCCCAGATAGGTACCATCCTCGGTCCGGCCCCCGTCCAGCACGTCGAGCTGCACGATATCGTCCATGTTTTGCGACAGGGCCGGGGTGGTCGCCAGCGTGGCGAGCATCAGAAAGGGGAACGCGTGTTTCATCATGGTTCCTACATGCGGTCTTGCCCGGAAAATTCCAACTCACGTTAAGGTTAACGTGGGTATTTTCAACCCATGCGTGCCGCTGCTCTTGCGTCCGGCAGCAGGCGGGGCCATTGTTGTTACAGTAAGGAGATTTGCCGGAACATGATGGACCTTACCGGACAGCTTCTGATCGCCATGCCGGGCATGGGCGATCCGCGCTTTGAACACTCGGTTGTCTATATCTGCAGTCATGGCGAAGATGGGGCGATGGGCCTGATCGTGAACAAGCCTGCCGACCTGCGCGTCTCGGCCCTGCTGACGCAGTTGGACATTCCCTGCAAGATACCGGTTGTCAATGACACACCGGTGCGGTTTGGTGGGCCGGTCGAAACCGCGCGTGGCTTTGTGCTGCATTCCACCGACTATGACGCCAACCTGCATTCGATGAATGTGGATGCCGCGTTCAGCATGACCGCGACCCTCGACATTCTCGAGGACATGGCCAATGGCGCCGGGCCCGCGCAGCGGCTGCTGATGCTGGGCTATTCGGGCTGGGGGCCGGGGCAATTGGAAAGCGAGATTGGCGAAAACGGCTGGCTAACGGTTCAGGCCGACCCGGCCCTGGTGTTCGACATTGCCGATGACCGCAAATGGGAAGCAGCGCTGAAGCTGCTGGGGATCGACCCGCTGACCCTTTCAGCCAGCGCCGGGCACGCCTGAGTCGCGCGGTGCTGCGGCCCGGCCAAGCCGGTCGTTGATCGCCGCGCCCAGCCCCTCCTGCGGGATCGGGGCCACCGCAATCGGACGGCCGGTCCGGTCAAGCGCATGCAGCGCTGCAAAAAGCCGAGACGCTGCCTCAACCAGATCACCTGATTGCGACAGGTTCAGATCGCACGCCATATCGCCAAATCCCAGCAAGACCTCATTGCCCCGCCGTTCAGACGCGTTAAGTCGGACGCTGGAGGCGGGCGCATAATGCGACTGCAACTGACCCGGCGCGGTGATTTTCTTGGCGCCGTCATGGACCTGCGGGGCGGAGCCAAGCACCTGCGTGATCTCTTCGGCGCTGACGCCGCCGGGGCGCAGCAAAGCGGGGTGCTCGAACAGTCCCAGAATCGTCGATTCCAGCCCGACCGTACAGGGGCCGTCATCCAGTATGGCGTCGATGCGCCCATCAAGCCCGGCGCTGACATGTGCTGCCGTAGTCGGGCTGATCCGACCCGAGGGGTTGGCCGAGGGCGCTGCAACCGGGCCATCGAAGGCGCTCAGCAACGCGCGTGCTGCCGGATGCGCGGGCACCCGCACCGCAAGCGTGTCGAGCCCGGCAGTGACCAGAGACGATATGCCATGCCCATCGCGCAAGGGCAGAACCAGCGTCAGCGGTCCGGGCCAGAAGGCCTGCGCAAGCGCTTCGGCCTGATCGGACCAAGCCACATAGCGCCTTGCGGCTTCAACCGAGGGCAGATGCGCAATCAGCGGGTTGAAGCTTGGCCGTCCCTTGGCCTCATAGATCGCGGCCACGGCGCGATCATCGCGGGCGTCGCCGCCCAGCCCGTAGACCGTCTCGGTCGGGAAGGCGACCAGACCGCCGGTGCTCAAAATCCGTGCCGCCCGCGTGATATCGTCGGGTGCGGCGCTCAGACGTTCGGTTTTTTTGCCCATCATTGTCGGTGACGCCGCGTTCAGGTTGCTTGCAATAGGGTGCCGGTTAGTTATTTACAAAACCAAGTTCAATACAGAATTGACTCAGGCGTTGCCCTGCCAGCTTGGCAGACACGCCTTCCGTGACCGAGGTTCCCATGTCCTATACAGCACCGCTCTCTGATTACGAATTCCTGCTTTACAACGTTGCGGATCTGGGCGGGATCACCGCCACTGATCGGTTTGGCGATGCTGATCGTGATGTCGTTTCCGCCATCCTGAATGAGGCCGGAAAGATGTGCCGGGATGTGCTGGAGCCGCTGCGCCGCGTCGGCGATCTGCACCCGGCAGTGCTGGAAAACGGCGTGGTGCGCACGTCTCCGGGGTTTGGTGATGGCTGGCAGGCAATTGCCGAAGGCGGTTGGGTCGGCATGAGCAGCGATCCCGAATTCGGTGGCATGGGCTTGCCGATGGCGGTCACCACGGCGGTGAACGAGATGATGAGCGCGGCCTGCCTGTCGCTGCAGATCGCACCATTGATGACGCAAGGCCAGATCGAGGCGCTGGAACACCACGCCAGCGACGCGCTCAAGGCACTCTATCTGCCAAAGCTGATTTCCGGCGAATGGGTCGGAACCATGAACCTGACCGAACCGCAGGCCGGATCAGATGTTGGCGCGCTCAGCTCGCGGGCCGAGCCGAACGATGACGGTACATATGCGGTGACCGGTCAGAAGATCTTCATCAGCTGGGGCGATAACGACTTTACCGATAATGTCTGCCATCTCGTGCTGGCGCGCCTGCCCGATGCCGCGCCGGGCACCAAGGGGATTTCGCTGTTTCTGGTTCCGCGCAACCTGCCCGATGAAGACGGCGCAGCTGGTGTGGCCAACACGCTGAAAGTGGTCTCGCTGGAGCACAAGCTGGGCCTGCACGGATCGCCGACCTGCGTAATGCAGTATGATGGCGCCAAGGGCTGGCTGGTGGGTGAGCCGCATAAGGGCATGGCGGCCATGTTCACCATGATGAACAACGCGCGTCTGGGTGTTGGCGGGCAGGGTGTCGGCATCGCCGAAGGGGCCTATCAGCACGCGCTGGCCTATGCGCAGGAACGCAAGCAGGGGCGCAGCGCGCCAACCGGAACCATCCTCGATCATGCCGATGTGCGCCGCATGCTGATGGAGATGCGCGCCGACACGTTCGCTGCGCGGGCCATTCTGCTGGCCTGTGCCGGTGCCATCGACATGGGCCACGCCACCGGTGATGCGAACTGGATCGCCCGGGCGGCCTTCCTGACGCCGATTGCCAAGACCTTCGGCACTGAAACGGGCATCCGCGTGGCGGAGACCGGCGTTCAGGTTCATGGCGGCATGGGCTTTATCGAGGAAACCGGCGCGGCGCAATTCTATCGCGATGTGCGCGTGACAGCGATCTATGAGGGGACCAGCGGCATTCAGGCGATGGACTTGGTGGGTCGCAAGATGATGGATGGTGGCGAGGCGGCGGCGCACTTGCTGGACGAGATCGAAGATCACGCCGAACAGGCCCGTGCCACCCTGCCGGAACTGGCAGAGCCAGTCTGGGAGGCCACGGAATCGCTGCGTGAAACCACCGAGTGGCTGGTCGCTCAGGGCGATATGAACGACCGCTTTGCGGGCGCGCTGCCCTATCTGCGGGCCTTTGCCCGGGTGCTGGGCGCGCATTACCATCTGGTTGCGGCACTGGCCGAGCCCGAGGGACCGCGAGCCAAGCTGGCACGGTTCTACATCCACGCGCTGCTGCCGGAATATTCCGGTCTGCTGGTGCAGGCGCAAAACGGGGCGGCTGACCTCTTTGCGCTCAGCGCCGACGATCTGGCTGCCTGATGGACGGCACGCCCCAAACCGGTATCCGTTACCCCTGGCCCGAGCCGCCCGCGCCGGGGGAGACAATCGAGGTGGCGGAGGGCGTCTTGTGGATGCGCCTGCCATTGCCGATGAAGCTGGATCATGTGAATGTCTATGCGCTGGATGACGGCGATGGCTGGACGCTGGTTGATACCGGCTTTTCGTCGAAAAAAACCCGCGCGATCTGGCAGGGGCTGATTGACGGGCCACTGGCGGGCAAGCCCGTACGGCGGGTTCTGGTCACCCATCACCATCCCGACCACATTGGCAATGCAGGCTGGTTCCAGAGCGAGTTCGGCGCCGAACTGGTCACCACCCGCACTTCCTGGTTGTTTGCCCGGATGCTGACTCTGGATGTGCAGGAGGTCTGGCCCGAAGAGACACTGGATTTCTACCGCAGCGCCGGGATGGCATCTGAAATCCTTGAGACGCGCATGGCGCAGCGGCCCTTCAACTTTGCCGATATGGTTTATCCCATGCCGCTGGGTTTTACCCGGATCAAGCAGGGCAGCCAGATCCGCATTGGCGGGCGCGACTGGGAGGTCCATACAGGCAACGGCCACGCACCGGAACACGCGACATTGTGGAGCAAAGACGGCGATCTGGTACTCACCGGAGATCAGATCCTCAGTTCCATCAGCCCCAATATCGGCGTTTACCCGACCGAGCCGATGGCTGACCCGCTGGCGGAATGGCTGGAAAGCTGCGAGCGGCTCTCGGGCCTTGCACAGCCCGGACATCTGGCGCTGGGCGGGCACAAGCTGCCCTTCACCGGGTTGCCCTTCCGCATGCGGCAATTGGTTGACAATCATCACAGCGCGCTGGACCGGCTCAAGGACCATCTGGATGTGCCGAAACCAGCCTCGGACTGTTTCCTGCCGCTGTTCAAACGCAAGATCGGCGAGGGCGAGTATGGGCTGGCCCTGGTCGAAGCAGTTGCGCATCTCAACCATCTTTACCACATTGGAGAGGTCGAACGTGACCGCCGGGCCGATGGCGCCTGGCTCTATCAGTGCAAGGGGTAAAGCATGGGTGACCAGATCGAGACGGCTGCAGAAGCAATCGAAAGCGATGCGCTGCCGCGCTGCCACGAGGTGCATGCCGATCCCAAAAGCCCCGCGCGGATGGATCAGGGACCGCACCCGGTGCCGGAACCCGCGCATAAGAAAAGCCCGGCGCAATGGGCCTATGAGCGGTTGATCATCTATATCCGTAATTTCGAGAAACAGCTCGATGCCAGGCACGAGGTTGCCATGGGCTTTACCGGCGGCGATGCCGGCGTGCTGCGGATCGAGGGCATGGGCTATTACGACCCCGATATCGTCACGTTCTACGGCAGTGATGGGAGCGGCGCAAAAACCCAGCTGGTCCAGCACGTAAGCCAGCTGAACGTGATGCTGCGGGCGCTGCCGATCCCGTCCGAAGAAGAACCGGCCAATCGCATCGGTTTCCGGCTGGCTGCTGATCTGGAAAACAACACGGGCTGAGCGGTTTCGCTTGCCCTCCGGGCCGTTGACCGATTCTATGAGGGCAAACGGACGGAGGGACAGATATGGCGCATTTGACCGCAGTGGTGCGGGCGTATCGCGACGCCTGGGAAAGGCGGCGCATCTTTGTGCCGCTTTATGTGGTTCTCCGCCTGTTGACTGTTGCCCTGATTGCGCCGGGCGTGGCCCTTGCCATCAACCTTGCGGTGTCGCTGTCTCATCAATCGGCGCTGACCGATCAGGACATTGCGCTCTTCCTGCTCTCGCCGGTGGGGTTCGTTGTTGGTGTCGTTGTTCTGAGCATTGTGCTGGTGGCCGAGATTCTGGGTTTTGCCGTCATGACCGCCTGCTTGCGGGTCGAGACCGGCAATCTCTGGCAGGCGGGGTCGGTGGCGCTGCGGCTTGTCTTGGGCAAGCTGATGCGGCTGCTCGAATTTGCGCTGCGGCTGGTGCTGCGGGTGCTGCTGCTGGTGGTGCCGTTTGCCGCTATTGCCGGGTTCATCGCGTGGTGGGCCCTGACGGAATATGACATCAACTACTACCTGACCTTCAAGCCGCCCTCGTTTCTGATAGCTGCCGGTCTGATTGGTCTGGTGGTCCTTGTCATGGCCTGGGTTCTGATCCGGCGGCTGTCGGGCTGGGCCTTGGCGCTTCACATGGTGCTGTTCGAAGATATGCGCCCCAAGGCGTCCTTTGCGGTGAGCGTATCCTTGATGCAGGGCAAGCAGACCGCACTCAAGCTGCGGCTGGCGCTGTGGCTGGCCCTGCGGGCCGCGATTGCCGTACTGATCGCCGCGCTGGCAGGCGCAGCGCTGGGTATTATGCCGGTGCCTGAGGGGGGTGGGCTGACCCTTGTATTGCGACTGAGCATGGCGGTGGTTGTCCTCTGGGCGGTGCTGGGCCTTGTGCTGGCGGCCACGGCGCTGGGGGCGCTGGCGGTGCTGCTGGACGGATATCTGGATCATCCGGTGCATCTGAAACCGCATCAGGGGCAGGCGGGTCTAAGGGGTCGTCTGATCTTGGCGGCCTGTCTGTCGGTGCTGGCTGTGGTTGCGGGCGGCTGGGTCGGCAATTCGGTTCTGGCGCGGGTGCAGGATGACAAGCCGGTCGCGGTGATCGCCCATCGCGGGGCTGCGGGTCTGCGTCCGGAAAACACCATGGCGTCGGTGCAGAAAGCCATCGAGGATCAGGCCGACTGGGTCGAGATCGATGTGCAGGAAACGGCAGATGGCGTGGTCGTGGTCATGCATGACAGCGATTACATGAAGCTGTCCGGCGTCGATCTGAAAATCTGGGACGCCACCATGGCCGATCTGGACGAGATCGATATCGGCAGCTGGTTCGATCCTGCTTATGGGGAAGAGCGCACGCCTACCCTGCGCGATGTTCTGGCCGCCGCACGCGGCAAATCCAACGTGTTGATCGAGCTGAAATATTACGGTCATGACGAAGACCTGGAGAACCGGGTGATCGACATTGTCGAGGATTTGGGCATGGCCGACCAGATCGCCACAATGTCATTGAAATACCAAGCGGTGCAGAAGATGCGCGCGCTGCGCCCCGATTGGCGCACCGGCGTGCTGGCGGCAACAGCCGTTGGCGATCTGGCGGGGCTGGAGGGCGATTTCGTCGCCGTCAGCACCACAACGGCGCGTCCCGGCCTGATCCGCTCGGTGCAGGAGGCGGGCAAGGATTTCTATGTCTGGACGGTGAACGACCCGCTGGAAATGTCCAAGATGATCTCGCTGGGGGTGGACGGGCTGATCACCGATGAGCCCGCGCTGGCCAAGGAAGTGATCCGCATCCGGCAGGAACTAGGCCCGAGTGAGCGGGTTCTTTTGTGGTTTGTCGAGGAAATGGGCGTCGATCTTACACAGGGCAGCTATCGTGACAACAGCCCGTAATCTCGTCCTCGGTTTCTGCCTTCTGGCGCTGCCCGCCTCCGCGCAGGACGTCGGCAAAGCGCTGGAAATGCCTGCGCATCGCACGTTGATGGCGCTTCGCGCAACGGCCGAGCTGCGCCCGTTCGAAACCGATGGTTGTTCCGGCGGTTTGTCCAGTTCGTGGGAACTGGTCGCCGAAACCTTCCCCGATTTCGAGGAGAGCTTCGACGGTGCCCCGCCATGGGAGGATTGCTGCGTCACCCATGACCGCGCCTATCACGATGCTTCAGGTACGCAAGAGGCAGATCAGAGCTATGAGGCACGGCTGGTCGCCGATCAGGCCCTGCGCGCCTGTGTGGTTGCCACCGGGGCCGAGCAGGAACAGGCGCTCGCCGATCGATATGATGTCTCGCGGAACACCGTGCGGCAGGCCTACGCAAATATCGCGGGGGCGATGTTTCTTGCGGTGCGGTTTGGTGGCGGGCCATGCTCTGGCCTGCCGTGGCGCTGGGGCTATGGCTATCCGTCCTGCGATCCCTTCGGCTGGACCAGCCCTGCGCGCGATTGACGTGGTGACATGGGCCCGCGAATCCAGTATCCACCTGTTAAAACGCGAATAGGATAGTGACCCATGGCAGACCATAAGCACGGCGAAATGGACATCAAGGAACAGATCTCGACCTTTGACGGTTTCGTCAAGTTCACCACCTGGACCGTTGTCGCGATTCTCGGGATCCTGGTGTTCCTGGCCGTTTTCGCCACCTGATCACGCTGGATTTCCCCTTGTTCCGCCCGCTTCTGGCCTGCGCCGTTGCGCTGACACTTGTCGGCTGCACCCAAAGCGCGCCCAATGCCGATCCGCAAACCATTGCGGCGGTGTCTTACCGTGATGCGGGGCCAGCCTATCTGACCCTTTACACGATGGTGAACAACCGGACCGGCGGCGGCGGTCATTCATCGTTGCTGATCAATGGCAGCGAGCGGGTGATTTTCGATCCGGCCGGATCATTTCACGCTGATATCGTGCCGGAATATAATGACGTGCTCTATGGGATTACGCCTGCGGTTGAGCAGGCCTATCGCGGTGCCCATGCGCGCAGCACCTATCATGTGGTGCGCCAACGGGTGGAAGTGACGCCGGAACAGGCCGAGATCGCGCTGCAACTTGCCAAACAGAACGGTCGGGTGATGGGCGCGTTCTGCTCAAACGCCACCGCGCGCCTTCTCAAGCAGGTGCCGGGGTTTGAACAGATTGATGTGGTCTATCAGCCTGTCAAA
Source organism: Ruegeria jejuensis (assembly GCF_041537905.1). NCBI lineage: Bacteria > Pseudomonadati > Pseudomonadota > Alphaproteobacteria > Rhodobacterales > Roseobacteraceae > Ruegeria > Ruegeria jejuensis. The sequence goes on along the minus strand of NZ_JBGRUO010000002.1, from coordinate 126,242 downwards.
CTGCAGGAGCAGTTCGAGCAAATTCCGGGCGTGGTCACCGACCGCTACTACGAAAATGACGATGAGGACCTGCAAAAGGGCCTGACCGACGGAAATACCGCCCTGAACCAGCAGGCTCAGGGTTAGGCGTCAGTTCGCCAGATAGAGTAGCCCGTAGAGCGTGGCGGCCCCGGCGACGATCCCGAAGATCACGTTCTTGGTGATATAGCCAACTTCCAGCGCCATGAATGCAGCGCTCATATGGGCGAGGTCCGGCTTGCCATCCGTGGCACTGGGCCAGACCACCAGCGGCGCCACCATGGCCGGGATGATTGCAGCCGCAGTGTAGCGCAGGTGTCGCAGCAGCCAGTCCGGCATGGTGCGCCCACCAACAAAACCGATGAACACGAACCGCAGCGCAAAGCTGCCGACCGCAAGGCTGGCGATCACGATCCAGATCGTGGTCGGGTCGAGATTTTTCATGCCGCGGCCCTCCGCCGGTCAAGGATCAACTCGCAGCGCGCGCCCGCCATCATCCCGGCGCAGCCCGCGATCAGCAGGCCGAGGTTGAAGGGCACCGTGGTGGTCAGCAATGCGACAACAATGGCGACCAGCGCGGCGACCACATGTGCCGGGGTTCTCAGCATCGGGCCGATCATGGCCAGAAAGGTGATCGGCAGCGCGAAATCCAGCCCCCAGCTTTCGGGAATGCGCGTGCCGACCACCGCACCCAGATAGGTGGCCACCAGCCAGGCGGGGGTCAGCGGGGACACGACGCCAAAGAAGTAGCGAAGACGCTCCGACACGCTCATCCTGGGCTCTTTTTCGAATTGCATCATTGAACAGGCATAGCTCTGGTCAATCGTGAAATAGGCCGCAAACACCCGCTGCCAGAGCGGTGCAGCACCCAGATAGGGCGTCAGCGAGGCCGAATACATCGCCACCCGCAGATTGACGGCCAAGGCGGACAGGATCGCCACAATCGTGGGGGCGTTGTCATTCAGCAGGTGCAGCGCGGTGAACTGCGCCGCCCCGGCGAAGACAGCGGCCGAGAATGACATGGTCTGCACCACGCTCAGGCCCGCCTCGGTCGCCAACACGCCAAAGAGCATGCCGAACGGGAGCGCCATCAGCAGAAAGGGCGACCCATCGAGGAAACCTCTCCAGTAGTAGGATTTCGTGGTGGTGATTGCCATGATCCGATCCTAAGTTGGCCAACACCGGAGTAACGGGCTTGCGAAAGGGTTGCAATTGGCCAGATCGGACAGTGTCTCGGACTATATAATCGCCCCCGACCCCAAGGCGGCCCGCCTTACGCGCTCGGTTGAAGGCGTCGATCAGAACGGTTCAGCCGAGGTTATCTCGGTGGTCGAGGAACGACCTTTGACTATCTTCCTCAACGCGCAAGAGATCGTCACCGCGATGACCATCGGTGATTACCCCGACTATCTGGCGCTGGGGTTTCTGCGCAATCAGGGCATGTTGCTGGAGGATGATGAGATCACCGGGGTCGAGTTCGACGAAGAGCTTGAGACCGTGGTGGTGAGGACGCAGCGTGAAACCTCTTACGAGGACAAGCTCAAGAAAAAGACCCGCACCAGTGGTTGCGCGGTCGGCACCGTATTCGGTGATATGATGGAGGGGCTGGAGGGGATCAGCCTGCCGCAGACCACCGTCCGCACCTCGTGGCTCTATGAACTGGCGTCCAAGATTAACCGTACCCCGTCGCTCTACCTTGAGGCCGGGGCCATCCACGGCACAGTTCTGTGCAAGGAGAACCGCGCGCTGGTTTATATGGAAGATGTCGGGCGGCATAATGCTGTCGACAAGATCGCTGGATGGATGCTGTCCGAGGGTGTGCAGGCAGATGACAAGATCCTCTACACCACCGGGCGGCTGACCTCGGAAATGGTGATCAAGACCGCGATGATGGGCATCCCGGCGCTTGCCTCACGCTCCGGCTTCACCGCCTGGGGGGTCGAGATCGCCCGCGAGCTGGGCCTGACCCTGATCGGACGCATGCGCGGGCGGCGCTTTGTCTGCCTTGCGGGTGAGGAAAGATTGGTGCGCGACGTTGATCCCGCCACCGTGCCGATCGAGGACAAGAAACACCGTCGCAAGAGTGCGCAGTGATGCCAGGGGACGCAATATCATGAAACAGCCGCTCGGCGTCATTCTGGCCGGAGGGCTGGCCACACGCATGGGCGGTGGCGACAAGGGGCTGTTATCCTTGGGCGGCACAACTCTGCTGGATCGGGTGATTGATCGGCTGGACCCGCAGGTCAGCGGGCTGGCCCTGAACGCCAATGGCGATCCGGCGCGGTTTGCCAAGCTGGGCCTGCCCATCCTTGCCGATAGCATTGAGGGGTTCGCGGGGCCGTTGGCAGGGGTGTTGGCGGGGCTCGATTGGGCCGCCGAACAGGGCGCGGAGACGATTGTAACAGCGGCGGCGGACACGCCTTTCTTTCCCTGCGATCTGGTGCCCCGCCTGCTGTTGGCGGCGGAGGGGATGCACCATCCGCTGGCACTCGCAGCGACGCCCGACCCGAAACGGGGCATTGCGCGGCAACCCACCTTCGGGCTGTGGCCAGTTGCCCTGCGCGACGATCTGCGCGCGGCGCTGGCGGGGGGCTTGCGCAAGGTTGTGCTCTGGACCGAGGCGCATCAGGGCCGCGAGGCGCTGTTTGAGACCGGCAGCGTCGATCCCTTCTTCAATGTCAACACGCCCGAGGATTTGGCGCGGGCCGAACAGATGCTGGAGCGCGGATGAAGATCTATGGCGTGACCGGCTGGAAAAATGCCGGAAAGACGGGGCTGATGGAGCGGTTGGTGGCCGAGATCACTGGCCGGGGCCATTCTGTCTCTACCGTCAAACACGCCCATCATGCGTTCGATGTGGACAAGCCCGGGCGCGACAGCTACCGGCATCGTGTGGCAGGCGCGCAGGAAGTGCTGCTGGCTTCGGCCCATCGCGTGGCATTGATGCAGGAGCTGCGTGGCGCGCCCGAGCCGCCGCTGTCGGACTTGCTGGGTCGCCTCTCCCCGGTCGATCTGGTGCTGATCGAGGGCTACAAGCGCGAACCGCACCCCAAGATCGAGGCGTTCAGGGCCGAGGCAGGACATGCATTGATCGCGCCAAATGATCCCGCCATCCGGGCGGTGGCAAGCGATTGCGCTTTGGAGATCGACCGCCCGGTCTTTGATCTGGACGACACAGGCAGGATCGCCGATTTCATCCTCTCCGAGGTCGGGTTGTGACACCGTTCCAGACCATTGCGATGGTCGACTGGTCAGGCGGCAACGACACCGGACCCAGGCCACGAAAGGATGCGATCTGGGCCTGTATCCTCCGGGCTGGTGCTTGCGAGGCACCCGTCTATCTGCGCAACCGTGTCCTGGCAGAGGCATGGCTTGGCGATTTGATCGAAACGGAGCTGGCAGCCGGTCGCCGCCTGATGCTGGGATTTGACTTCCCCTTTGGCTACCCGGCGGGTTTTGCGCGCTCGATCACCGGCACGGATGATCCGCTGACTCTTTGGGAGTGGTTCGCGGACCACATCGAGGACACGCCGGAACACAACAACCGCTTTGATCTGGCGGGGCAGATCAACCGCCGCTTTGGCGGGGTGGGGCCGTTCTGGGGCAATGGCCTGAAGCGCGATATCGCGGGTCTGCCGCGTAACAAAACCGGGTATCAGAACCCGTTCCCGGACCGCCGTGCGGTCGAACATCTGGCGAAGGGCAGTTTCACCTGCTGGCAGATGTCAGGGGCCGGGGCGGTTGGCGGCCAGGTGATGATGGGGCTGCCGGTTCTGACCCGGTTGCGCCACCGCTTCGCCGGACAAATCGCCGCTTGGCCGTTCGAGGCGCTGGACAAACCCGTTGCCTTTGTCGAAATCTGGCCCTCATTGACGCTGGGCGCGTCTCCGGCGGATCGGATCAGGGATGCGTGGCAGGTCGAACATGTCGCGCGTGACTTGGCAGGGTTGCCAGCCGAAGAGTTGACGCGCCGGTTGACCGTGGAGGCACCGGAAGAGGGGTGGATATTGGGTGTGGATCAGAACCAGAGCACGATAACGCCACCGCCGTTGCGCAACGATTGTTTCGCGCTGCCTGCCGGGGTGAGTTGGACGCCGGTCGACGACGCTCTGGCGCTGTTGCGTGACCGCTTGCGCGCGGTCACCAGCATCGAAGAGGTCCCGGTGATGGACGCAATGGGTCGCGTTCTGGCCGAAGATTGCATCGCTCTGCGGTCCAACCCGCCACAGGCCAATACGGCGGTTGATGGCTATGGGTTTTGGGGCGGCTTGCCCGAGGGCGCGCATGTGCTGCCTCTGGTCGAAGGTCGCGCTGCCGCAGGCGCGGCGTTTGCAGGGGCGGTTCCTGCGGGCCATGCCATCCGCGTCTTGACCGGAGCCACCCTACCCGAAGGGGTCGACACCATCGCTCTGCAGGAGGATGTCACGGTCCAACCGGACCGGATCGCGCTGAACGGGCCGCTCAAACCGGGTGCGAATGCGCGGCAGGCAGGCGAGGATGTGGTGCAGGGCGATATAGTGCTGGAGGCAGGTCGAGTGCTGAGTGCCGCCGATCTTGCACTGGTCACCGCTGTCGGGATCGCCCGTCTGCGCGTGCGGAAGACGCTGAAAGTGGCGGTGCTTTCCACGGGCGATGAATTGACCGATCCCGGCGAAGATGCCGGGCGGGACGGAATCTATGACGCCAATCGCCCCATGCTGCTGGCCGCGCTACGCGCCTTCGGGTTTGAGCCGGTGGATATAGGCCGGGTTGGCGATGATCGCGCGGCGCTGCGACAGCGTTTGGACGCGGCCGCGCAGGCGGCGGATGCGATCCTGACCAGTGGCGGCGCGTCGGACGGGGATGAGGATCATATGTCGGCGCTGTTGCGCGACGCAGGCGCGATGCAGGAATGGCGTATCGCGATCAAACCGGGGCGGCCTCTGGCGCTGGGGCTTTGGCAGGATAAGCCGGTCTTTGGGCTACCTGGAAATCCTGTCGCGGCGATGGTCTGCACGCTGATCTTTGCCCGACCGGCGCTGGCACTCTTGGCCGGGGCAGGGTGGCCGGACCCGCAGGGCTATGACCTGCCCGCCGCGTTTGAAAAGCGCAAGAAACCGGGCCGCCGCGAATATCTGCGCGCCCGGGTTCGGGAGGGCCGGGTCGAGGTCTTCGCTTCGGAAGGGTCCGGTCGGATCAGTGGGCTAAGCTGGGCCGAGGGACTTGTCGAACTGGGGGATGGCGCCTGCCACATCAGGCCGGGTGACGCGGTGCGATACATCCCATATGCCAGCTTTGGCCCTTAGTCGAAGGTCCCCGCGACCCGACCCAGCAGCATGAAGGCCCGCGCGGTTCGCGTTTCGCTCAGCGCCGAGATTTCCGCATCGCTCGCATCCTGCTCAAATTCAGTGAACATCTGATCGAACCGGCGCAGGAAGTGATGCGCGGCGTCGCGAAAGATCGGGTCCTGCTTCATCCGGCCCGAAGTCAGCGCCAGAGACGAGCGATCACGCACGCCGCCCAGCGACGCCACTGCGCGGCCGCGCGCGCCCTGTGCGAATTGCCGCCAGATCTCGGGGCGGGCCATGTCGGGGCGCAAATCGTCCATATAAATGCCTTCCTGGCTGAGCAGGGTCAGAACATCCTGCGCCGCCTGGATCAGCTGCGCCGATTGGCGGTTCTTCAAGGCGCGCCGGAGCGCGGAGAATCCAGCCGTGTCGTCGGCGCTTTCAGGAAAGTTCAGCGCGTGGATGAAATCCCCGCGCGGCATAGGCGGTGCCATGTCTTCGGGCGCATTTCCCAGGGCCAATGTGGCCTGCTCGTCGGTCTCCGCCGGTGTGGGCTCGGCTGCGGGTTCCGGGCTTGGCTGATCCGAGCCCCGTCGTTTGGTCGAGAAGGTGGCCAGCGTGGTTTCGGTTTTCTTCGCGGTCTTGACGATTTCATCCAGCTTGCGGGTCACCGACGGCTCGGAACTGATCGCGGCGTTTTGCTGCTGGCTGACATAGGCGTTGCGGATGGCGTCAATGGCGGCTTGCAGGCGCTGGCTTTCCTCGCGCATCACCCGGCTGGCCCGTGCGGCCATCGCGGCGACCCAGATCATCGCAACTGGCATGAAAATCGCCAGCATGGTGACAAACATGCTGACACCGCCGGAATTGGTGTCGTCCACGGGCACGACCACAAAGAAGATCACCGAGATCGTCAGCCACGCGAGGCTGAGCGCCAGAGCGGCGATCTCGATCCCGGAAATCGAAGGCCGCGCCGGAGGGCGGTCATAGATTCCCAACTGGGTCGGGCGTGACGTTTTGGCGCCGGGTTTCTTGCCGGTCATGGCATCGCTCCGTCAGGCGTAGGCGACTTTGAGAACCTCGTAGGACCGCTCGCCGCCCGGGGTGCGGACCTCGACACTGTCGCCCTCTTCCTTGCCGATCAGGGCACGGGCAATGGGCGATTTGATGTTGAGCAGGCCGGCCTCGATATTGGCCTCGTGCTCGCCGACGATCTGCCAGGTCTTTTCCTCGTCGGTGTCTTCATCGACCAGCGTGACCGTTGCGCCGAACTTGATCGCGCCGCTCAGCTTGGCCGGGTCGATGACGTCGGCAAGCGACAGTACGCCCTCAAGCTCCTTGATGCGGCCCTCGATAAAGGACTGCTTTTCGCGGGCGGAATGGTATTCGGCATTCTCCGAAAGGTCGCCATGCTCGCGGGCTTCGGCGATGGCTTTGATGATGGCCGGACGCTCGACAGATTTGAGCTGCTTGAGTTCGGTTTCCAGCGCGGCGAACCCGGCTGGTGTCATCGGGATTTTTTCCATGGTCGTCTTGCCCGCACGCTACAAATTGAGTCGCCCCGTCGCGCAAAGCGCCGGGGCGACAGGAAGGGTCGTCGTTTACCTGACCCAAAGCGGGGGTGGATTGCAAGGGTTCAATGCCCGGCTACGGGCGGATTGCAGCCTATCTGTAGGACACAACTTCGAACTCGATGCCGTTGTCATCGTCGAAATAGAACCGCTTTCCCGGCTCGTAATCGGCATGGGATTTTGGCGTGAAGCCTGCGTCGATAACGCGCGCCTCGATGGCGTCCAGGTCGTCCACGACGATGCCCAGATGGTTCAGCCCGCCGATCACGTCATAGCTGCGCTCGGCTGAGAGCGACGCGCTGGGCGGGGTATAGAGCGCCAGATAGCTGGACCCGGTGCCGATATGCACCGTGTAGCCGCTATCCATCGCGGCGCCCTCCCAGCGGATTTTCCAACCGAACACGGACTCCAGCCACGCGGCGGTGGCTTTGGGGTCGGCGACGGTGAAATTGGTATGTTCAAGCGTGGCGGTCATCTGCGTTCTCCGGAAAATGTCATTGCCACGGTCCACTCTAATTTCTAAACTTAACTTTAGGTCAAGGTATTTTTTGGAGGATCAGATGGCGGTATCAGAAGGCTTGCCGATCGGCGCGCTTGCCGGGCGTACGGGGCTGGCGGTGTCGGCCATTCGCTATTACGAGGCGCAGGGCTTGCTGAAGCCCTGGCGCAATGCGGGCGGGCAGCGCCGTTATCAGCGGGCCGATATCCGCAGGCTCAGCTTCATCATGATCGCACAACAATTCGGGTTGTCCTTGCCCGATATTCGCGAGGTTCTGGCCGGCCTGCCCAACAATCGCACCCCCACGCCGAAAGATTGGGCGCGGATCGGGGAATTGTTGCGCGAGCATCTGGATGCGCGAATCGACACGTTGCTGCGATTGCGGGACAATCTGGATGGCTGCATCGGCTGCGGCTGCCTGAGCCTGCCCAAATGCAAGCTCTACAATCCCGATGACACGGCAAAAGCAAAGGGCAGCGGACCTAGATATTTGCTCGGGGACCGCCCTGATGTCTGATTTTGCCGCATTGCAGCGGTGTTACGCCGTGTTCTGATTGACCCGAAGGTCGTTCAGCAGGTAATCAGCCTCGAAACAAAGTTGCGCCCGAAGGGCGAGTTCGGACAGGAACCAAGGAGCCCGCGATGGCCGAGATTGAACGCGAAGCGATGGAATATGACGTGGTGATCGTCGGTGCAGGCCCTGCGGGCTTGTCGGCGGCGATACGTCTGAAACAGCTGGATGCGGACCTGGATGTCGTTGTCCTGGAAAAAGGTTCTGAGGTGGGCGCGCATATCCTGTCCGGCGCTGTGCTTGATCCCTGCGGCCTGGATGCGCTGATCCCCGACTGGAAGGAAAAAGGCGCGCCGCTGAACGTGCCGGTCAAAGAAGACAACTTCTATATGCTGGGCGAGGCGGGCAAGCTGCGCGTCCCCAACTGGCCAATGCCGCCGCTGATGAACAATCACGGCAACTACATTGTCTCGATGGGCAATGTCTGCCGCTGGATGGCCGAGCAGGCCGAAGAGATGGGCGTCGAGATCTTCCCCGGCATGGCGTGCTCGGAAATTGTCTATGGTGACAATGGCGAAGTGAAGGGCGTGGTTGCCGGTGAGTTTGGCAAGAACCCCGACGGCACGCCGGGGCCGGGTTATGAGCCGGGTATGGAACTGCACGGCAAATATGTCTTCCTGGGCGAAGGCGTGCGCGGCTCGCTCAGCAAGGAAGTGATCGCGAAATATGATCTGCAAGCCGGAAAAGAGCCGCAGAAATTCGGCGTCGGCATGAAGGAAATCTGGGAAATCGACCCGGCCAAGCACAAGCCGGGCACCGTGACCCACACGATGGGCTGGCCGCTGGGCAGCAATGCCGGAGGTGGCTCGTTCATCTATCACCTGGACAACAACCAGGTCTATGTGGGCTTCGTGGTGCACCTGAACTACAAGAACCCCTATCTGTTCCCCTACATGGAATTCCAGCGCTTCAAGCATCACCCGATGGTGGCTGAGCTGCTAGAAGGCGGCAAGCGCGTGGCCTATGGCGCGCGTGCAATCACCGAAGGCGGGTATCAGTCGATGCCCAAGATGGTTGCGCCCGGTGTGGCGTTGCTGGGCTGTTCGGTGGGCATGGTCAACGTGCCGCGCATCAAGGGCAACCACAACGCCATGCTGAGCGGCAAAGCGGCGGCTGAGGCAGCCTTTGGCGCGATCAAGGCCGAGCGGTCGGGCGACGAACTGTCGGCCTATGAGACCGAGGTGCGCGAAGGCGCCATCGGCAAGGACCTCAAGAAGGTGCGCAACGTCAAGCCGATGTGGTCGAAATGGGGCCTTGTGCCGTCGCTGGCACTGGGCGGGCTGGATATGTGGACCAATTCGGCGGGCTTCTCGCTGTTCGGTACGCTGAAGCATGGCAAGACCGATGCGGCTGCGACCGAAGAGGCCAGCAAGCACAAGCCGATCGATTATCCCAAGCCTGATGGCAAGCTGTCCTTCGACCGGTTGACCAATGTCTCTTTTGCGATGACCAATCACGAGGAAAGCCAGCCTTGCCACCTGCAATTGGCCGATCCAAACATCCCGCTTTCGGTCAATCTGCCCAAATTCGCAGAACCCGCGCAGCGCTACTGCCCGGCCGGGGTTTATGAGGTGGTCGAAGAGGACGGCAAGGACGCGCGCTTTGTGGTGAACTTCCAGAACTGCGTGCATTGCAAGACCTGTGACATCAAGGACCCGAGCCAGAACATCAACTGGGTCACGCCGCAGGGCGGAGACGGGCCGAATTATCCAAATATGTGATTGCTATGGCGCTGCGTGAGGAGATTATTGCTCTCGCGAGCGTCCATTCAGGCAGTGACTCAAATGGCTCCGAGGAAGCTGACTTTCTCGGAGCCTTTGGTTTGGCTGGCGATGATGCTAGCGAGTTTTTGGATGACTTCGGAGCGAAATTCGGCGTTGATTTCTCAGAGTTTCGCTGGGAGTTTCATTACATCGCCGACGAACCTCCGTTTTTTCGCCGACTTTTGCCGATCGCGAGAGATGGGCAGGTTATTCCGTTTCAGCCCATCACATTGGACGATTTGGCTCGGTGTGCAGAAACTCGTCGTTGGAGCTATGACTATCCCGACCATGTGATCAGAAAATCCGTGCGGTACGATCTTGCGCTTTTGGTTCTGTTTCCGATCATAATATTAGGGTCTATCGCATTGATTTGCCTATAAGAGTAAACCCGCCGCACTCTGCGCGGGCCGGTCCAGTCGTTAAGCAATAGAAAGGCAGCACTTCGGCGTGACACTGATAATGGCGCAGTCGTGAGGCTTGCGCCATTGCCTCTTGCCATGCGAATCCTTAGCTTGACTGCCGAGCAATGATAAAAGGCAGGCGGTTTCGTGTATTCCTTCCTTCGACCGGCGGCATGTGCCGCCATCGCGCTGACCCTGATGACATCCCAGGGCGTCATGGCCGATTCCGGCGCGGGTGCTTACCTTGCCGGGCGTCAGGCGGTTTATACCAGCGACTTCGAGGTTGCCGCGCGCTACTATGCCCGCGCCCTGTCCGAAGACGCGAACAACCCCGCGTTGATGGAACGGGTTGTCCAGTCCAGGCTTGCGATTGGCGATATCGACGGCGCGCTGCCGGTGGCGCAGCAGCTTGAAGAGGCGGGCCTGCGCAGCCAGGCCGCGCATATGGCCGCTGTTGCCGGCCTGATCGCAGATGAAGATTATGACGCGCTGCTGGCGCGCGATCCGGAAAAGCTGGGTGTTGGCCCGCTGATCGACGGCTTGCTGGCGGGTTGGGCGCATCTGGGAACCGGTGCCGCCGCCAAGGCGTTGGAGCAATTTGACGCGGTTGCGGCGCAGGACGGCTTGCAGGGGTTTGCGCTCTACCACAAGGCGCTGGCGCTTGCTTCGGTCGGAGATTTCGAAGGAGCAGAGGCGCTGTTCGCGGCCAATGACGGGCAGTTGACCACCATTTCGCGCCGTGCCGCCATCGCGCGGGCCGAGATTCTGTCGCAACTTGACCGCAACGACGACGCACTGGCGATGATGGGTGAGGTCTTTGGCTCGCGCACCGATCCCGGTCTGGATGACGTGATCGAGCGTTTGGAGGCCGGCGAGCGGCTGCCATTTTCGAAGGCGCGCAATGCCAAGGAAGGCATGGCAGAGGTCTTCTTTACCATCGGCGCGGCGCTTAACGGCGAGGCGGCGGACAACTACTCGCTGATATATATCCGCACCGCCAGCTATCTGCGCCCCGATCATATCGACGCTCTGCTCTTGTCTGCCGAATTGCTTGAAGATCTGGGTCAGCTCAATCTGGCGATTGATCTCTACAAACAGGTCCCGGCAAGCAGCCCCGACCACCACGCAGCCGAGCTTGGCCGGGCCGAAGCGCTGCGGCGTTCGGCCAAACCGGATGCGGCGATCGAAGTGCTGGAACAACTCTCGCTCGACTATCCCGATCAGCCGATGGTGTTTTCATCCCTGGGCGACCTGCTGCGGCAGGAAGAGAAGTACGAAGCCGCCGTATCGGCCTATGACCGCTCGCTGGAGTTGACCGCATCGGATAATCCCGGACTGTGGTTTGTTCTTTATGCGCGCGGTATCTCGCATGAGAGGCTTGATCACTGGGACGAGGCTGAAGCGGATTTCCGCAAGGCGCTGGAATTGAACCCCGATCAACCACAAGTGCTGAACTATCTCGGCTATTCGCTGGTCGAAAAGCAGATCAAGCTGGACGAGGCGCTGGACATGATCCAGCGCGCCGTGGCGGGCCGCCCCGACAGTGGCTATATCGTCGACAGTCTGGGCTGGGTTCTGTTCCGCTTAGGCCGCTATGACGAAGCGGTGGGCCATATGGAACAGGCGGTGGAACTGATGCCCATCGACCCGGTGGTCAACGATCATCTGGGCGATGTGTACTGGGCCGTGGGGCGCACGCGCGAGGCAGAGTTCCAGTGGAAGCGGGCACTGTCCTTCATCAACCCCGAAGAGACCGACGGTGAGGCCGACCCTGACCGCATTCGGCGCAAGATCGAGGTCGGTCTGGACGCGGTCCTGTCCGAAGAGGGCGCTGAACCGCTGCAAGTGGCCAATGACGGTTAGGACCTTTGCGCCAGCCAAGATCAACCTGACCCTGCATGTGACCGGCCAGCGAGACGACGGCTATCACTTGCTGGATTCTCTGGTCGTATTTGCGGATATCGGCGATCATCTGGAGTTTGCCGCTGGACCGGGAATGTCCATCGATGTCACCGGCGAACATGCCGAGGGTGTTCCTGCAGATGATCGCAACCTGATCTGGCAGGCGGCGCAGGCTGTCGGCTGGACGGGTTCCGTGCGCTTGAACAAGGTTCTGCCCCATGGTGCGGGGATCGGGGGCGGCTCCTCGGATGCGGCCGCGACCTTGCGGGTCTTGTCCGAACAAGGAGTGGATATCCCGGACGAATTGCCTCTGTTACTGGGGGCGGATGTGCCCGTCTGTGTGGCGGCAAAAGCCGCGCGCATGCAGGGAATTGGCGAACGGATCACACCCGTCAGAGTGCCATCGCTGCCAGCGGTATTGATCAATCCGGGGGTACCGGTACCGACTGGCTCGGTATTCGCTGCCCTTGCCTCACGCGCGAACCCGGCAATGCCTGTCGACATGCCCGAGTTTGAAACGCCTCAGGACTGCGCAATGTGGCTTGGTGATCTACGCAACGATCTGGAAACCCCGGCCATCGGCGTGGCACCCGAGATTGCGCGTGTCCTTGACGCACTTGGCGCGACCACCAATGCCTTGCTGGCGCGCATGTCCGGCTCGGGATCAAGCTGCTTTGCGCTCTACCCCACCATGAAAGCCGCCCATTTTGCCGCTTACGAAATCGGTGCGGCGCACCCTCATTGGTGGTGCCGCGCGGTTGCGCTTAATTGAGGCGCGAGACCACGTAGTCGGTCAGATCGGACAGCAGTGTGCGGATCTCATGTTCCGGCAGGGCTTGAAGCGCCGTGCGGGCCTTGTCCGCCCAGCGGTTGGCATCTGCGCGCGTCGCCTCCAGCGTGCCGTATTTGTCCATCAAAGCAAGCGCCTGTTCCAGATCGCCCTCATTCTGACGGCCCCGCTCGATTGTGCGTTGCCAGAAGGCGTGCTCGTCCTCTGTGGCTTGCGCCACGGCCTTGATCACCGGCAGGGTCAGCTTGCGCTCACGGAAGTCGTCACCGACATTCTTGCCGGTGGTCTTGGCATCGCCCTGATAATCCAGCAGGTCATCGGCAATCTGAAAGGCTACGCCGAGCGCATCGCCAAATTCGAAGAGTGCCTGTATCTGCGCCGGTGACGCACCAGAGATCACGCCGCCCACCTCGGTCGCGGCTGAGAACAGCGCGGCAGTCTTGCCGCGCACCACCTGCAGATAGACCTCTTCGTCGGTGGCCAGATTGCTGGCTGCGGTCATCTGCAACACTTCGCCCTCGGCAATGGTAGCGGCGGCATTGGCCAGAATGTCCAGAACCCGCAACGACTCGGTTTCCACCATCAACTGGAAACTGCGCGCGAACAGGTAATCGCCCACCAGAACCGAGCTTTTGTTGTCCCAGAGCAGATTGGCGGTCGGACGCCCGCGCCGTTGACCGCTTTCGTCGACTACATCATCATGCAGAAGGGTCGCTGTATGGATGAATTCGACCGTTGCGGCCAGCTTGATGTGGTGATCGCCGGGATACTCAAACAGCCGCGCCGCTGCCAGTGTCAGCATCGGGCGCAAACGCTTGCCGCCTGCCTCGACCAGATGCGCGGTGACCTCGGGAATTCGCGGCGCATGGCGCGACGCCATCCGCGCCCGGATCAGGGTATTCACCCCCTCCATCTCGGTTTCAAGCAATTCGGCCAACCGCTCATGCGGTTTCGAGATCGTGGCGCTGTCCATCACACTCCCGTTGCAAGGCTCGACATTGGTCCCACCTTGCCCTTACATCCTGCCCCATGAAAGAGCTTCTGCGCAGCACCGATCCGACCATCATGGCATTCGCAACCGCCCTTCTTGAAGGCGAGGGTATAGACTGCTTTCAGATGGACGTAAATATGAGCATCCTCGAAGGTGGCATAGGTATTTTCCCGCGTCGTATGATGGTGCGGCAGGATGATTATGACCGCGCGATCCGGGTGATGCAGGACAATGATATCCCGCTGGGGAAATGACTGAATTCACTGAACAGGACTTAAGCTGCGATGCCTTTCTGGGCGGGCGATTGCATCTTTTCCAGCCGAAAAAGGGCTATCGCGCCGGTGTCGACCCGGTGTTTCTGGCGGCCAGCGTTCCGGCCCGGCCCGGTCAACGGATTCTGGAACTGGGATGCGGGGCCGGGGCCGCGATTCTTTCGCTGGCCGCCCGCGTGCCCGATCTTGCGCTTTCTGGCGTCGAAATTCAGCCCGCCTATGCGGCATTGGCGCGTCGCAATGCCGCGCATAACGGTTACGTTCTGGATGTGGTTGCAGGAGATTTGGCTAACCTGTCTGCGCCGCTGCGCGACACTCAGTTCGATCATGTCCTCGCCAACCCGCCCTATTTTCGCGGTGGCGCGCACAGCCCAGCCTTAGACTCGGGGCGTCGCAAGGCGCTGGGGGAGGAGACGCCGCTGGATTGGTGGTTCGACACCGCCGCGCGCCGTTTGCGTCCGCGCGGATATCTGCATATGATTCAACGGGTTGAGCGCTTGCCGGAGATGATCTCTGCCTGTTTCAATCGGTTGGGATCGCTTGAAGTTCTGCCGCTAGCGCCACGCATCGGGCGGGCGCCTGATCTGGTCATTCTGCGCGCGCGCAAAGGCGGAAAAGCCGACTTTCGCCTGCATGCGCCGCTGATTCTGCATGCCGGGACGCGTCATGAGCGCGACAGTGAAAGCTATCGGCCCGAAATACAGGACGTGCTGCGCAATGGCGGCGCACTTTGCTGGTCATAGGCGGAGTTTGGCGAATTCCGAAAATTCCCGACAAAAACCGTGCGCATGCAGCGTGACAGACGCGAATAGATATGCTCATATCGGTCGGCAACTTATTCAGAGGAGGATTGCTATGAGCCTGAGTGCGCACCTGACCGAACTGAAGAAGAAGCATGAGCATCTCAGTCATGAAGTCGAAGAAGCGCAACGTGCACCGGGAAGTGACGGGCTCCACCTGTCTCAACTGAAGAAAAAGAAACTCAAGCTCAAGGAAGAGATTGAGCGTCTGTCCGCCTAACCGGACAGGCTGGCGCGGGCCGCGATCAGGGCTCCGCCAGTGACCAATGCGGCCGCGATTGCCAGGGCCCATGTCGGCTCGGCAATCCCGGTCAACACCAGGACGGCGGTCGACAAGATCGGCGCAGCGTATGAGCTTGTGCCGAGCAGTTGTATGTCGCCGCGTTTGATCCCGATATCCCAGACGTAGAAGGCCAGCCCAACAGGGCCGAGGCCAAGCGCCACGAGTGAGAGCCAGCTGATTGTGGTCTGCGGCCAGACCGTTTCCTCTAGCGCGAAATGCAGGATCCAGGACGCGACGGCGGTGATCACGCAGAACACGGCAACCGAACTGGTCGGCGTGTCGCCCACCCGCCGCGACAGGACCGAATATCCCGACCATGTGAGCGCACAAAGCAAAGCCAGCCCATAGCCCGCCAGATATTCGGTCTGAAACCCCGACCCGGTCCCGCTTGCGATGATCAACGCCGCACCGGCAAAGCCGATCAGCGCACCCAACAGATGACCGGTGCGTAGTTTCTCACCGGGCAGCAGGCCGGAAAACAGAACGATCAGCAGGGGCCAGAGATACGCGATCAGCCCCGCCTGAGCCGCAGGCGCCAGCCGCAGGGCCGAGAAATACAGCGCGTGATAGCCAAACAGCCCGATAGCGCCGAACAGAAAGACCTTTGGTGGCACCGTGCGCAACCTGCCGAAACCACCCGTAACCCCGGTCCAGATCAGACCCAGCGCGCCGCCGATGGAGAAACAGACCGCGTTCATCAACAGCGGCGGAGTGGGGGCCGAACCCACCGTGAAAAGCGCCAACAACGACCAGAGCAGGACGGCAATGAATCCAATGGCGGTGGCGCGGGGCTTGGTCATGCGGGCGGAACATCCTTGACGGGAATGAGGTCAATCTTGCCCCAAATACCTGCGGTCTTTTCGATTTCCGCCAGATACCAATCCCGGAACGCCGCGATCTGCGGCCGTTTTTCTGCCCCGGGGAGGCAAAGAAATGAAAACCGGGCCTCTGTTTCAATGGCGATCTTGAACGGTGTCACCAGACGGCCTTCCAGCACATCCTTGATGAGCAGGGGTCTGCGCCCCAGCAGGACACCGACCCCGGCGCAGGCAGCGTCGATGGAATGCTCAACGTTGGAAAACCGCATGCCGCTGGGCTCGAACCTCTTGATCCCGATAGCACGAAACCAGGCTGGCCAGTCGCAGGGAGGGTCAAAAAAGTTGTCATAATCGTTAACGACAAGCGGAGCATCAACAAGGCTTTCCGGGGTGGGAAACTGCTCGGCAAGGTCGGGTGTCATTGCCGGGGTTAACCACTCTTTGCGCGCATGCACCGCATAAAGGTCATCATAGCTCCCGTAGCCGAAACGGATTGCCACATCGACGTCATCGCGATGCAAATCAACCAGATGCAGCGAGGTCGAGATACGTAGATTGATTTCGGGATACGCCTTGGCGAAATCATAAAGCCTTGGGGCCAGCCATTTTGCGGTCAGGGCAGGACCCGCGGCAACCGTGAGCGTGGTGTTGTCCTGCAATCGCCGGGCGGCTTGCCAGGCCGTCTGCAGTGCAGTGAACCCGTCAGCGGTGCCGGGGGCCAGGGTTCGTCCGGCCTCGGTCAGTTCCACAGCGCGGTTCAGGCGCCGGAAAACCGGTTGCCCCAGATGCTCTTCCAGCGATTTGATCTGAAAGGACAGCGCCGCCGGTGTGACATTCAACTCTTCGGCTGCCCTGGCAAAAGACATGTGCCGCGCGGCGGCATCAAAGGCGCGCAAGGCGGTCAGCGGGGGCAGGCGATCTGGCATAGTCAGATAAGAATTTCTTGTGTGTAGCTGTAAAACGTCTCGTTTGTGCAGTTGGGATGCAACGATCATATTGAGATCAAGTCAAACGAAACTTTTCTGAGAGGACGCCAGGATGATCGAAGTGACAACAAGTCCCGCCGCAAGCCGTGCATTTCTCAAGGCGCATGAAGAGCGCGCGAAAGCTGTCAGATTGTTCTGGCAATGGCTGAAAGGTTCCCGCTGAACGCTGCGCGCGCGTTCTTACGGGATAAGGCTGAGGGCCGGTCGCATTGACCGGCCCTCTGTCCCTTATCAGACGAAGAACTGTGCGCCGTTGGCCGAGATGGTCGAGCCGTTGACAAAGCCCGCATCGTCAGAGGCCAGGAAGGCGACGCAGCGTGCGATCTCTTCCGGTTCCCCCAGACGACCCGCAGGGATCTGGCCGATGATCGATTCGCGCACCTTCTCGGGCACCGCCATCACCATCTCGGTCGCGATGTAGCCGGGGCAAACTGCGTTGGCAGTGATGCCCGCGCGCGCACCCTCCTGCGCCAGCGACTTGATGATGCCCAGATCGCCCGCCTTGGTCGCGGCATAGTTCGCCTGCGCGAACTGACCCTTCTGGCCGTTGATCGAGCTGATCACGATGACCCGCCCGAACTTGCGCTCACGCATGCCGGGCCAGATCGGGTGTACCGTGTTGAACACGCCGGTGAGGTTGGTGTCGATCACCTGATGCCACTGCTCGGGTGTCATCTTGTGGAAGGGTGCGTCGCGGGTGATGCCTGCATTGGCGACCACGATGTCGATGGGCCCCAGATCAGCCTCGACCTGGGCGATGCCCGCTTTTGAGTCGTCGTAATCGGCGACGTTCCACTTGTAGGTGGCGATGCCGGTTTCCGCAGTGAAGGCTGCGGCTGCTTCTTCGTTGCCGGCAAAGGTGGCGGCGACATTGCAGCCTTCCGCTTTCAGTGCCTTGGAAATTGCCGCGCCGATGCCGCGTGAGCCGCCGGTGACGAGTGCCGTTCGTGCCATTGAGGGATCCTCCAAATTAATCTGGCCTTGGTAATGTTGTTACTGCCCTGATGCGAGATGCGCAATTATGTTGCTGTCGTTTTATTGTGTTTTAGCGCGTCCAATCTGTCGCAGGGGTGATTGGAGCGCAAAGAAAAGGGCGCCCGAAAGCGCCCTATCCGATAGGAAGCGGAACCGCTCAATCCCGCTCAACGCAGAGCGCGACGCCCATGCCGCCACCGATGCAGAGCGTGGCGAGACCTTTCTTGGCGTCCCGGCGCTTCATCTCGAAGAGCAGGGTGTTGAGCACCCGGCAGCCCGAGGCGCCGATCGGGTGACCAATGGCGATTGCGCCACCGTTGACGTTCACGATCGAGGGGTCCCAGCCCATGTCCTTGTTTACCGCGCAGGCCTGCGCGGCAAAGGCTTCGTTGGCTTCGACCAGATCGAGGTCGTCCACCGTCCAACCGGCTTTTTCCAGCGCCTTGCGCGAGGCATAGATCGGGCCGACGCCCATGATCGACGGGTCCAGCCCCGCCGTGGCATAAGACGCGATCCGGGCCAGGGGTTCGATCCCGCGCTTCTCGGCATTCTCCGCCGACATCAGCAGCGTCGCGGCCGCGCCATCGTTCAGGCCGGAGGCATTGGCCGCCGTGACCGAACCGTCTTTGGTGAAGGCCGGGCGCAGCTTGCCCATGGCTTCCATTGTCGCGCCGTGGCGGACATATTCGTCGCTGTCCATCACGATGTCGCCCTTTCGGGTCTTGATCGTGAACGGCGTGATCTCATCGGCGAATTTGCCCGCCTTCTGGGCGGCTTCGGCCTTGTTCTGCGAGGCAACGGCAAATTCGTCCTGCATGTCGCGGCTGATCTGCCATTTCTCGGCGACGTTTTCGGCGGTCTGGCCCATGTGATAACCATTAAACGCGTCCCAGAGCCCGTCGCGGATCATGGTGTCGATATATTTCATGTCGCCCATCTTGTGACCGGCGCGCAGCGCGGCGGCATGAGGGCTGAGCGTCATGTTCTCCTGGCCGCCCGCAGCCACGATCTCGGCATCGCCCAGTTGGATGTGCTGCGCGCCCAGCGCAACGGCCCGCAGGCCCGACCCACAGACCTGGTTGATACCCCAGGCCGCGCTTTCCTGCGGCAGACCGGCATTGATATGCGCCTGACGGGCCGGGTTCTGACCCTGTGCCGCAGTCAGGACCTGACCCAAGATGGTCTCGCTGACCTCAGCTTTGTCGACGCCCGCGCGCTCGACCACGGCTTCCAGCACAGCCGCACCAAGATCATGTGCTGGCGTGTTGGCAAATGAGCCGCCGAAACTGCCGACGCCCGTCCGCGCCGCCGATGCTATTACTACGTTTGTCATGTGGTCAGTCCTCTGCCGTCAGGGTCAGCGGGACTTGTTCGACGCTGTTGGGATCCTGAATTGGTCCCCAGAGCGCCCGGTCATTCCCGCTCTGACATTGGCAATAACGCAATGCTGAAATTGCAGCAACCGGTAGCTTTGTTGTGCTGGTCCGGGTTGCGCGGCGCGCAAGCCCCGATCAGGCCCCGCGGCGCTGACTGTCGCTCCGCCAGGGCGGATTGACGCTGGGCGCTCCAAACAGATAGCCCTGCAAGGCATCTACGCCTGCTTCGACCAGAAAGCGGGCATCTTCCTCGGTCTCCACCGATTCGGCCACGATCAGCATGTCGAATTCGCGCGCGAGGGCGATCAGGGATCGCACAACGGCCTGATTGCCGGTATCGGAACTGACCCTGCGGACAAACTGCCCATCGATTTTCACGGCGTCGAAGAAGAAATCGCGGAACTGGCTGAACGAGACCGGGTCGGCACCGTAATCGTCCAGCGCGAAGGCGATGCCGAGAAGTTGCAAGCGGTCCATGAAATCGATCACCAATTCAGGCACCGTCATCGCCGAGCCCTGATTGATTTCCAGGATCAGCCGGTCACCCAGCGTTTTGTCTCGTTTCAGGGATCGTTCCAGAATACGCATCCAACGGCTGTACCCGATGGAGCGTGCGGACATGTTGATCGACAAGCGGATATGGGGGGCCTTGGACAAGGTCTTAAGCCCGCTTTCCAGCGCGATACAATCAAGGTCGCGCCCCACCTCGGTGTTTTCGACCGCTGGCATGAACTCGCGCGCGGGAATCACCCGGCCGGTTTCGTCCAGAACCCGGATGAAGCCTTCGTAAAAGGCAATCTGATTGGGTGTGCGGGACTGCATCACCGGCTGAAAGGCCAGCATACATTGTTTGTGCCGGACCGCATCCTTGGCCATCTGCAGCACGGATTTGTCGCGCCGTTCCACCGCGTTGTTGAGCGGGCTCTCGGCACCTTCTGGAAGATCGGCCTTGCGGCGTTCTCGTTTCAGGATCATGACCCGGTTTCCTGCACGACATGGAGACCGGGACAGCTTTGACCCAAAACTGTAAACAGAGGCTTAAAGCGCGGATTTTAGACGCATCGAATGCGCCCGCCGGTCATCGCGCCATTCGTTTCGCGGCGCGTTCGGATAGTGGGGCGGCGTTTTGATTTGCCGAATTGCCTGCAGCGATATGGTCCATGTGGGGCTGTCGGATGTCTTCGAAACGCGGCTTTCGCGAGGTCAGCAGTTGCGGCAGGCTGACCAGAACACATCCCAGCGCGCCTGCACCCATCAATCCCAGACCAGCAACGTAGAGCAGGGGGATGTCGGGCAGCACCTGCACGGCGAAAGAGGCAAGGAAAATTCCTATACATCCGGCAAACAGAAAAAGGCGCATAGACGTCGTCATGACCATCGTTATCCCAGCTTTCGTTATTGCGGGGCGACAGCCGCCCGGCAGGAATTTCGCCGCTCTTCGAATGAGGATTATGTAAGCGCCACCTGCCTGTCTTCAATGGAAGGGCCCTTCAGCGATCCGTGAACCATCGCGCAAGTCTTTGGCGGAATTTGGAAAGATAAAGGGAAAATCAGAGGCGTTTGTGGCCGATTCGCCTGATTTCCCGGAGTGAGGGCGGCGCTATTGGATCACCCAACTTACAGGCACGCTCTTGCCCTTGTTGTGAGTGAAGGTCACCACCTTTGGGTCGCTGTCCGATCACCAAGCTACCGGGTGCGATGCTCCCCACTGGATGCGGGGAGGCATGCCGGAGGTTCCGGACCTGTCGGGTGATCTCCGATCAACTCCCGGGGGCGATCAACTCGGTAATGATGGCTTTGGCGCTGTCGGAGTTCCAGTCGGCGTCGCCCCGCAGTCGCGCGATCTCGTTGCCTTCGGGGTCAAGGATCACCGTGATAGGCAGACCCAGAACCGCCATTTCCCGCGCCACCGCCATCTTGGGGTCCTGATGCCGGGGCAGGTTGTCGACGCCGATCTCATCAAAGAACTTTTTGATGCCCGCAGGCGCGTTGCGACCGGTGGCCAGGGTCAAAACCTCGAACTGCTCGCCGCCGAACTCCGACTGAAGCGCGGACAGCATTGGCATCTCCTTGCGGCAGGGCGCACACCATGTGGCCCAGAAGTTCAGCAGCACGTATTTGCCCTGATAATCGGCCAGCGTCGCGGTGCCCGCACCATCGGCCAGATCGAAGCTTTGGGCCGATACAGGTTTCGGTTCGAGGTGAAACACCAGCTTCTTCATATCGCCTTCGCGCAACGGCTCCAGCGTGCTCAGATCTTCGCCAGCCGCATTTGCACCCGAAGCGAGGGCGGTATAGACGAGCGCAAGCAACAGTTTCTTCATATCCCCTCCGAAGGGTTTTCAGACCAATGACAGACACGACCTCGAACCAGATGTGGGGCGGCCGCTTTGCCGCCGGACCAGACGCGATCATGGAGGCGATAAATGCCTCGATCGGGTTCGATCAGCGCATGGCTGCTCAGGACATCGCAGGGTCGCGCGCCCATGCGGCGATGCTGGCCGCGACAGGCGTTATTACTGATAGTGACGCCAAGGCCATTCGGGAAGGGCTGCTCACTGTTTTGTCAGAGATCGAAGCCGGGGATTTCACCTTTTCCACCGCGCTGGAAGACATCCACATGAATGTCGAGGCGCGGCTGAAAGAGATCATTGGCGAACCCGCGGGCCGTTTGCACACGGGTCGCAGCCGCAACGATCAGGTGGCGACCGATTTCAAGCTCTGGGTGCGCGATCAGCTGGACGCGGCCGAAAGCGGGTTGCTGGCCCTGATCAGCGCGCTTTTGTCACAGGCCGAGGCCGGGGCCGACTGGGTGATGCCGGGCTTCACCCATCTGCAGACCGCGCAGCCGGTGACATGGGGCCATCACATGATGGCCTATGTCGAGATGTTCGGGCGCGACCTGAGCCGCGTGCGCGACGCGCGCGCCCGGATGAACGAATCGCCCCTTGGTGCCGCAGCACTGGCCGGCACTTCTTTCCCCATCGACCGGGACATGACCGCCAAGGCGTTGGGCTTCGACCGGCCCGCCGCCAACTCGCTGGACGCGGTCAGCGATCGGGACTTCGCGCTTGAGTTCCTGTCCACCGCATCAATCTGCGCGATGCATCTCAGCCGCTTTGCCGAAGAATTGGTGATCTGGTCCTCGGCCCAGTTCCGGTTTGTCACGCTCAGCGACCGGTTCTCGACCGGCTCGTCGATCATGCCGCAAAAGAAGAACCCGGATGCCGCCGAACTGATCCGCGCCAAGGTCGGGCGTATTTTTGGGGCCAATACGGCGCTGATGATGGTGATGAAGGGGCTGCCGCTGACCTATTCCAAGGACATGCAGGAAGACAAGGAGCAGGTCTTTGACGCTGCCGACAACTGGATGCTGGCGCTGGCCGCGATGGAGGGTATGGTGCGCGACATGACCGCCAACCGCGACAGCCTGGCGGCGGCGGCGGGCAGCGGGTTTTCCACCGCCACCGATCTGGCCGACTGGCTGGTGCGGGTTCTGGGCCTGCCTTTCCGCGACGCCCATCACGTGACTGGCACTCTGGTGGCGCGTGCGGAAAGCCGTGGCTGCGATCTGCCCGATCTGAGCCTTGCCGAGATGCAGGAGGTCCACGGCGACATCACGCAGGATGTCTACAGTGTTCTTGGAGTTGAAAATTCGATAAACTCGCGGACATCTTATGGTGGAACTGCGCCGGTCCAGGTGCGCGCGCAGGTTCAGAGATGGAAAGACATTCTGGGATGAAACACCTCGTCGCACTGGCCGGACTCGTATTGCTCGCTGCCTGCGAGCAGACGAGTACCGGCGTCGGCGCCTCGGTTGGTGCGGATGGTGGTGCGGTGGGGGTTGGTGCCAGTTCCGGCCCCGTCAATGTCGGCGCGGGCACGGGCGGCGTTGGCGCGAGCGTCGATGTTGTCGATACCGGCAATGCGGCGGTCACCGTTGGAACCGGGGGACCGGCGGCATCGGTGCGGGTCGGTAACTCGCCGATCCGGGTGGGCCTGGGCCTGGGTGGATTGAGGTTGGGACTATGAGAAAACTCTGCATTCTTGCTTTATTGGCGGTTGCGGCTTGCGGTGCCGATGGCGAACCGGTGCAGCCAACGCTCAACGCTTATGGCGGTTTTGGCAGCAGCGGCGGCTATGTCGGTGGTGCCGTCGGTTTGAACAAAGGACCGCTGGGCATTTATCTGGGGTTCTGAGCCGATAAGGACTGGCTGATCCTGCCTGGCGCGCTAGCTGCGGCGGAAACCGGAGATCGCCATGAGATTTGTCTTCCTCGCGCTTGCCATCTGGGGCGCGATTCACCCGATGTACTATTTCCTGCAATGGTTCCGCGAGAACGGCTTCGACCTCTACGCGATGACGCAAGCCTGGCATGCTAATGCCGCCAGCTCCGGTCTGGTGTGGGACCTGACCATCGCGGCCATCGCCCTGACCCTCTGGATCATGGCCGAGGTCATCAGCCGCCGGGCCTGGATCAACCTGATCGCCATTCCTGCCACCTTCTGCATCGGGGTCAGCTGCGGGCTACCTCTCTATCTGTTTCTACGGTCCAGATATTGATGCGGCGCTTACAAGCTCTGTACTCGAGGCAAACACCGCATTGACGCAGGCCTCTTGCATGACTGCGATGCGGGATCAGGCGGGCGCTAGACTTTGCCAACCTCTCGACTGATCTTCATTGGCAGAATCCGGCCCCATGGGGTTTCCTGAGCAGGTCCGAACTCCCTAAATCCTGATTTTTTGTATGCTGCGATGGCGCGGGCGTTTTCTGGGTCGGGATCAGTTGCGATCACCGGAGCACCTTCGTCAAACAGTGTTCGCAAACGCTCTGCGATAAACGCGGGGCCATGTCCTTTCCCGATCATATCCGGCTCGCCGATGAACTGATCTATGCCCCGAGAACCTTTCGGCAGCTCGAAGAAATGGTGATTTTCCCAACCATGGACGGTGTAGTCCTGCATGTAGGCAAAGGGGTGCCCTGCCAATGAGACAATCCACCTTGCTACACGAGGGTCTTTGAACTCGTATTCGTTGCTGGGCTCATCCGAATCCCACCACTCGCGCACATGTGGTCGCGACTGCCACTCCAACAACAGATCAAGATCAGCCATCGTTGCCATTCGAAATGTGTATCGGTTGGTCGCTGACATGGCCGAAGAATAACATATCGACTATTGGTAGCTATGGGCGTTTGACAGCCAGTCTTAGGACCTGATTGGAATGACTGCTCCGTTTCGAGGAAACAGCTATTTGCCAAAAAGAGCAGGTCAGTGCAGGAGCAACAACCCCATTGATCCTGCTAGGCGTTTCAGTCTAAGCGCGGGCGCATGGATCATTTTCTTTATCGCGACGGCAAACTCTATGCCGAAGATGTGCCGCTGACCGAGATCGCCGCTGCGGTGGGTACGCCGTTCTATGTCTATTCCACCGCGACCCTGCTGCGCCATTTCCGGCTGTTTGACGAGGCGCTGGAGGGGACGGAGCATCTGGTTTGCTACGCAATGAAGGCGGCCAGCAATCAGGCGATTCTGAAGACGCTCGCACAGGCGGGTGCGGGCATGGATGTGGTCTCGGAAGGCGAATATCTGCGGGCGAAAGCAGCGGGTGTGCCCGGTAACAAGATCGTTTTTTCCGGGGTGGGAAAGACGGCGGGGGAAATCCGCACGGCGCTGACCGGTGGCGTCAGGCAGTTCAACATCGAATCCGAGCCAGAGATGCAGGTGATCAGCGCCATTGCTTCGGAACTGGGCGTTACAGCGCCCATCACCATCCGCGTGAACCCCGATGTCGATGCAAAAACCCATGCCAAGATCGCCACCGGCAAGTCGGAGAACAAGTTCGGCATTCCGATTGCGCGGGCCTCAGAGGTCTATGCGCTTGCGGCCTCGCTGCCGGGGCTCGAGGTGATTGGCATCGACGTGCATATCGGCTCGCAGTTGACCGAGCTCGCGCCGTTCGAACTGGCCTACAAAAAGGTCGCCGAACTGACCGAGCAGTTGCGCAGTGAGGGTCACAATATCCGCCGTCTCGATCTGGGCGGGGGGTTGGGCATTCCTTATGCGCGCTCCAACGAAGCGCCCCCGCTGCCGGTGGAATACGGCGCGCTGATCAAACACACGGTGGGCCACCTGGGCTGCGAGATCGAGATTGAGCCGGGCCGCTTGATCGCGGGCAACGCCGGGCTGATGGTATCCAGGGTGATCTATGTGAAATCTGGCGAGGGCCGCGACTTCCTGATCCTCGACGGGGCCATGAACGACCTGATCCGGCCCGCCATGTACGAGGCGTATCACGATATCGTGCCGGTGATCGAACCTGCACCGGGGGCCGAACAGCAGCCCTATGACATCGTGGGGCCCGTCTGCGAAAGCGGCGACACGTTTGCCAAACAGCGCAATATGCCGAAGCTCTCTGCGGGCGATCTGGTGGCCTTTCGCAGTGCCGGCGCTTATGGCGCGGTGATGTCCAGCGAATACAACACGCGCCCCCTGACCCCCGAAGTTCTGGTGCATGAGGATCAATTCGCGGTTATTCGCCGACGTCCGACCTTTGACGAAATGATAAACCGCGATACCATACCTCTGTGGCTTTGACGCTTTAGCGGCGCTGGCCCGTCAGGAGGCCAAGTTACGTGTCAAACCGGTCCACATATTTGCCTGTCCCGCGCTGGTCGCTGGGACTGACCCGTTTCGGGATGCTCTCGGAGCGGGTTCTGCGTTGTTTCTGGCCCCTGATTTCGATCCTGCTGACGGTCTGTGCCTTGTTGATGCTGGGCATTCACGATCTTGTCCCGGTCGAGATGGTGTGGGCCAGCGGTGCCGCGGCTGTGGCCGGGTCGCTGGTGGCGCTGGTCTGGGGTGCGCGGCGGTTTCACTGGCCAACACGCGGCGAGGCGCTTGCAAGGTTGGATCAGACCTTGCCGGGCCGCCCGATTCAGGCGCTGCTGGACGATCAGGCGATTGGTGAGCGGGACGCTGCCTCGGTCGCGCTCTGGCAGGCGCATCAGGACCGGATGGCGGCAAGGGCCGCCGCCGCCGCGCCGGTGCAGCCCGATCTGCGATTGGCATCACGCGACCCTTACGCACTGCGCTATGCGGCATTGCTGGTGTTTTGCGTGGCGGTTCTGTTCGGTTCGGTCTGGCGGGCCGGATCGATTACCGACATGGCTCCAGGTGCCGCAACCGCCGCCCAAGGGCCGACCTGGGAAGGTTGGGTTGAGCCGCCGCGCTATACTGGTCTGCCGACACTTTATCTGAACGATATCTCCGATCCACAGATGAGCGTCCCAGAAGGCAGCCGCATCGTGCTGCGCTTTTATGGCGAGGTCGGCGCGCTGCAATTGAGCGAAACGATTTCCGAGACCGGCGCCGAAGCAATAACCGAGCCGGAGCAGACGTTGATCGTCACCCGCGATGGGACGCTGAACATCAATGGCGATGGCGGGCGCGCCTGGACGGTCAGCGTGGTATCCGATACCGCGCCGCAGATCGCCGTGGCCGGTGTGGCTGAGGCGCAGGCTGCCGGGCAGATGAGTTTGCCCTTCACTGCCAGCGATGATTACGGCGTGGTCTCCGGCACAGCCGAGATCGCGCTCGATCTGCCCTCCATTGACCGCCGTCACGGGCTGGTGTCCGACCCTGACCCGCGTGAGACGGTCTCGGTCGATCTGCCAATGCCGATCACCGGCGATCGGGATATCTTTACCGAGGATCTGATCGAGGATTTCTCGCAACACCCGTGGGCCAATCTGCCGGTGACAATCACGCTCACCGCCCGCGATGCGGCGGACCAGGAAGGCACGGCGGAACCGCTGCAGACCAACCTGCCTGCGCGCAGGTTCTTCCAGCCCTTGGCGGCGGCGATCATCGAACAGCGGCGTGATCTGCTCTGGGCGCGCTCGAACGGCGCGCGCGTTGCGCAGATGCTGCGCGCGGTATCGCACCGGCCCGAGGATGTGTTCCGCTCGCAAACCGCCTATCTGCGCCTGCGCGTGACCTTGCGGCGGTTGGAAACCTTCAACGAATTTGGGTTGAAGCCAGAGCAGCAGGACGAGATCGCGCAAGCGCTCTGGGATCTGGCGATCATCCTCGAAGAGGGCACTTTGTCGGACGCGCTGGAACGGCTGCGGCGCGCACAGGAACGCCTGTCGGAGGCGATGAAGAACGGGGCCTCGGATCAGGAAATTGCCGAACTGATGCAGGAATTGCGCGAGGCCACGGACGACTATCTGCGCCAATTGCAGCGCCAAGCCCAGCAAGACAACGAAAACAGCGACGAGCGCCAGCAGGGACAGGATGGCGAGTCGATGCAGATGACGCAGGACGATCTGCAGCGCATGATGGATCGCATTCAGGAACTGATGGAACAGGGCCGCATGGCCGAAGCGCAGCAGGCGCTGCAGGAACTCCAGGAAATGATGGAGAACATGCGTGTCACCCAGGGCCAGGGACAAGGCCAGCAATCCGAAGGTCAGCAGGCGATGGAAGGTCTGGCCGAAACCCTGCGCAACCAGCAGGGTCTGTCCGATCAGGCGTTCCGCGATCTGCAGGAACAGTTCAATCCAAACGCCAACCGGGGCGAGAGCCAGGAAAACGAAGGCCGCAGCGGCGGGGCCGGGCGCGGTCAGAGCCACGAGGGTCAGGGCGGACAGGGTCAGGGGGATGGCCAGCGCCGGGGCGAAAGTGAAGAACAAGGTGATGGCGGGCAGGGCTCGCTTGCGGATCGTCAGCAGGCGCTGCGCGATGAGTTGCGCCGTCAACAGCAGGGCCTTCCCGGCGAAGGCACGCCCGAAGGCGACGAGGCGCGCGACGCGCTGGATCGGGCCGGGCGCGCCATGGAAGGGGCCGAGGAAGCGTTGCGGCAGAATGATATGGCCGATGCCATCGACCGACAGTCGGAAGCGATGGAAGCGCTGCGCGAAGGGATGCGTGCGCTGGGCGAGGCGCTGGCACAGCAACAGCAGCAGCCCGGACAGGGCACGCAGGAAGGCGATATGCGCGCCCAAAACCGCGACCCGCTGGGGCGCAATCCGGGATCACAAGGCTCGATCGGAACCGACGAACAGCTGCTGCAAGGCGAGGATGTCTACCGCCGCGCCCGCGAATTGCTGGACGAGATCCGCCGCCGCAGCGGCGAGGGCGAGCGCCCGCAGATCGAGTTGGACTATCTCAGACGACTGCTGGACCGGTTCTGAGGCGCCTATTGGGTGGGCAGAATGCCCGAGGCCTTTGCATCCAGCCAGATCCGCGCCTGATCGACGAGCGCGACATAGGCACTGACCATAGGTTCGGCCTGCGGAATGGTTTTGGCTATCGGCGGGGCATAGAGATAGAGCAGTGCAAGCACCAACCCCAGCAGGATCATCGACATGAAGCCACGGCGAAACCCGCCGCTTTGACGCGTGGGCGCAACTTCATCCTCGACTTCGGGGTCGACGTGTTCAGGCTCGGTGTCACCATTGCTCCGCAGGGTCGAGTTGATCTCGTCGATGTTGGGAAACAAGCCGCGTCGCGCGCCGGTTTCGGCGGCTGCGTGATCGGCAACGGGTTCTTCGCCGCGCATGCGGGCCATGCGGTCGCGGGCCTCGCGGGCGCGGCGTTCGGGTTCGTCGCCGGGATGGGTTTCAAGCCCCAATTCGGGCTGGGTTTCCAGACCGTCGGCTTCGGATGAGCGCAGCTGCGCTTCGCGCTCGGCCTCTTCGCGCAGAATATCGGAGACGGCAGAATCGAGATTGCGCGCGGCAGGTTCCGGGGCCATGATTTCTGGCTCTGGCTCTGGCTCTGGCTCTGGCTCTGGCTCTGGCTCTGGCTCTGGCTCTGGCTCTGGCTCTGGCTCTGGCTCTGGCTCTGGCTCGGGTGTAGAGGGCTCGGGGTCGTGCTGAACCTCCGGTTCGGAGTAGTCTTCCGCAGGCTCAGTGCTGTCCTCGGCGTCCGCGGCAGGGGGCTCTTCGACAAAATCGGACTGCGCGTCAGGGTGGTCGGGGTGCGTTTGATACCATGTATCGCCGCAATTGGAGCATTGCACATCGCGCCCCTCTGGCGGGATCACCTCGCTCGGGACCTCGTATTGAGCGCCGCAATTCGGACAAGTAAGACGCATTCTGCCTCCGGGTTTCGGGATCTGCCTGCTTCGGTTTTTTGCGCGATGATAAGTTCTTAATGTCTGGGCGAAAAGGGAGATTTGGAAAAACTCAACGGAAGTGTCGCCAAACCGCCCCGGTCGGGGCATTGAAACCCCATCCCGACTAGGGCAAGAAGGCGGCCAAAGAACCAAGGGGGCAGTGTTGATCGAGCTCGAAAACGTGGGCTACAGCTATGGCGGTGGCGAGTTGCTGAGCGATGTCTCGGTGTCGCTTGCGCCGGGCTCGTTCCATTTCCTGACCGGCCCTTCGGGTGCGGGCAAGACCACCTTGCTGAAACTGTGTTATGGCGCGCTGCTGCCAACGGCGGGGCGGGTTCAGGTGTTTGACCGCGACATGAGCGCGCTGGACCGCGATGATCTGGCCTTGCTGCGCCGCCGGGTCGGCGTCGTGCATCAGGATTGCCGTTTCCTCGACCATCTGCCGCTCTCCGAGAATATCGCTTTGCCGCTGGTCGTTTCGGGGCGCGGCCAAGCTGGCGAGCAGGATAATCTGAAAGAGTTGATGAGTTGGGTGGGCCTGTCGTCGCGTGCCGATGCTCTGCCACCTGAGCTGTCGGGGGGCGAACGGCAGCGGGCGGCGCTGGCGCGTGCCGTGATCATGTCACCGGATGTGGTGCTGGCGGACGAACCCACCGGTAATGTCGACTGGGAGATGTCGCAGCGTCTGTTGCACCTGCTGGTGGAGCTGAACCGGATGGGCAAGACCGTGCTGATCGCGACCCATGACCTGAGCCTGATCCGCGCTGCCAAGAGCCAGGTACAGGCCCGCGTGCTGCGCATTTCGAACAAGGGTTTGCAACTTGCGGGGGCTGATCTGTGAGCAAGGGAACCATCCGGGGATTGCTGCTGAGCGACAAGCAGGCCGACCGGGTCGTGCCGCCCACTGGGTTCACGGCGCAACTGACGGTCTTTGTCGCCGGCGCGATGGCGTTTCTGGCGGTGTTTGCGCTGGCCCTGTCGCTGGCGTCAGGCCGGTTGGCGGATCGTTGGTCTCAGGAGCTTGCGAAGGCGGCAACCCTGCGGATCAACGCACCCGCTGAGCAGCGCGCAGCCCAGACCGAGATCGCGCTGAAAATCTTGCGCCAGACGCCGGGTGTCGCAAATGCCCGTGCGCTTTCCACCGAAGAACAGGCGGCATTGCTGTCCCCGTGGTTCGGCCCGGACCTGCCGATCGACGCGCTGCCCGTGCCGCAGCTGATCGAGGTCACCGCCGGTGAGCCGGGCTATGACATTGCCGGGCTGCGTCTGCGGCTGAGCGCAGAGGTGCCGGGCGCGGTGCTGGACGATCACACGCGCTGGCGCGAACCGTTGGTCGATGCGGCCAAAGGGTTGCGTCGTCTGGGCCTGATCGCGATCCTGCTGATCGGTGGGGCAACGGCCGCGATGATCACCCTGGCCGCCAATGCGGCACTGGCGGCAAACGCGCAGGTGATCGCGGTATTGCGTCTTGTGGGGGCCAAGGACGGCTATATCGCCGGAGCATTTGTGCGCCGCTTCACCTTGCGTGCCCTGATCGGGGCGGGGGCCGGGGTTGTGCTTGGCATGATTGGCGTGATGCTGTTGCCCGCCGCCTCGGACGAGGGCGGTTTTCTGACCGGCCTCGGGTTTCGTGGCATCGGCTGGGCGCTGCCCTTGCTGATCCCGGTGCTGGGTGCGGTGGTCGCCTTTGTTTCCACCTGGGCTGCGGCCCGGCGCCGATTGAAGGAGTTGAGTTGATGGCGGTTCAGTGGCTTCGTTCGCTTGTGTTCACGATTGTCATGTATCTGTGGATGGCAGTGCTGGGGATCCTGTTCTCGCCCTATGCGCTGATCTCGCGCAACGGTGCGCTGTATGCCTGCAAGTTCTATGCGCGGTCTGTGATCTGGATGGCAGGCTGGATGATTGGCCTCAAGGGTCAGGTTCACGGGCCTGTGCCGACCGGAGAAGTGGTGATCGCGGCCAAGCACCAGTCCTTCTTTGACATCATGCTGATCTTTGCCGCAGTGCCCCGGGCCAAGTTCATCATGAAGCGGGAACTGCTCTGGACGCCGTTCATCGGTCTTTATGCCAAGCGACTGGGCTGCATCCCGGTTAATCGCGGCAAGAAAGGCGCGGCTGTGGCCAAGATGGTAAAGGATGTGGCATCGGAGTTCTCCGAGCCCGGGCAATTGGTGATCTACCCGCAAGGTACCCGCGTCGCGCCGGGGGTTCATCTGAAATACAAGGCCGGGACAGCGATCCTTTACCAGGGGTTGGAGTATCCCTGCGTACCTGCCGCCACCAATGTAGGCGTTTTCTGGCCCCGCTCGGGCATCCTGCGCAAGCCCGGTGTCGCAACGGTGGAGTTTCTGGAAACCATTGAACCGGGTTTGGGGCGCGATGTGTTCACCGCGCGATTGGAAGAGTTGATCGAAACGCGCTCCAACGAATTGATGCGCGAGGTGGGCTTCGACGCCTGAGCGCCTGCTTTTGCGTGCGGAGCAAAAAAAGAACGTTCAGTTTTGTGCTGTGCTGCTGGGCATCTGCTGCTCCGGGCATGGGGACAAGCGCGACTTCATCGCCGCGCAGAAGACCGCCCTGGCGCATCTGTTGGCACGGCAATAAGGGCATCGAGACAGGCCGATCCGGCCTCGTGATCGCCCGCCACAGACCTGGATAGATAAAAGGCGAGCCGTCGGGGCTCGCCTTGTTTGCTTTGGGGCAGTGGGTGGATCAGCTGTGGATTGGCCCGTCGCCGCAGGCCAGCGCCGCCTCGCGCACCGCCTCGGAATAGGTCGGGTGGGCGTGGCAGGTCAGCGCCAGATCCTCGGCTGAGGCGCCAAATTCCATCGCCACGCAGACCTCGTGGATCAGATCCCCCGCCGCCGGGCCGATGATATGCGCGCCCAGAATGCGATCGGTGTCCTTGTCGGCGAGGATTTTAACAAAGCCGTCGGCGGCGAAATTGGCCTTGGCCCGGCCATTACCCATGAACATGAACTTGCCGACCTTATAGGCGCGGCCCTGTTCCTTGAGCGTCGCCTCGGTCTCGCCCACATTGGCCACTTCGGGCCAGGTGTAGATCACGCCGGGGATGACGCCGTAGTTCACGTGGCCATGCTTGCCCGCGACCTGTTCGGCGGCAGCCATGCCTTCATCCTCGGCCTTGTGGGCCAGCATGGGGCCGTCGGTGCAGTCACCAATGGCGTAGATGCCCTTGATGTTGGTCTGCCAGTCCTGGCCGACCTTGATTTGGCCGCGCGGGCTCATCTCGACCCCCAGCGCATCGAGGCCCAGACCCTCGGTGTAGGGTTTGCGCCCGGTGGCGACCAGAACCGTGTCGGCATCGATCACATGTTCGCTGTCATCCTTGCGCAGCTTGTAGGTGACCTTGGCCTTGGTCTTGGTGGCTTCGGTCTTTTGCACCGCCGCGCCCATGACGAATTTCATGCCCTGCTTTTTTAGGATGCGCTGGAATGTCTTCTGCACCTCCGGGTCCATGCCCGGTGTGATCGCGTCGAGGAACTCGATGACGGTCACGTCGCTGCCCAGCCGCTGATAGACCGAACCCAGTTCCAGTCCGATCACGCCTGCGCCGATGACGACCAGCTTCTTCGGGATCTTGCCCAGTTCCAGCGCACCAGTGGAGGTGACGACCACTTTTTCGTCCACCTCGACACCGGGCAGCGACGAGGGTTCAGAGCCCGACGCGATGATGATGTTCTTGGCGGTATGGGTCTCGTCGCCCACCTTGACCTGACCGGCGGCGGGGATCGATCCCCAGCCCTTGAGCCAGTCGATCTTGTTCTTCTTGAACAGGAACTCGATGCCCTTGGTGTTCTGTTCAATCGTGTCGGTCTTGTAGGCCTGCATCTGTTTCCAGTCGACCGAGGGCGATTTGCCCTTGAGGCCCATCTTGGCGAAGTTGTGCTCGGCCTCATGCAGGGAATGGCTGGCATGCAGCAGGGCCTTGGAGGGAATGCACCCTACGTTCAGGCAAGTGCCGCCCAACGTCTCGCGCCCCTCAACGACTGCGGTTTTCAGCCCGAGTTGGGCGCAGCGGATGGCGCAGACATAGCCGCCGGGGCCTGCTCCGATTACGATGACGTCATAACTTGCCATTTCAATGGTCCTTCACGATCTTGAGGCCTCAGCCTCGCCAGTCTCGGTACTTGGGTATGTGCCGATATTTCCGGATTGTGACATTTGCACCCATCCTGACCCTAATAGCCGAATTCTTCGAAATCTCTCGCATAAATCACCTCGATCCGTGAAAGCGCCTCTGCGGAAAGTAAAGTCTTTGGATCAAAGCCTGATGCGTTTTTGTTCACTCTTGGTGTAACCCAGTTATCTGGAAGAGGCAGGTCCAGCCGTTCTGCGATGGCTCGATAAAACGTCTCCATCTCTTCTGTTTTGCCGACTAGGTGAGGCTTCAGAACGCGGGGCTTAACGTTTGCCACTTGCGGTCGCCAGTGCCGGTCGACGGAATCCTCGCCATGCTCCTCGATCATGATCTGTATGTAGTCGAGGAATTTCTCCATACCTTGCGATGTCCGAATGTCTCGGTTCCAATCGAACCCGACCATAGCGTTCATGCGCAGACGGTCGTTGGAAAACCACACATGTTTCTGATCGCCAGAGGCGCAGAGATATAGAAAAGCCGATGTTGCCCGGCTGACAGGATCTCGCACAGTGGTCAGTCGCAACGCGGAGTCCAAAGCAGAGAAGCCCGAGGGCAGGGAAAAGATATCGCGAAACACGTTTGCCGACTTCAACTGATGCGCTGCGGAATCGGGGATGATGTTGTTGGTTGGGTCGATCTGCGTCGACAGCGGGACCCCAAATTCCAACTCAAACAAAAACCGCTTTGTCGAGGACGTGCCAGTCTTGCTGTTGCCTTTGTAGGCCCAGCGCAGACTCGGGGGCATGACAAGATGGGTCATGAACATGCGTGCTGAATCGAGTGTCGGAAAGTCCTCCGGAAAACGCTGCATTGCGATTTCCAGCTGGCTGTGCCTTTCGCGAGGGCGCAGTTCCGGTTCGTGAAATATCATCGCCATGGATCGCGCTACCGTAACTTGAGTGCTCTGGAAGGGAGGTTCCGCCAGTCGGGTGCAATGAGGAATGGGCGCACAGGTTCGATTGCCTTTCAGGGCTATACGGGCTCCAACAACTTCACTTCGACATGTGCGACGCCGCCGCGTTCGTGGTAAAGGGCGAAGCCTTCGGATTGCAAGAACGCTTTGGCCTTTTCCAGCTCGGTGATCTCGAACATGGCAATGGCATGGTTGGCGCGATCGGGGTCGCGCCAGACATGCAGGTCCTTGATTCCGGCGGCTTTTCGCGCCGGTTCGTCTTCGCGGAAAACGCCCAACCAGACGTCGAAATCGGCCACATCGGCCTGCCAGAGGACATGTGTCGCCATGATTACAGGTCCATCAGCAGGCGGCGGGGATCTTCCAGCGCTTCCTTCACGCGCACAAGGAAGGTGACCGCGCCCTTGCCGTCAACGATGCGGTGATCATAGGTCAGCGCCAGATACATCATCGGGCGGATTTTGACCTCGCCATTGATGGCCATCGGACGATCCTGGATCTTGTGCATGCCAAGGATACCCGATTGCGGCGGGTTCAGGATCGGCGAGGACATCAGCGAGCCATAGACGCCGCCGTTTGAGATCGTGAACGTGCCGCCCTGCATTTCGGCCATGGACAGCTTGCCGTCACGGGCGCGTTTGCCCTTTTCGGCGATGGCTTTCTCGATCGCGGCAAAGGACATCGCGTCGGCGTCGCGGATGACCGGAACCACCAGACCTTGCGGCGTACCGGCGGCGACGCCCATATGCACGAAGTTCTTGTAGACGATGTCGGTGCCGTCAATCTCGGCATTGACTTCCGGAACCTCTTTCAACGCGTGGCAGCAGGCCTTGGTGAAGAAAGACATGAAGCCCAGGCGCACGCCGTGCTTCTTCTCGAACTGGTCCTTGTACTGATTGCGCAGCGCCATCACCTCGGTCATGTCCACCTCGTTATAGGTGGTCAGGATCGCGGCGGTGTTCTGGGCGTCCTTCAGACGTCTGGCGATGGTCTGACGCAGGCGGGTCATCTTGACCCGTTCCTCGCGCGAGGCATCTTCAGCGGCCACAGGCGCGCGCGGTGCCTGAACCACAGCAGGGGCTGCCGCTGGCGTCGCAGTTGCGGCGGCGGCAACGGCACGGGCCACATCGTCCTTCATCACACGCCCATCGCGACCGGTGCCCTGCACCTGATCGGCGCTCAGGCCCGCCTCGGCCATGGCTTTTTCAGCCGAGGGCGCATTGGCGATATCCTTGCCGCTGGTTGCCGCGCTGGCCGCTGGGGCTGCTGCTGCGGCGGGCGCAGGAGCCGCGCCGCTGGCAGAGCCCGAGATCACCGCCAGTTTGGCCGTCGCATCCACGGTTGTGCCTTCGGGAGCGGTGATTTCCGCCAGCACCCCCGATGCGGGGGCAGGTACCTCGACCGAGACCTTGTCGGTTTCCAGCTCACACAGCATTTCGTCCTGCGCGACGCTGTCGCCCACCTGTTTGAACCAGGTGGAAACGGTGGCTTCGGTCACCGACTCGCCGAGCGTGGGCACCATCACATCGACCGATCCTCCCGAGGCCGCAGGCGCGGGGGCTTCGGCAGGCGCCGCGGCGGGTGCGGGGGCAGCGCCTTCGCCAGCCTGAATGGTGGCGAGCAGGGCATCGACCCCGACGGTGTCACCTTCGGCGGCCACGATCTCTCCCATGGTGCCGGCAGCGGGCGAGGGGACCTCGACCGTGACCTTGTCTGTCTCCAACTCGCAGAGCATCTCATCCACGGCGACGGCATCGCCGGGTTTCTTGAACCAGGTGGCGACCGTGGCTTCGGTCACGGATTCGCCAAGCGTGGGAACACGAACTTCGGTTGTCATCGGTTACTTTCCTTCGATGCTCAGCGCTTCGTTTACGAGCGCTTCTTGTTGGGCTTTGTGTTGGCTGGCCAGACCTGTCGCAGGCGAGGCCGAGGTGGCGCGCCCGACATAGCGGGGGCGCGAGTGTTTGGCTTTGATGCGGGTGAGCACCCATTCGATATTGGGTTCGATGAAGCTCCAGGCCCCCTGGTTCTTGGGCTCTTCCTGACACCAGATGATCTCGGCCCCTTTGAAGCGTTCGAGCTCGTTGATCAGGGAATGGGCCGGGAACGGATAATATTGCTCAATCCGCATCAGGTAGACATCGTCGATGCCGCGATTGTCGCGTTCCTCCAGCAGGTCGAAATAGACCTTGCCGGAACACAGCACCACACGCTTGATTTTGTTGTCGGGTTTGAGCTTGGTGTCGGAATTGCCCTGCTGCGCGTCATCCCACAAGACCCGGTGGAAGCTCGATCCGGTGGTGAATTCCTCGGCCTTGCTGACGGCCAGCTTGTGGCGCAGCAGCGATTTGGGCGTCACCAGGATCAGCGGCTTGCGGAAGGTGCGGTGCAGCTGACGACGCAGGATGTGGAAATAGTTCGCGGGCGTCGTGCAATTCGCCACGATCCAGTTGTCCTGACCGCACATCTGCAGGAACCGTTCCAGCCGGGCCGAGCTGTGTTCAGGGCCTTGCCCCTCAAAGCCGTGCGGCAGCAGGGTGACGAGGCCCGACATGCGCAGCCATTTGCTTTCGCCTGAACTGATGAACTGATCGAACATGATCTGTGCGCCGTTGGCGAAGTCACCAAACTGCGCCTCCCACAAGACCAGTGAATTGGGCTCGGCCAGCGAATAGCCATATTCAAAGCCCAGCACCGCATATTCGCTGAGCATCGAGTCGATCACTTCGTATTGCGACTGCCCGGCGCGGATATTGTTGAGCGGGTAGTAGCGGTCTTCGGTGTCCTGATTGACGAAGCCGGAATGGCGTTGCGAGAAGGTGCCGCGTGTGGCGTCCTGACCTGACAGGCGAACCGGGTAGCCTTCGGTCAGCAGCGAGCCAAAGGCCAACGCCTCGCCAGTGGCCCAATCGAACCCCTCGCCGGTTTCGAACATCTTCTTCTTGGCCTCGACCAGCCGCCCCACGGTCTTGTGCATGGGGAACCCCTCGGGAACACGGGTCAGCGCGGCGCCGACCTCAGCCAGTGTCTCGGGCTTGATCGCGGTGTCGCCGCGGACATATTCGTCCTTGCTCTTGTCCATATGCGACCAGCGCCCATCCAGCCAGTCGGCCTTGTTGGGCTTGTAGTTCTTCCCGGCCTCGAACTCTTCGTTCAGATAGGCTTGGAAGGCGGCCTTCATATCTT
Source organism: Ruegeria jejuensis (assembly GCF_041537905.1). Classification (NCBI taxonomy): domain Bacteria; kingdom Pseudomonadati; phylum Pseudomonadota; class Alphaproteobacteria; order Rhodobacterales; family Roseobacteraceae; genus Ruegeria; species Ruegeria jejuensis. The sequence continues at coordinate 88,576 of NZ_JBGRUO010000002.1, read as the reverse complement.
CGATCTCGCCCTCGGGGATCAGGCCGTCCTTGACCAGCCGCGCGGTATAGAGGCTGAGCGTGGTCTTATGGGTCTTGATCTTCTTGTACATGATCGGGTTGGTGAACATGGGCTCGTCGCCCTCGTTATGCCCGAAGCGGCGATAGCAGAAGATGTCGATGACCACGTCCTTGTGGAATTTTTGCCGGAACTCGGTCGCCACCTTGGCAGCATGCACCACAGCCTCTGGGTCGTCGCCGTTGACGTGGAAAATCGGCGCCTCGACCATCAGCGCGATATCGGTGGGGTAGGGCGACGAGCGGCTGAAATGCGGCGCCGTGGTGAACCCGATCTGGTTGTTCACCACGATATGCATGGTGCCGCCGGTCTTGTGGCCGCGCAGGCCGGACAGGCCGAACCCTTCGGCCACGACGCCCTGTCCGGCAAAGGCCGCGTCCCCGTGCAGCAGAATGCCCATCACCTTGGTGCGGTCGGTGTCGTTCAACTGGTCCTGCTTGGCGCGGACCTTGCCCAGAACCACCGGGTTCACCGCCTCAAGATGCGAGGGGTTGGCGGTCAGGGAAAGGTGGACGGTGTTGCCGTCAAATTCACGGTCGCTGGAGGCGCCCAGGTGGTATTTCACATCGCCCGAGCCATCGACGTCCTCAGGCTTGAAGCTGCCGCCTTGGAATTCGTTGAAGATGGCCTTGTAGGGTTTGCCCATCACATTGGCGAGGATGTTCAGGCGCCCCCGGTGCGGCATGCCGATCACGATGTCCTGCAGTCCCAGCGCGCCGCCGCGCTTGATGATCTGCTCCATCGCCGGGATCAGGCTTTCACCGCCATCAAGGCCGAACCGCTTGGTGCCCATGTATTTGACATGCAGGAATTTCTCGAACCCTTCGGCCTGCACCATCTTGTTGAGGATCGCCTTGCGCCCTTCACGGGTGAAGCGGACTTCCTTGCCGAACCCCTCGATCCGTTCTTTCAACCAGGCGGCCTCATCCGGGTTCGAGATATGCATGTATTGCAGCGCAAAGGTGCCGCAATAGGTGCGTTTGACGATCTCGACGATCTGGCGCATCGAGGCGACCTGAAGCCCCAGCACGTTGTCGATAAAGATCGGCCGGTCCATATCCGCGTCGCTGAACCCGTATGTGCGCGGGTCAAGCTCGGGATGCGGGGTGCCCGAGCGCATGCCCAGCGGGTCCAGATCGGCGACCAGATGGCCCCGAATCCGGTAGGCCCGGATCAGCATCAGCGCCCGGATCGAATCGAGCACCGCGCGTTTGATCTGATCGTCGCTGACCTCGACACCGGCACTTGCGGCCTTGTCCTTGATCTTCTTGCCAGCGGCCTTGGTTTCGGCCACAGGCCACTCGCCAGTCAGCGCGCCGGTGACCTCATCAGCCGGCATGGGCGGCCAGTCGGCACGCGCCCAGGAGGGCCCCGCCGCATCGGCCTTCACGTCCAACTCGGCATCGCCCATTTGTCGGAAAAACTCGGCCCAGGCGGCATCCACCGCGTTGGGGTCGTTGGCATATTGGGCGTAGAGCTGCTCCAGATAAGCCGCGTTGTGCCCCTGCATGAAGCTGGAGGCATGGAACTGGTCGTTGGGCGATTGGTCGGTCATGGTGTTACCTCATATGGGTTGGGACCGTATTTGTTGGGGCCGGTATCGGATTTGCTGGCGAGAAAATAGATGCCGATTATGAGCATAATCAGGAGTGCGAAGGCGCTGATTTGCCAGGGCAGTATGAAAAACGAAGCAATTACCAGCGCAATAATCGCGAAGTACCCCAAGCCGCGCCATCCCGAAGCGCCAATATCATGCAGCCGCCTTGTTAATGCGGCGATGAACGGGACAAAGGTGATGAGCGTAAACAGGTTTTCCATCCAATGAGCTTCGGTACTAAGGAAGAAGTTCAGTCCGAACTTGATGCTGATGGTTCCATTCCCGCTCTGAACATAAGACTGAACCAAACTACTAATGATCGCCAGAAATAGCACGAACCACCAGAACTCGGAGCGCGAGGCGCGCGCCGAGAAGGTGTAATACTTCGCGAAGCAGGTTTTGACTGCTTGGCTTGGGCTCATGCGCTTGCCTCATGTGGATTGGGACCGTATTTGTTGGTACCGGGCTGGCTGGGACGGGTCAGCCACCACAGCATAAGAAGCGGCGATAGCACGAGAATGATCAATGTCGGGATCACGATCAGTAGCGTGGCGCGGGTAAAGAGGATATCAAGCCGGTGTGCACCGCTATGTCCCAGCGTCGAGGCTAGGCCGATGCCAAAGACCAACACCGCCAGCGCCCCCAGAACCAGCAACACCGGAAACAACGCATAGAGCCCGCTGCGCCCGCTGTCATGCATCCGCCTCCATGCGACAGCCAGATGGGGCAGAAAGACGATCAGAGCGACGATGCTCTGCACCGGGCCGTTCGAGGTCGCGGTCACGGTGGTCGTGTCATTCACCTGCGTCTTGGTGACCTGCGTGAAGAACTGCCAGTCGATGATCCCGGCCAGAACGCTCCAGATCACGATGAAGAGGAAGAAAAACCAGTATTCGGGGCGCGAGGCGCGGCCCGAGAAGGTGAGGAACTTAGCGAAACAGATGCGGATGGCGTCGGAGAAGGTCAAGCTACTTTGCCTCCTCGTTTTCGTCTTTGGAATCAGGGGCAACCGTTATGTTTGCGGGCATAAGTAGTTCTTTCAAAGGAGCACCAAACAGCTTTTTCTTTGAACTATCCGTTTCAGTTGAACCCAGCTCCTGAAAAAATGCGTCCAAATCGAGCAATGCTACTGCAGTTGTGGATTGATCCTTGCGGCCAAATAGCAGCGAAACAAGTTTGGTTCTTGCTCTTACTCCTCCGCCATACCCATTTTGGAGGGCCGTGAGAGCTGTCCATTTTGGGCCGCCAACTACACAGTATTGGCTTCCCTCTTCCACCCCAATTAAACCGAGGAGGATGTCGGAATGAACAAACGCCAATTGGTTTGGGCCGAGTGCGGAATTTCCAAGGATAGAAGCAGCCATGAAATACGCATTCTCAACAGTATAGGCTAGGTCCGTCTCGTCGATTGAAAATGCTAGTATACTTGAAACCATTACAGACGCTGGCCCATTTTCAAACTCGGTCCAACCTGCATTAGTCAGGGCGTCACGCGCAGAATCCAGACTCCCAAACCCGCTGGCGCAGAGATCTAACGCCTCCAGAAGTGCTTTTTCGCTCTCTTCCGAGGGTTGCGCACTCGCAACCGTGCCAGTGCAGACAAGACAGGCCAAGAAAAGAGTTTTCCCGGAACGAATAACGCGTTCCGGGAGCGAGCCTAGCCTGCAAAAAGCGGCAGATATCGCTTTTGCAGGCAGCATGTTACTTGCTGATCGCTTCCAGCACAGCCTCACCCAGCTGCGCCGGGCTTTCGGCCACGACGATACCGGCTGAGCGCATGGCTTCGATCTTGTCTTCGGCACCGCCCTTGCCACCGGCGACGATGGCGCCTGCGTGGCCCATGCGGCGGCCCGGAGGGGCGGTGCGGCCTGCGATGAAGCCTGCGGTGGGTTTCGAACGGCCCTTCTTGGCTTCATCGGCCAGGAATTGCGCGGCCTCTTCCTCGGCGCTGCCGCCGATCTCGCCGATCATGATGATGCTTTCGGTCTCATCATCGGCCAGGAACCATTCCAGCACGTCGATATGCTCGGTGCCTTTGATCGGGTCGCCGCCGATGCCCACGCAGGTGGACTGGCCCAGACCGACATCGGTGGTCTGCTTCACGGCCTCATAGGTCAGGGTGCCCGAACGCGATACAACGCCAACCGAGCCGCGCTTGTGGATGTGGCCGGGCATGATGCCGATCTTGCAGGCGTCGGGCGTGATGACGCCGGGGCAGTTGGGGCCGATCAGGCGCGATTTGCTGCCTTCCAGCGCGCGCTGCACCTTCATCATGTCCAGAACCGGGATGCCTTCGGTGATGCAGACGATCACCTCCATCTCGGCATCAATCGCTTCGAGGATCGAGTCGGCCGCAAAGGGCGGGGGGACGTAGATGACAGAGGCATTGGCCTCGGTCACCGCCTTGGCCTCGTGGACCGAGTTGAAGACTGGCAGGTCGAGATGGGTCATCCCGCCTTTGCCCGGCGTCACGCCGCCGACCATATTGGTGCCATAAGCGATGGCCTGTTCAGTGTGGAACGTGCCCTGCGAGCCGGTCAGGCCCTGACAGATCACTTTGGTATTTTCGTCGATGAGGACTGCCATGTCGGAGTCTCCTGTTTCTTAGCGGCGTGTGACTAGCGATCGCCGCGTTGAATTTTGAATGTCATTACATTCGAATGATTGCTGATTTGGTGTGTTCCCCGGAAACGCATTGGCACGCCATTTGCAACGAAGGTGTAAGAGCCTCCCTTAGTTGCAGACGGCGAGTAACCCTCATCTTTCAGTGCGGTTACCCAGGCATTTCCAATGGCCTGAAAGCTGTCGGTCTCGTTCGAGTAGGACGCTTCGCAACCGATATTCGACTTGAAGTTCAAATCCGTGCCAACTGACGACCAAAAGCTGCTGTCCTTGCTTCTGAAGTTGACCCCCGACTTTGTAAGGGGTTTGTAGTTCTCGTATCCGAGCGCCACTAAGCTGGAATAGTTCGGATTCTGACCACTTGCAGCGGAAATGCACGCTGGGACAGAGGCTGCCGCTAGCGGTAGATTGCGGTCCGTTTGCTTGGCTCTCTCTTCCGGCGTGAGCGGCGCTGTACACGCCGCCAGAGCCGTCAAGGCCGCTGCAAAGGATAACTTTGTTTTCATTGAACGCTCAATCTTCTCAAGTTTATGGGAGAACAGTGGGGTCGTTGCGTATTCGTCCCGTGCTTACCCCTTAACCGCCTTCACGATCTTCTCGGCACCGTCTTTCAGGTTGTCCGCGGCAATCACGTCGAGGCCTGAGGTGTTGATGATCTCTTTGCCCTTCTCGACATTGGTGCCTTCCAGGCGCACGACCAGCGGGACCTGCAGGCCGACCTCTTTCACCGCGGCGACAACGCCCTCGGCGATGACGTCGCAGCGCATGATGCCGCCGAAGATGTTGACCAGAATGCCTTTGACCTGCGGGTCCGAGGTGATGATCTTGAACGCTTCGGTGACTTTCTCTTTGGTGGCGCCGCCGCCCACGTCGAGGAAGTTGGCAGGCTCGGCCCCGTAGAGCTTGATGATGTCCATCGTCGCCATCGCCAGACCCGCGCCGTTGACCATGCAGCCAATCTCGCCATCAAGCGCGATGTAGTTCAGGTCGTATTTGCTGGCTTCCAGTTCCTTGGGGTCTTCCTCGGTCGTGTCGCGCAGTTCGGCAATATCGGGGTGGCGGTAGACCGCGTTGCCGTCAAAGCCGACCTTGGCGTCGAGCACCTTCAGATCGCCGCTGTCGGTGACGATTAGCGGATTGATCTCCAGCATCTCCATGTCCTTCTCGATGAAGGCGCTATAAAGCTGGCCCATCAGCTTGACGCATTGCTTGACCTGACCGCCGGTTAGACCCAGCGAAAAAGCGATGCGGCGGCCGTGATAGGGCTGGTAGCCGGTGGCAGGATCAACGGAAAAGGACAGGATTTTCTCGGGCGTCGAGGCGGCGACCTCTTCGATGTCCATGCCGCCTTCGGTCGAGCATACGAACGAGACGCGGCTGGTCTGGCGATCCACCAGCAGGGCGAGGTAAAGCTCGGTCTCGATGCCAGAACCGGCCTCAATATAAATGCGGTTGACCTGCTTGCCCGCCGGTCCGGTCTGATGGGTTACCAGGGTGCGGCCCAGCATCTTCTTGGCTTCTTCGGCGGCTTCCTCGACCGATTTAGCCAGACGCACGCCGCCTTTTTCACCGGCATCTGCTTCTTTGAAGCTGCCCTTGCCGCGCCCGCCCGCATGGATCTGCGCCTTGACGACCCAGAGTGGCCCGTCGAGCTCTCCGGCGGCGGTTTTGGCTTCGTCGGCGCGGGTAACAACATGTCCTTCGGACACTGGAGCGCCATAGCTGCGCAGAAGCGCTTTCGCCTGATATTCGTGGATGTTCATGAAACTGTCCCGTGTGGCTGCGTTTGGAACTTTTTGGCGCGTGTGAGATGTGGATTTAAAGGGTTTTTTGCAGGAATGATGGAAAAACAGTCGTTTTTCTGCATTTGTGATCACACGAAAAAAAGTGTGATCACAAAACCACCTTGCGTCATGTTCCGATGGTTCCGAAACCGGTTTGAACTGAATGATTCTGGCGGGAAAGAAAAATGCGCGCCCGTTGGGGGCGCGCATTGAAACTGTTTGGAGATGCGATAGCGCTTAGGCCAGCGAGGCGTCGATTCCCTTGCAGGCTTCGACCAGACCTTTGACCGCGTTGACCGAATTGTCGAACATTGCCTGCTCGTCTTTGGTCATCTTGATATCGATGACACGCTCGACCCCGCCCGCGCCGATCACAGTGGGCACGCCCACATACATACCTTTGAGGCCAAGTGCGCCATCCACATGGGCCGCGCAGGGCAGCACGCGTTTCTGGTCTTTCAGGAAGGCTTCGGCCATTTCGATGGCGGAGGTGGCTGGCGCATAGAAGGCCGAGCCGGTTTTCAGCAAGCCGACGATCTCAGCACCGCCGTCACGGGTGCGCTGCACGATCGCATCCAGGTTTTCCTGGGTGGTCCAGCCCATCTTGACCAGATCAGGCAGCGGGATGCCGGCAACGGTCGAATAGCGCGTCAGCGGCACCATCGTGTCGCCGTGACCACCCAGAACAAAGGCGGTGACGTCTTTCATCGATACGTCGAACTCTTCGGCCAGGAAGTGGCGGAAACGGGCGCTGTCCAGAACGCCAGCCATGCCGCAGACCATGTTGTGGGGCAGGCCCGAGAATTCACGCAGTGCCCAAACCATCGCGTCCAGCGGGTTGGTGATGCAGATGACGAAGGCGTTCGGCGCGTTGTCGCGGATGCCTTCGCCGACGGATTTCATTACCTTCAGGTTGATGCCCAGCAGATCATCGCGGCTCATGCCCGGTTTGCGCGGCACACCGGCTGTCACGATGCAGACATCCGCGCCGGCAATATCGGCATAGGACTGGGTGCCTTTGAGGCTGGCGTCAAACCCTTCGGAAGGGCCCGATTCGGCGATGTCCAGGGCTTTGCCTTCGGGGGTGCCCTCGGCGATGTCAAAAAGAACAACGTCGCCCAATTCTTTCAGGGCTGCGAGGTGGGCAAGGGTGCCGCCGATCTGACCTGCGCCAATAAGCGCGATCTTGGGTCTGGCCATTGGAATGTCTCCACTTCCGAGATTGAAATCGCGGTTTTGCTAGTCGTTAATGCCGCCGCTTGCAAGTGTTCCGCGACGCGGCATGGGCGCGCGGGCGCCCTATCGCTTTGCGGGAGAGTAGGCTAAACCTCGGGCCGGGCAGTTCAATTTGGGATGGCGCGATGCCTGAGCTTGATCTCTGGTTTTTTATGATCGCCATTCCGGCGGTGACCTTTGCAGGCTTTTCCAAGGGCGGGTTCGGCGGTGGCGTGGCTTTTGCCGGGTCGTCGATCCTAGCGATTGTACTGGAGCCGGGACAGGCGCTGGCGCTGATGTTACCGCTGCTCATGCTGGTCGATGTGGCGACGCTGAAACCCTATTGGAAGCGCTGGAACGTGCGCGATTCCTGGGTTCTGATTCTCGGCGGGCTGCCGGGGGTCGCGCTAGGGGCATGGCTCTATAAGGCGACCGATGCCGATCTGCTGCGTCTGCTGATCGGGGGTATTTCGGTGGGTTTCGTGATCTGGCACCTATCGCAAAGTCGCAGCTGGGTGCGCGGTTTCCAGCAGCGCCTGTCGGCGTCGGCGGGGGTGTTCGCAGGGCTGGTTGCTGGGTTTACCAGTTTTGTCAGCCACGCGGGCGGCCCGCCCGCTGCGGTGTATCTGCTGTCTCAGCGGCTGGGAAAGACCGAGTTTCAGGCCAGCACGGTGATCGTGTTCTGGGTGATCAACTTTGCCAAGGCCATCCCCTACGCCTATCTGGGTCTGTTTTCGCTCGAAACGCTCTGGGCTGATTTTTTGCTGGCCCCCTTTGCGTTGCTGGGGGCCTGGCTGGGGGTGCGCGCGCATTGGCGGGTGCCAGAGCGGCTTTTCTTCTCGCTCGCTTATCTGCTGCTGACCATCACCGGATGCAAACTGATCTGGGATGCGCTGTCCTGAACCGGGCGCGGGCCTGTAACGCTACGCGCCGCCTCTTTTTAGACCTTTTCGCCACGGGCCGGTGTGGCCTCGGCCAAAGCTTCATAAGACTGGCCGGAAGCGACCAGGCAGGTCATACCGTTGGGCAGCGTGACGGTGATGGTCCAAGTTCCGGTGTCGTCCGAGGCAAAGACCTCCATCACCGAGCCTTGCTGCACCAGCCCGATTCCACGGCGGCTTTCGCCGTATTTTTCGGACAGTCGGTCCAGTACCACGTCCCGAGGGGCGCAATTGCGTTGTTCGGCATGTAGCTGCTGTGCGGCCAGCGCCATCAGGCCCAGCCCCATTGTCATCTTGATAAAGCCGCGTGTCATTGGGGACCTCACTGTTCTGAATGGATGAGAACAGGCTGCGCGACAGGCCCTGATGCCGGGTTAACGTCACGTTTCGGGCGGATGCAACGGGGGCTTGCTGCGCTGCGGCGAAAATGCACTTGAAGTTTCCGGCAAAAAATGCACCTCTCCGCGCAACAATATTGCTCAGGAGAGGCTCATGGACCAGCGCCAGCGACCTTATCGTTCCGTTCTGTACATCCCGGCATCGCGCGAGCGTGCCCTTGATAAAGCCAGAACGCTGCCCGTTGATGCCATCATCTTCGACCTTGAGGATGCCGTGTCGGCCGACGAAAAGGATGCCGCCCGCGAAACGCTGAAATCCGCGCTGGCGCAGGGCGGTTATGGCAACCGGTTCCGGATCGTGCGAATCAACGGGCTGGATACGCCCTGGGGCCGCGCCGATGCAGAAGCGGTGCGCGAGATGGGCGCCGATGTTGTTCTGGTGCCCAAGGTTGGGTCGCCTGCGGATGTAGACGCGGTGGCTGCGATCACCGGTGACATCCCGATCTGGGCGATGATGGAAACGCCCCGCGGCATGCTGAATGCCGCGCAGATCGCGGCGCATAAGCTGATGGCGGGATTCGTGATGGGCACCAATGATCTCGCCAAGGAGTTGCAGACCAACTTCCGCCCGGACCGGGAACCGCTGCTGACCTCGCTTGGCCTGTGCTTGTTGGCGGCCAAGGCCGAAGGGCTGATCATCATCGACGGCGTCTATAACGCGTTCAAGGATGTCGATGGGCTGGCCGCCGAATGCCAGCAGGGTCGCGATATGGGATTTGACGGCAAGACGCTGATCCACCCGGCGCAGGTCGATGTGGCAAATACTGCCTTTGCGCCCTCAGAAGGGGACATCGATCTGGCCCGCCGCCAGATCGCCGCCTTTGAGGAAGTTCACGCGCAGGGGCAGGGCGTTGCCGTGGTCGATGGCAGGATCGTCGAGAACCTGCATGTTGCAACTGCCCGTGAAATTCTGGCAAAAGCCGAGGCAATTCAGGTCTTGCAAGCGGAGAGCTAGCGTATGGGTTTTGTCCTTTTGGTCCTCGGTCTGGCGCTCTGGTGGGGCGCTCATCTTTTCAAACGTCTGATGCCAGAGCAGCGACAGGCGATGGGGGACAAAGGGAAAGGCGTTGTCGCTCTTGGATTGCTTTTGGCAGTCGTCCTGATGGTGATCGGCTTCCGTATGACCCCGTTCATCCATGTCTGGGCACCACCCAGCTTCCTTGTCCATGTCAACAACCTGCTGGTGCTGATTGCGATCTGGATGATGAGCCCGGCGGGCCAGAAAGGTCGCCTGCTGAATGGTGTGCGTCACCCGATGCTGACGGGCTTTGGCCTTTGGGCGATCGCACATCTGCTGGTGAATGGTGATTTGGCGGGCATGATCCTATTTGGCGGGCTCTGGGTGTGGTCGATGGCCGAGAAAGTCGTGATCAACCGGGCCGAGCCGCAATGGGCACCGGGCGAAGCCGGGACGCTGGCCAAGGATGGCATGTTCTTTGCAGGGTCGGTTGTTCTGCTTGTCGTTATCGGGTTGATCCATGGCTGGATCGGCCCGTGGCCCTTTGGTGGCTGAAGGAACCTCTGATGCCTTTGCTTTATCGCCTTCTGACCGAGGAAGACACCTCGGCCTTTTGTCACAAGGTCAGCGCCGCTTTGGCCAAGGGCTGGGACCTGCATGGCGATCCGTCTTACGCCTATGACCACGCAAGCGGTAAGATGCGCTGCGCGCAGGCGGTCACAAAACAGATCGAGGGGGCCTATACCCCGGACATGAAGCTAGGTGAACAATAATGAGCAAGACCAATCCGGGCTTTTTCTTTGAGGATTACAGCGTCGGGCAGACGTTGAAACATGCGGTGCCGCGCACCGTGTCGGGTGGTGAGCGCGCGCTTTATCATGCGCTTTATCCGGCGCGCCATGCGCTCTATTCCTCGGATAGCTTCGCGCAGGCCTGCGGGTTGCAGGCCAGCCCGATTGACGATCTGGTGGCCTTCCATGTGGTCTTTGGCAAGACGGTTCCCGATATCTCGCTGAATGCAGTGGCCAATCTGGGCTATGCCGAGGGGCGCTGGCTGAAGCCGGTCTGGGCGGGCGACACGCTGCGCTCTGAATCCGAGGTGATCGGGTTAAAGCAGAATTCGAACGGCAAGACCGGTGTGGTCTATGTACGCACGCGGGGGCTGAACCAGCATGACGAGGTTGTGCTGGAATATTGCCGCTGGGTGATGGTGCGCAAAAAGGACCTGGACGTCCCCGCACCCGAGACCGTACTGCCGGAACTCAGCAAGGTCATTCCTGCCGACCGGCTTGTGGTGCCCGAGGGGCTGGACTTCTCGAACTACGATTTCGCACTGGCGGGCGAGCCGCATCGCTGGGGCGACTACGCGGTCGGTGAAAAGATCGATCATGTGGATGGCGTCACCATCGAAGAAGCCGAGCACATGATGGCGACGCGGCTGTGGCAGAACACGGCCAAGGTGCATTTCGACCTGACCGTGCGGCCTGAGGGACGATTGATCTATGGCGGGCATGTGATTTCGTTGGCGCGCACGCTCAGTTTCAACGGTCTGGCAAATGCACAGATGATTGTTGGCCTGAACGCTGGCGCGCATGCCAATCCCTGCATGGCGGGCGATACGGTCAGGGCCTGGTCCGAGGTGCTGGAAAAGGTCGAAACGGACACACCCGGCGTGGGCGCGATTCGACTGCGCCTGGTTGCCACCAAGGGTGGCGAGCCGTTCCAGCTCAGGACAGAAGAGGGCCGCTATCGTCCCGAAGTGCTGCTGGATCTGGACTATTGGGCGCTGATGCCAATCTAAGAGCGGAGGCGCGCCAATCTGACGTCCTTTTGACTACACGCGCGAGATTTCGTGCTAGTCTCAAACCATGTTCGGATTGCGCGCCTTCGCTCTTACAACATTCCTCTCAACTCCGGCGCTGGCATGTGATCTGGCCCTGGCGCTGGCGGTGGATGTGTCCGGTTCCGTAGATTCTCAGGAATACCGCATCCAGATGGACGGGCTGGCCCATGCGCTGCGCGATCCTATCATTTCCGAGGCGCTGGTGCGGGGGCAAGCGCAGCTTATGCTGATCCAATGGACCGGTTCGTCGCGCCAGCAGGTCACCATCCCCTGGACCACGATCGACAGTTTCGATGCAATTGACCGGTTCGCGGATGCTGTGGCTGCGGATAAACGGGTCTGGCGCAACTTTTCGACAGCTATTGGCGAGGCGTTGGCCACAACTATGGACCGGTTTGACGAGGTGGCCAGCTGCAAGCGGCATCTCATCGATCTGTCGGGCGATGGCATGTCGAACGAAGGGATTGAACCCACCAGCCTGCGCGCTGATCTTGCCGCGCGCAACATCACGGTCAATGCCATCGCCATCGAGCAGAGCGAGCCGGACCTGACGGCCTATTTCTTTGAGAATGTGATCATGGGGGACGGTGCATTTGTGGTCACAGCCGGTGGGTTTGATGACTATCCGGAACGGATCAGAAAGAAATTGCTGCGTGAAGTGACCGAACAGACCGCCGCAGCGCAATGAATGAAGATTCGTTTTCTTTCAATGCGGTCTGCGTGAATTGAACATACCGCCGATCTTGCGCACGCTCCGTGATCACAGCAATTGTATGCGTGATCACAAATCTAAGAAACGCTGCGTATGTGACAAAAAACACAGGCGGTTTGCGCTCGCAGCGGGTGACAGGCCGGAAAAATCCGCTAAAACCGTTGCAGCTAACGGAAAGGAGCCACCATGGCAGATGTCAACAGGGGCAATCGCCCTCTTTCGCCACATCTGACGATCTATCGTCCGCAGCTGACCTCCGTGACCTCGATCCTGACGAGGATCACCGGCAATGCGCTGATCGTTGCGGCGCTGCTGATTGTCTGGTGGTTTCTGGCCGCCTCGACCTCTCCCGAAGCGTTTGCCCGCGCGGATTGGTGGGTGACCTCGCTGCTGGGCGATGTGGTTATGGCGCTGTCTGTCTGGGCGATCTGGTATCACACGCTGGCCGGTATCCGGCACCTGATCTGGGACAATGCGCTGGGCTTGGACCTGCCGGTCGCCGAAAAGCTGGGCTGGGCCGTTGTGATCGGGTCTTTTGTCCTGACCGTCATCACCCTCATCATCGTCGCGTAAGGAGACACTGTCATGCGTTATCTTACCGATCGCAAGCGGGCTGATGGTCTTGGTTCCGCCAAAACCGGCACCGCACATTTCTGGTCGATGAAAGTCAGCGCGGTTGCGCTGCTGTTTCTGGTGCCGCTTTTCATCTTCACCTTCGGTCCGATGCTGGGGCAGCCGCATGACGCGGTGATCGCCTATTACAGCAAACCGTTCCCTGCCATCGTTGCCGTGCTGACCCTGATCGTGGGCTTCAAGCATTTTGCCGAAGGCGCGCAGGTTCTGATCGAGGATTATGTTCACGGGCTGGCCCAGAAGATTCTCATCATTCTGGTGATTTGCCTTTCTTATGCAGCAGCCGCGGCGGGCGTTTTCGCCATCGCGCGCATTGCTCTTTGACGCGCCTGGGAGTTCTGACACATGGCTGCTTATGAATACGAGACGCATGAATATGACGTCGTTGTGGTTGGTGCCGGTGGCGCAGGCCTGCGCGCCACGCTGGGCATGGCCGAGCAGGGGCTGCGCACCGCCTGCGTGACCAAGGTGTTCCCGACCCGGTCGCATACCGTTGCCGCACAGGGCGGGATTGCGGCGTCGCTGTCCAACATGGGCCCCGACCACTGGCAGTGGCATATGTATGACACCGTCAAGGGCTCTGACTGGCTGGGCGATACCGACGCGATGGAATACCTCGCGCGCGAGGCGCCCAAGGCGGTTTATGAGCTGGAACATTACGGCGTTCCGTTCTCCCGCACCGAAGAGGGCAAGATCTATCAGCGTCCCTTTGGTGGTCACACGACAGAATTTGGCGAGGGCCCTCCGGTGCAGCGCACCTGTGCCGCCGCCGACCGGACCGGCCACGCGATTCTGCACACGCTTTATGGTCAGAGCCTCAAGAACAACGCTGAATTCTATATCGAATATTTTGCCATCGACCTGATCATGTCCGAGGACGGGCAGTGTCAGGGGGTCGTTTGCTGGAAGCTGGACGATGGTACGATGCATGTGTTTAACGCCAAGATGGTGGTGCTGGCCACGGGCGGTTACGGCCGCGCCTATTTCAGCGCGACATCGGCCCATACCTGCACCGGCGATGGTGGCGGTATGGTGGCGCGCGCCGGTCTGGCCATGCAGGACATGGAATTCGTGCAGTTCCACCCGACCGGCATCTACGGCTCGGGCTGCCTGATCACCGAAGGCGCGCGGGGTGAGGGCGGCTACCTCACCAATTCCGAGGGCGAACGGTTCATGGAGCGCTACGCGCCCCACTACAAGGACCTCGCGCCGCGTGACTATGTTTCGCGCTCGATGACCATGGAAATCCGCGAAGGCCGGGGTGTGGGCAAAGATGGCGATCACATCCACCTGAATCTCAGCCACCTGCCTGCCGAGGCGCTGCATGAGCGTTTGCCGGGGATTTCAGAGAGCGCCAAGATCTTTGCCGGTGTTGATGTCACCAAGGAACCGATCCCGGTTCTGCCGACTGTGCATTATAATATGGGCGGTATCCCGACCAATTATTGGGGCGAGGTTTTGAACCCCACCAAGAAAGACCCGACCGCGCTTGTGCCGGGTCTGATGGCTGTGGGTGAGGCCGGGTGTGCCTCGGTTCACGGGGCGAACCGGCTTGGCTCGAACTCGCTGATCGACCTGGTGGTCTTTGGCCGCGCTGCTGCGATCCGCGCCGGCAAGGTGGTCGACCCCGAAGCGCCGAACCCGGTGTTGAACCAAGCCTCTGTCGACAAGGCATTTGACCGCTTCGACAGCGTCCGCAACGCGTCTGGCGCGGTGCCGACCGCTGACTTGCGCCTTGAGATGCAGCGCACCATGCAGGCGGACGCGGCGGTGTTCCGGACCTCCAAGACGATGGCCGAAGGGGTCGAGAAGATGACCGCGATTGCAGCCAAGATGGATGACCTGCATGTGACCGACCGCTCGCTGGTCTGGAACAGCGATCTTATGGAAAGCCTGGAACTGACCAACCTGATGCCCAACGCGCTGGCCACGATCATTGGCGCCGAGGCGCGCAAGGAATCACGCGGCGCCCATGCGCATGAGGACTTCACCACGCGCGATGATGAGAAATGGCGGGTCCACACGGTCTCTCGGATTGATGGCAACAAGGTTGACCTCAGTTATCGTCCAGTGATCGTCGACCCGCTCAGCACCGAAGCCGAAGGCGGCATCAATCTTGAAAAAATCGCGCCCAAGGCGCGGACCTTCTAAGGAGAGGATGACATGGTACAACTGACCCTCCCCAAGAACAGCCGCATCACAACGGGCAAAACCTGGCCCAAGCCCGAAGGCGCGACCAATGTGCGCAAGTTTCAGATCTATCGCTGGAACCCGGATGACGGGAAAAACCCAAGTGTTGATACCTATTTCCTGAATATGGATGAATGCGGCCCGATGGTTCTGGACGCGCTCATCAAGATCAAGAATGAGATCGACCCGACGCTGACCTTCCGCCGGTCCTGCCGCGAGGGCATCTGCGGGTCCTGCGCGATGAATATCGACGGCATCAACACGCTGGCCTGTATCTATGGCATGGACGAGATCAAGGGCGATGTGAAGATCTACCCACTGCCGCATATGCCGGTGGTCAAGGACCTGATCCCGGACCTGACCCATTTCTATGCCCAGCACGCCTCGATCATGCCGTGGCTGGAAACCAAGACCAACCGCCCGGCGAAAGAGTGGAAGCAATCGATTGAGGACCGCAAGAAGCTGGACGGTCTTTATGAATGTGTAATGTGTGCTTCATGCTCGACCTCCTGCCCGTCTTACTGGTGGAATGGTGACCGCTATCTCGGCCCCGCAGCACTGCTGCATGCCTATCGCTGGATTATCGACAGCCGGGATGAAGCCACTGGCGAGCGGCTGGACGAGTTGGAAGACCCCTTCAAGCTCTATCGCTGTCACACTATCATGAACTGCGCAAAAACCTGCCCCAAAGGTCTGAACCCGGCCAAGGCGATTGCCGAGATCAAAAAGATGATGGTTGAACGCACGGTCTGACCGATAGAACCTGAACCTCTTTGAACCCCTGGCCTCCGTGCCGGGGGTTTTTGGTTGAATGCGGCGCTGCGTCACGGATGCAAAGGACGCATGTCGAGATTGCAAAGAGGTGGGGTGAAATCCTCGATCCGTCGTTTTATCCTGTTCGCGGGGAGGGCATGAAACCAAAGGATCGGATCATGAAACTCTCCGAAACCCCCGCAACAACGGCGCAAGAGGCGCTGGACTATATGGAAGAGGCCTGGGCCTATTACTGCCCTGTGCCGGTCGTGCCAGACCTGGACAAGCGTGAACCGGAGTTGTTCGAATACGCAAACGCCGCCTGATCTTCGCCTCCTGTCAGCGCACAGGTTTGCCTTACAAACCGCAAAAGAGTAGAGATCGGGAATGCCCGTTCTCTTGTTATTGCTCGGCCTTGCGGTCTTTGCCTATTTCTTCTGGAGGTCCAGAACGACCAGCCTGACCCGCGACTGCCGCTGGCGCGAGCATCGCAGCGAGGGCCTGTGGCGGTGCAGCGCCTGTGGTGCTGAGCAGAAAGGGTTGGACGAACCGAAAGCCTGCCTCAGGCAATAAGACTTGCATCTTGCGGCGCACTCTGGCCCTTTCCCGATGGGAGAGGGCTCAAAATGACCAAAACACCAGAAGATGCCGAGGCACGACGCGCCGTAGCGCCGGTGATCTGCTATCCGAATGACACATTGCCAGCGCCGGATCTGGCGCTCTATGCGCAAGCCCGGCAAGGCGCGCGGAGAATCGGTGAAACGCTGGTTCCGCCACGCGATGCGCGCTGCTTCGAGGTGCCGGCGGGTCATTTCTTTCGCATTACCAGCGTCGAGGGGCCCCAGGTAGGTGACTTGAACCTGTGGAACGCGTCAGAGCTGTCCGAGTGTTTCTACTCCGGCAAGACCCGCGCGCTGCATGGCACGCATCTGACCACGGGCGAGCGTATGTGGAGCAGTTTTCCCTATCTCCGGCCCATGGCCACGATCGTGTCAGATACGCTGGGCTGGTATGGCATCGACAGCTTTGGCGGGTCGGTGCATGATGTGATCGGCACGCGCTGTGATCCCTATACCGGCAACCTGCTGGCGGGCACGCGGTACCATCATTGTTGCCATTCCAACCTGACTCGCGCCCTTGCAGATCACCTGGGTGTCTCGCCCGAAAAGGCCGAGCCGTATGTGCATGATGTGTTGAACGTCTTCATGTGCACCGGGTTCACCCGCGACACAGGGCAGTATTTCATGAAAGCCTCGCCGGTGCGACCGGGGGACTATCTGGAATTCTTCGCCGAGTTTGATTTGCTGGGCGGACTCAGCGCGTGCCCGGGCGGCGATTGCTCGTCCGAACATTCCTCCGACGTCGCCGCTTGCCACCCGCTATTGGTCGAGGTCTATGCGCCTGCCGAAGGCGTGCTGGAGGCATGGTCCCCACCAGAATCCAATGGCTATGACCGGTCACATGGCTGGGGTCAGGGCAGTTGAACCGCCCTGACGGTTGTTCATCAGGCGAAGGCGGCCTCTAGCGCGATCTCAACCATGTCGCCGAAACTGCTCTGCCGCTGATCGCTGGGCAAGGCCTCACCCGTCAGCAGGTGATCGGACACGGTCAGAACCGCCAGCGCGCGACATTTGTGCCGGGCCGCCAGATTGTAGAGCTCTGCCGCTTCCATCTCGACGCCCAGAATGCCATGGCGCACCATCTGATCATTCAGGTCGGGGCGCTCGTCATAGAACACGTCCGAAGAATAGATGCCGCCGACATGGGTGGGGGTGCCTTTTGCTTCCGCTGCTTCAGTGGCTGCCTTGAGAAGGCTCCAATCCGCGCAGGGGGCAAAGTTCAACTCCCGGAAAATGCCCCGCGACGGCGTGCTGAGTGTTGACGCCGTCATCGCAAGGATCACATCACGCAACCCCACATCCTGCTGCATCGCGCCGCAGGAGCCGATCCGGATCAGGGTCTTGGCCTCATAGGTGCTGATCAGCTCGTTCACGTAAATGGAAAGCGACGGCATTCCCATGCCGCTGCCCTGAATGGTAACGGAGTGGCCGTTCCATTCGCCGGTAAAACCCAGCATTCCACGTACGTCATTTACTTGCCGTACATTATCCAGGAATGTTTCCGCCGCCCATTTCGCGCGCAGCGGATCGCCCGGTAATAGAACCGTCTCGGCAATTTCGCCCGGTTTTGCACCGATGTGAATTGTCATCGTGAGACTTTGTTAATTCAGATTTCCAGATCGGATATATCGGCCCCTGAGGTCAGGGCGTCGTGAATCCATTGCGGCTTGCGACCGCGCCCGGTCCAGGTCTGTTCCGGGTTGGCCGGGTTGCGATACTTGGCGACGGCCTTGGTACCTTTGGTTGATTTCCTGGTATCACTTTGAAGTTCGGACAAGGAGAAGCCGAATTCAGCCGCTGCTTTCTCGGCCGCGATCAACGCGTCTTTTCTTTCCTTTTGCTCGGCGGTTTTGATCGCCTTTTCGACGTCGGACTGCAATTTCAGCAATTCCTTGCGTGACATCGCTTTCAGATCCATCCCCATTTCTGTCTCCTTTGAAACTCAAAAAAATAGCGTGGCGCTACAGCGCCACACTAGTGGTTTCAATGACGTTGTTCAGCGCCATTTTCAAGGAAATTCTAAAAAGTCTAGGCCGCTATTTGATTTGGATCGGCTAAGCTGACTATATCAGCCATAATCGAATTCAATTCGAAGTCTTTCGGCGTATAGATTTTGGCAACACCGACAGCTTTGAGTTTTTCAGCATCCTCGTCGGGAATAATGCCACCCACCACGACCGGAATGTGCCCCAGCCCTTCGTCCCGCATCCGCTGCATAACCTCTTCGACCAGCGGCAGGTGGCTGCCGGACAGTATCGACAGGCCGACCACATGGGCATCGTCCTCGATCGCGGCGGCAACGATTTCCTCGGGTGTCATGCGAATGCCGTCATAGGAGATATCCATGCCGCAGTCGCGGGCGCGGAAGGCGATCTGCTCGGCGCCGTTGGAATGGCCGTCAAGGCCCGGCTTGCCGACCAGAAACTTGAGCCGCCGCCCCAGCTTGTCGCTGACCGCATCCACCTGGCTGCGGAGGTCTTCGAGCCCTTCCGTCTTGTTCGAGACCGAGCGCGAGACGCCGGTAGGGCCGCGATAGGTGCCAAAAGCCTGACGCATCTCTTCGGCCCATTCCCCGGTGGTGACCCCTGCCTTGGCGGCCCGGATAGAGGGTCCCATGATATTGCCGCCGGACCGCGCGGTCTCGCGCAATGCGGCCAGGGCTTCTTTCACCGCATTGCTGTCGCGGCCACCGCGCCACTCGTCAAGGCGAGCGATCTGTTCCTGTTCCACAGCCGGATCAACGGTCATGATGCCGCCATCCTCGGTTTCCAGAGGCGAGGGCTCGCCCTCGGTCCATTTGTTCACGCCGACGACGATTGTCTCGTAGCGCTCGATCCGGTTCAGACGCTCGGCATTGGCATCAACCAGGCGGGACTTCATGTATTCGATCGAGGCAACCGCGCCACCCATGCCGTCCAGATTGTCCAACTCGGCGCGCGCGCCGTCCTTCAGCGCTGCAACCTTGGCATCGACCGCCGGGTTGCCATCGAAAAGATCGCCATATTCCAACAGATCGGTCTCATAGGCCAGAATCTGCTGCATGCGCATCGACCATTGCTGGTCCCAGGGGCGCGGCAGGCCCAGAGCCTCGTTCCAGGCAGGCAGTTGCACCGCACGGGCGCGCGCCTTTTTCGAAAGCGTCACCGCCAGCATTTCGATCAGGATGCGGTAAACGTTGTTTTCCGGCTGCTGCTCGGTCAGCCCCAGCGAATTCACCTGCACGCCATAACGGAAGCGGCGGAATTTAGGGTCGGCGACCCCATACCGCGTTTCGCAAATTTCATCCCACAGTTCGACAAAGGCCCGCATCTTGCACATTTCGGTGACAAAGCGGATGCCGGCATTTACAAAGAAGGAAATCCGACCCACCATAGCCGGAAAGTCTTCGGCGGGAACGCGCGGCTTCAACTCGTCCAGCACCGCCTGCGCTGTGGCCAACGCAAAGGCCAGTTCCTGCTCGGGCGTCGCGCCGGCCTCTTGCAAATGATAGGAACACACATTCATCGGGTTCCATTTCGGCACGTTCTCGTAACAGTACTCGGCCACGTCGGCGATCATCTTCAGAGACGGTTTTGGCGGACAGATATAGGTGCCGCGGCTCAGATATTCCTTGATCAGATCGTTTTGGACCGTGCCCTGCAGCTTTGAGACATCTGCGCCCTGTTCCTCGGCCACGGCAACATAAAGAGCCAGCAGCCAGGGCGCCGTCGCGTTGATCGTCATCGAGGTGTTCATCTGTTCCAGCGGGATCTGGTCGAACAGCGTGCGCATATCGCCCAGATGGCAAACCGGGACGCCAACCTTGCCCACCTCGCCGCGCGCCAGCACATGGTCGCTGTCATAGCCGGTCTGGGTCGGCAGGTCGAAGGCGACCGAAAGGCCCGTCTGCCCTTTGGACAGATTGCTGCGATAGAGCGCATTCGAGGCTTTGGCGGTGGAATGACCGGCATAGGTGCGAATGAGCCAGGGGCGGTCTTTCTGCGGCTGCGTCATTTTGGGACCTCGCGATCAGATAGGGCAATAATGTTTCACAGGATTGGGGTAGACCGCAATTTTCAGTCAATGTCAATTCGCTGCGTTGCGGCGCAACCTGGCAAAATCGTTAGATTGTAGCGGATATCGTTTGGTGGCAGTTTGGCGACATGACTGAGACGATAGAGATGCCGCTCTGGCTGTTGCTGCTGATTCTGGGCTTCGCCATTGTGGCCGCTCTGGACAAGGTCATGTTGCCATCGGTCAGGTGGTTCTTTCGTCGTCGACTCGAACGGGCCGTGGCGCGGCTGAACCAGCAGCTTACGCGCCCGATACAGCCTTTCAAGCTGATGCGGCGGCACGACATGATGCAACGCATCATATATGATCCAGAAGTCGGGCGCGCGGTGCAGGCCCACGCGCATGAGCATGGCATCCCCGAGGCCGTTGCATCGGAAACCGCGCGGAAGTATGCCCGCGAAATTGTTCCGTCTTTTTCGGCCTTCGCCTATTTCTCCTTCGCGATTCGTGCAGCGCGGTTGATCAGCAACGCGCTGTTCCGGGTCCGTCTGTCCTATGCAGATGCCGATGCGCTGCGCGCCATCCCAGAAGACACCACAGTTGTCTTCGTGATGAACCACCGCAGCAATATGGATTATGTGCTGGTGACTTATCTGGCTGCGGATCAGTCCGCGCTGTCTTATGCGGTGGGCGAGTGGGCGCGGGTCTGGCCGCTGAGCCGTCTGATCCGCGCCATGGGGGCCTATTTCATCCGGCGCAAGTCGCGCAGTGACCTCTATCGCAATGTATTGTCCTGTTATGTGCGTCATGCGACCGAGGCGGGCGTGACCCAGGCGATCTTTCCCGAAGGCGGGTTGAGCCTGACCGGCGGAATGGGCCCGCCCAAGCTGGGTCTTCTGAAATACATGATCGACGCCGCAGAAGAGAGCGGCCGGGACGTGGTCTTTGTGCCGGTTGCGATCAACTATGACCGAGTGCTGGAAGATACCATCCTGACCGCTGCCGCCAGCCGCAAGGAGCGGCGCTTTCGGGCGCGGATCGGAGTGGTCTTTGCCTGGGTTCTGAAACAGATCTGGCAGCGCATTCTGGGCCGGTTCCGCCGCTTTGGATTTGCGGCGGTGAGTTTTGGAGAGCCGGTCTCGCTGGGCAGCTTCAAGGCCAAGTTGGATCGTGACCTGACAATTCCGCTCGCCCGAGACCTGTCGCGCCGGATCGGGGCGCTGGTGCCAGTGCTGCCGGTTCCTCTCGCCGCATGGCTATTGCAAAAAAATGGCGAGATGACCCTTGAGGATGTGGTGGCCGAATTCCAGCGCATCGTTCCGGCCCTCGCAGGCGGGCGGGCTATTCTGCCGGACGAAGATATCGAGACCGAGGCCAAGGACGCGCTGCAGCAATTGGTGGATCGTCGGATGTTGAAACGCGATGGCGGGCGCTATCGCGTGTCAGGTGATCGCGTTGATCTTCTGGCCTATTACGCCCGTTCGGTGGCGGATCGTCTGGAGGTGAGGTCGCCCGATTCTGCAAGTGCAGAAGAGAATGCTGCATCTGCGGGGTCATAAAATTACAAATTGCGATCAAAATAGGTTGCAATGTTGCGTGTCCCTGCATATCCCTTGCTGAACACCGCGATTCTGCATTGCGGCAAAGGCGAACAAAGGAGGCCAGCATGGCTTTGGACACAAACAACGGCTCGGCGGCCTACGAAGCGCCGGAAAAAGACCTGTATGAAATGGGGGAAATCCCTCCGATGGGGTATGTCCCCAAGCAGATGTACTCCTGGGCGATCCGTAAGGAACGGCATGGTGAGCCCAACACTGCAATGCAGCAGGAAGTGGTCGACGTGCCCGAACTGGGCAGCCATGACGTGCTGGTCCTGGTTATGGCGGCAGGCGTCAACTACAACGGTGTCTGGGCCGCGCTGGGTCAACCGATCAGCCCGTTTGACGGCCACGGTGAACCCTATCACATCGCGGGGTCCGATGCCTCGGGTATTGTCTGGGCCGTGGGCGACCGGGTGAAGAACTGGAAGGTTGGTGATGAGGTCGTCATCCATTGTAACCAGGATGATGGCGATGACGAAGAATGCAACGGCGGCGATCCGATGTTCTCGCCCAGCCAGCGCATCTGGGGATATGAGACCCCCGACGGCTCCTTCGCCCAGTTCACGCGCGTGCAAGCCCAGCAACTGATGCCCCGCCCCAAGCACCTGAGCTGGGAAGAGGCGGCGTGCTACACGCTGACGCTGGCCACCGCCTATCGTATGCTGTTTGGCCACCACCCCCATGACCTGAAGCCGGGCCAGAACGTTCTGGTCTGGGGCGCGTCGGGTGGTCTGGGTTCATATGCGATCCAACTGATCAACACTGCCGGTGCAAATGCCATCGGCGTGATCTCGGACGAAGACAAGCGCGACTTTGTGATGGGGCTGGGTGCCAAGGGCGTGCTGAACCGCAAGGATTTCAACTGCTGGGGCCAGTTGCCGAAGGTTGGCAGCCCCGAATATGCGACCTGGTTCAAAGAGGCGCGCAAATTCGGTAAGGCGATCTGGGACATCACCGGCAAGGGCAACAATGTCGACATGGTGTTCGAACATCCCGGCGAGGCGACCTTCCCAGTGTCCAGCTTTGTCTGCAAAAAGGGCGGCATGGTCGTGATCTGCGCCGGCACCACCGGTTTCAACCTGACCTTTGACGTCCGCTATGTCTGGATGCACCAGAAGCGCCTGCAGGGCTCGCATTTCGCCCATCTCAAGCAGGCGGCAGCGGCCAACAAGCTGATGCTGGAGCGACGCCTTGACCCCTGCATGTCCGAGGTCTTCACTTGGGCGGATCTGCCCGAGGCGCATATGAAGATGATGCGCAACGAGCATAAGCCCGGCAACATGTCGGTCCTGGTTCAAGCGCCCAAGACGGGGCTGCGGACCTTGGAGGAAGTTCTGGAGGTCGGCCGTTAACCGGACACGAGGGCAATCGCCGCTACAAAGGTCAGCGAATCACAGGGATGATTCGCTGGCTTTTTTCGTGGAACGGGTGCGGGAATGTACTTCAATAACTTAGAAAGTTTTCCCTCGCTATTTCTGGGGAGTGGAAAGCAGCGAATTTCCTAACAAAATCCGCACATGCTATAGTTGAAATTAACACTTCGTTAACGGTTGAGGGGAGAGTGTAATGGCAAGAAACGATTGGATCCTTGATGTGCTGGCGGATCTCAAGACGTTCGCATCGGCAAACGGGCTGGAAACCCTTGCTGAGCATCTGGGGGATACTCAGTTGATCGCGGCCGTCGAGATCGCCAAGCTCGAGGACGAGCCTAAGACACGGGTAGATGTACAGGAAAGCCGATTTGAGCCCCATTTTGGAGGAGTTGGACGCCACTGACGGGCTTGATGGGCTGCAGGCCGTATCCATCGGTCTGCGCGATGCGCTGAACATAGATCACATTGTCTATCATTGGGTGGACAGCGCGGGCGAGCAATATGGATGCGGAACCTATCCGGCGGACTGGATTCAGCGTTATATCGACAAGGAATATCTGCGGGTAGACCCGGTAATTGTCGGCTGCTTTCAGCGTTTTCACCCGGTCGACTGGAAGGCCGTCGACTGGTCCGGGAAAGCGGCCAGGGGGTTCTTGGCCGATGCGCTGAACAACGGTGTCGGCAACCAAGGATATTCGATCCCGGTGCGTGGACCGAGTGGTCAATTTGCCCTGTTCACGGCCAACCACAATTGTGATGACGAAGAATGGTCGGAATTCAAGGAAACTTATGGCCACGACCTGATCCTGATCGCGCATTACTTCAATCGCAAAGCACTGGACTTCGAGGAAAACCGCAGCCCGCAACCAGTGCGCGCCCTGTCGCCACGCGAGGTGGACGCACTGACCTTTCTGGCTTTGGGATATAGCCGCGCGCAGGTCGCCCATTCTCTGTCGATCTCCGAACACACGCTGCGGGTCTATATCGAGAGCGCGCGCTTCAAGCTCGGGGCGCTCAATACAACTCACGCGATAGCGAAGGCGCTGAGTCAGGGTCTGATCGTCATGTAGTGCGCAGCGTGCTGCGGCTTATTGCGCCGCCCGCCTCGGTGACCAGATATTAACCATTCTTACGTACTCCCTTTGTTCCAGATTTCGGACGACAAGGGGAAGTCAAATGCTACGTTATCTTTATGCTGATCAATTGCATCAACATCGCGATCTGGCGCGCGCAATGTTCCAAGACCGAGCGGATCAATTCAAAACAAGGCTCGGTTGGGAGGTTTCGGTTGATGTAAACGGCGAGGAGCGGGACCAGTACGATGCGCTCAACCCGCTTTATGTCATCTGGGAGAATGCTGAAGGGGGCCATGGGGGGTCGATGCGTTTTCTGCCCACAACCGGCCCGGTCATGGTTAACGACATTTTTGGCCATTTGACCGGTGGCGCACCGATCTGCAGCCCGCTGATCTGGGAATGTACGCGATTCTGCCTGTCGCGTGATGCCGACAGCCGGGTGGCTGCCGCCCTGATGCTGGGGGGCGGAGAGATCATGACCGGCTTCGGGATCAAGCATTTTGCAGGTGTTTTTGATGCCCGAATGGTGCGCATTTATAGAGCAATCGGATCTTCGCCTGAAATCCTCGGGTCCGAGGGGGAAGGGCGCGACCGGATCTCAGTCGGGTTGTGGGAGTTCACCGAAGAGGCGCGCAACAAAGTGGCAACACGGGCCGACATCTCGCTGGACCTGTCCCGGCTCTGGTTCACGCGCGCGTTTGGGTCGGCGGGCCAGCACCGGTTCGCACAAACCGCCTGACAACGCAGTAAAGCTGCCCGCCGCGTCTGGTGATCTGCTGGGCGCGGCGATAGGGTCGCGGCATGAGCAGTGCCGCAGTTACATTTTCCGACGATCAGGCCGCCGCCTTTGACAGTGTGGCAGAGATGCTGCGCCACGCGGGCATCGATATTGATGACGAAACGCTACGCCTGTCTTCGGGCACGGAAAGCTCGGGCGTCATGGCCGTTGTGGGCAAGGCGGGGTCCGGGAAGACCCTGCTGCTGGCCGAACTCTACAAGGCGCTGGAGGCGGCCGGCGTTCATGTCGTGTCGGGCGATTTCGAAAGCCGCAAGGCGCGTGAGCGCCGCTCTTTGGCAATTCTGGCGCCGACCAACAAGGCGGCAAGCGTGCTGCGCCTGCGAGGCGTGCCCGCAACAACCATCCACCGCATCCTCTATACCCCGGTCTATGACCCGGAGTATGAGCGCGTCGCCGAATGGCTGGCGGGTAATGGCGAGCGGCCCGAGATTGAGGGGCTGAGCGACGAGGCACTGGACCGTGCCGCCGCGTTCTATGAGCGCAACAAATCCATTCCCGGCGCTCTGGCTGCGGCCGGCCTGCGTGGCTCGGATTTCATCACCGGCTGGAAGCGCCGGGATGAGCCGCTGGATATCGGTTTTGTCGATGAGGCCTCGATGCTGGACGACCGGCAGTTCGAGGATCTCAAGGAGATATTTCCGACCCTGCTGCTGTTTGGTGATCCGGCGCAGCTTGCACCTGTGAACCAGTCGGGCTCGATGGTGTTTGACGGGCTGCCGGAGCCGCGCAAGTTGAACCTGCAGCGCGTTCATCGGCAAGAGGCCGATAACCCGATCCTGGATCTGGCCCATGCGCTGGCTGATCCCGCGCTGGGGTTTCAGGATTTCGAGGACATGATCCAAGACACCGCCCGGCGCGATGATCGGGTGGTTTGGGGGGCGCGGGTCGAGGTCGACCTGATGGCACGCAGCCCGGTGCTGGTCTGGCGCAACGCCACGCGCATCCGCC
This sequence comes from Ruegeria jejuensis, assembly GCF_041537905.1. Taxonomy (NCBI): domain Bacteria; kingdom Pseudomonadati; phylum Pseudomonadota; class Alphaproteobacteria; order Rhodobacterales; family Roseobacteraceae; genus Ruegeria; species Ruegeria jejuensis. The sequence goes on along the minus strand of NZ_JBGRUO010000002.1, from coordinate 62,463 downwards.
TGATCAACGCCTTCCGCACGGTCCATGGCGCCCCGGAAGAGGCGCTGCTGGAAGGTGAGCCGCTGATCTGCGACGGGATCGAATTGCCGCTCAAGCATCGCAAGAAACGATTGGACCTCGAAGCGCGGGGGCTGATCAAGGGCGCGCAGGTCATCTATCTGGGGCCGGGGCGCAAACCGGGGTTTTCAAAGCTGCACGTAATCGGGGCCGAAGAGCCACAGGTAAGCGCCGCTTCGATCGTGAAGATCGAAAAACCCGACGAGGAAGAACCCTTCATTCCCTTCGCTGCGCGCATGGGGGCCACCTTTTTGCATGGCGCGGCGGTTACGATCCACAAGGCGCAAGGGTCGCAATGGAACACGGTGCAGGTCTTTGGGCCCGACATCTATACAGCGGCCCGAATGGGGCGTGTGGAGGCCGGTCAGCCCTTGTGGAAACGTCTGGCTTATGTGGCCATCACCCGGGCGCAGGATCGGCTGATCTGGGTGGTGCGCAACCGGCTGTCAAAGCCCACCCATCCGCTGCGCGTGGATGATCTGCGCCAGATCCCGGCTGCGGCTCTGACGCTGGAAGGGCAGGAGGGCTGAGATCGCCGATCAGCGGTTGCGCAAGACGGTAAAGGCGGCAGAGGCGCCCCAACCGGCGAAGATCGCGATCGCCAGCGACATCAGGCCATAGATTGCCGGTTGCTGCCGTGACAGGTTGAACAGGAAACGTTCCAGCCCGACCTTTCGCACATCGATATCGGTGACGATTTGCGACACCACCTTGCCGCCACGGGTCAGAAAGATGCGCGTCTTGTAGTCGCCTTCGATAAGGTTTGCAGGCATCGAGATCGAGGTTCGGAACAGCGTCTGCTGATCCACCGCAACCGTGTCTTCGCGCAAGGAATAAAGCCCTTCCGCTTCGCGGATGCGGATGACGGCCTGGGAAAATTGCTGTGCGTCCTGAACCTTCATATCTGCGCCCACCGACCGGATCGCCTGGGGGACCGAGACCTTATAGCGCAGATCATCTGTATGGCTGATCGCTTCGTTGAACGGCGCACTGGTGGCAACGGCATAAAAGCTGGGTGCGGAATCGACTAGAATGCTGTCCACATTGACCCAGATGCCGAATTTCTTTTCCTTGCGGCGTACCATCACCGGTTCAGACGGGCCAGAGACCGTGATCACGACTTCCAGCGGCTCTGCGTCCGGGATGGGTGCCTCGCGTTTGACCGCGCCAAAGACCAGAATGTCGGACCCATCAAAGGTCGAGGTGATGGCGACCCGATCCTGGCTCAGCCCAAGCACGATTTCTTCTTCCATGGCCAGCGCGGGAGGCGCGGCGACAAACAGCAGGGCAAACAGAGCGCGCCACATGATCAGTGCCCCCCCTCCGTGCCCAGCGAGAATAGCTCGGCCGGTTGCAGGAGAAGGTCCAGCGCCAGTTTGCCGCAGACGGCCAGAACCATCATCGCAAGCAAAACCCGCAATTGTTCGGCTTTCAGCTTGGTGCCGATCTGCGTTCCGATCTGCGCCCCGATCACGCCGCCCACAAGCAGCAGAACCGCAAGCACCACGTCAACGGTGAAGTTGGTGGTTGCATGCAGCATCGTGGTGAACGCGGTGACGAAGATGATCTGAAACAGAGAGGTGCCGACCACAACCTTGGTGGGCATCCCGAGAATATAGATCATCGCTGGCACCATGATGAAGCCGCCGCCGACCCCCATGATGGCCGACAGGATACCGACAAACACGCCAACGATCAGGGGTGGGATGGCCGATATATAGAGGCCGGATGTGCGAAAGCGCATCTTCAAGGGCAATGCGTGGACCCAACCGCGCTGGCGGCGTTTCGGCGGGGGCGCGCCATTTGCCTTGCGAGATTTGCGGATCGCGTTGAGGCTTTCGATGAACATCAGCCCGCCGACCACGCCCAGAAAGACCACGTAACAAAGCTTGACCAGCAGATCGACCTGTCCGAGGCTCTTGAGGTAGTTGAACACCACCACGCCGAGTGCCGCGCCGGTCAGGCCTCCGACCAGCAGCACGCCTCCCATCTTGAAATCGACCGTTCGCCGCCTGAAATGGGCCAGCACGCCGGAAAACGACGATGCGACGATCTGGTTGGCTTCAGTCGCAACGGCAACAGCGGGGGGAATGCCGATGAAAAACAGAAGCGGTGTCATCAGAAAGCCGCCGCCGACCCCGAACATGCCGGACAGAACCCCCACGAGGCCCCCCAGACCCAGCAGCAGGAACGCGTTGACCGAAACTTCAGCGATGGGAAGGTAAATTTGCATGTTTACTGTTAATTCACGCAGCGTCAGGAAATCAACCGTTTATGCTGCCCTGCAGCACAGACCAACGAACATTTATTTGAGTGTGTTGAGAGAGAGCAAGCGGGAAAAACGTCGGGTATAAGGTGAATTGCCTCTCGGACCTGCGCGGCGCAGGGCTGTGATCGTAATTGTGGGCTTATCGATCACTTGAAACTGGCCTTGTCGCGGCACCTTATCCGGGCCGTCAGGCAAACGGGCCAACGCCCGTTTGCCTAGAGAGTATTGCGGCTCAGAAATTCAGAACCGGGCAGCTATCGTCGCTGGTGTAGTCATGGACCTGGATTTCGCCTGAGATGATCTTGGCCTTGGCATCCTCGACCGAGGATTGCATGTCGGCATTGACCAACTCGGCATTGTTGTCGTCCATGGCATAGCCCACACCATCAGCGGACAGATCCAACACCAGTACGCCTGGTTCCATGTTTTCACCCGCCTGCATGACGTTATAGACCGCCACGTCCACGCGTTTCAGCATCGAGGTCAGAACCTTACCCGGATGCAGGTGGTTCTGGTTGCTGTCCACGCCAATCGACAGGATGCCTTCATCCGCTGCGGTCTGCAGAACACCCACGCCGGTACCGCCTGCCGCGGCATAGACCACGTCAGCGCCCTGGCTGATCTGCGCCTTGGTCAGTTCCGAGCCCTTCACCGGGTCGTTCCAGGCCGAGGGCGTCGTGCCGGTCATGTTGGCGATGATCGTCGCGTCCGGGTTGGCCGCCTTGACGCCCTGAGCATATCCGCAGGCGAATTTGCGGATCAGGGGCACATCCATGCCGCCGATGAAGCCAACGGTGCCCGATTCCGAGGCCTGCGCGGCCATCATACCGACCAGATAAGATCCTTCATGCTCGGTAAAGCCGATAACCAGAACATTCGGGTTCTTTTCCGGATCAACCCAGCCGTCGATGGTGACGAATTTGGTGTCCGGATAGTCAGGCGCCACTTCTTCCAGCACCGAAGCGATGGCGAAGCCGGTCGTCACCACAGGATTGAAACCCGCCTCGGCAAAGCGGCGAACAGCTTGCTCACGCTGGGCCTCTGTCTGGATCTCAATGTCCTTGTAGGAGCCGCCGGTATCCTTTGCCCAGCGTTCCGCGCCATTGTGAGCGGCTTCGTTGAACGATTTGTCGAACTTGCCGCCCAGATCGTAGATCAGCGCCGGTTCCGCCGAAGCGAGACCTGCGGTTAAGGCAACCGCAGCTGCCGCTCCCATCAGGGATTTCATGAGGGTCATTGGATACTCCCGTTGTTATTTTGGTTGAGGGCGCGGGTCATCCCCAGAGCCCCGGTGATCGATCAAGTGTCTATAACGCTGGCAATTAAGGCCGCGCCGGGTGCCGGGGGTCAACCGCTTTTTGCAGCGATGGGTGGTTCGGCGTCTGCTTTCCTTCACGGCAAGGCGCGCTCCAAAGCGATTGCGTCAACCCGCACGCCTGCCTCGCGCAGGTAATATCCGCGCCGCAACCCGCTCACCGCGTAGCCGCAACCTTGATAGAGCGCGATCGCGGCGGCATTATCCTCGGCCACATCCAGAAACGCGCGTTTTGCGCCCTGTTCGGTGACTTGGGATTGCCAAAGCTCCATGCATCGCCGCGCCAAACCCAGTCTCTGGAAGTCGGGATGGGTGGCGATGGTGAGCAACTCGACCTGATCGGTGATCAATGTGTAGACGGCAAAACAACGCGGGTCGCCTGCCCGATGCGTGAACCGGTTCGACAGCAGCGCCTCGAACTCATCCGCTGACCATGGCCGCGCTCCGGTGAAGGCAGCGGCATGGGTTTCTGCCATCTGCGCCGGTGTCATGCGTCCAGAATGCGCGGCGGCGGGTCGCTGGCCGGGGCCGCATCCGCAGGGCGTGCATAGACCGGGGCAGGGGGCGTCGTCGTCTCGGCACGCCGTTCGGCGGCAAGCCGGGCAATGGCGCGCACCAAATCCGCCGGATCAACCTCGGCATGCACCGGCCCGTCGATCTCGGACCGGGCAAGCAATGCGATGCCTGCCTCCGTGCGCAGATAGAGCTGGTCGCGCGGCGCGGGGATCGCGACCTGATGGGCGGGCGGCGCAGAAAGCGCGCGGGCGTCGAATCCGTCCACCCCCACCGCTGGAATATCAAGGCCCAGCGCCAGACCACGCGCGGCGGACACGGCAATACGGATGCCGGTGAAGTTGCCGGGGCCGGTGCCTACACCAATGGCGTCAAGATCGCGCCAGATGATCCCGACCTCGTTCAGAACCTCTTCCAGCAACGGCATCAAACGCTCGGCCTGCCCTTTCTTCATGGCCTCATGGCGCAGGGCCACCGCCTCACCGTCGCGCAGCAGGGTTGCCGCGCAATAGGGGCCGGACGTGTCAAAGCCAAGGATCAGGGTCACGTGTCGCTCATGTTTTTGTCGTGTTGTTCAGGGTGTCCCGGCCTGACCCCGGCGCGCGTTCAAGATCGTCGGAGATGTGCAGCCAGGGCAATCCCTTGTCGGCATGGCAATGTATCTGCGGCGGAAATGCGTCAGCCTGATCGAGCAAACCTACGGGCACATAGATCTGACCGGGCAGATAATCGAAGGTCGCGACCAAGGGCGAGCCACAACGATCACAATTCCAGCGCCGCACAGCCGGATGATGTGAGGTTCCCTCACCCAGCGCGGGCTCGGTGATCAGATCGGCGCGGTTGAAGGCCGCAAAGGCCCCCACCGGCGCGCCGGTCCAGCGGCGGCAGTCGGCGCAATGGCAATAGGCCACCGTCAGGGGCGGGTTGGACGAAGACAGCTGCATCGCGCCGCAATAGCACCGCCCGGTCACGACCGGGACGGCACCTGGATCAGACGGCAACCGGGCGCACCTCGGTCACTTCGGGGATATAGTGGCGCAGCAGGTTCTCGATGCCCATTTTCAGGGTCAGCGTCGAGGACGGGCACCCGGCGCAGGCGCCTTGCATATGCAAATAGACGACGCCGCGATCAAAGCCGTGAAAGGTGATGTCGCCACCATCCTGCGCCACGGCAGGGCGGACCCGGCTGTCGAGCAACTCCTTGATCTGGTCGACGACTTCGCCATCTTCACCGGTATGCTCAGCATGACCGGAATTGGCCGCGCCGCCCTCGTTGATGGCGGGTTGGCCTGACTGGAAATGCTCCATCACCGCGCCCAGAATGGCGGGTTTGATGTGATCCCAATCGATGTCATCGGCCTTGGTGACGGTCACGAAGTCGTTGCCCAGAAACACGCCGGTGACGCCGCTCACCGCAAAGATGCGGCTCGCCAGAGGCGATTTTTCGGCCGTATCGACCGAAGGGAAATCGGCGGTGCCAATATCCAGGACGCTCTGTCCCGGCAGAAACTTCAGCGTTGCGGGGTTCGGGGTCGATTCGGTCTGGATGAACATTTCCGGGTCTCCATGATCAGAGCAGCAGATATGCGACCGGGCAGGCCGCAAGTCAAGGTTTAGAACAATTCTAAATCGAGTGATGGCGAGGTCAAGGGCGGATGTTGCGAACCTTGACCCGGCTGAGCTGGACTCAGGTGATCGCTTCCAGCTTTTCCTTGCTCAGATCGCCGGGCACGATGGTGATCGGGATGGGCAACGATCCAGACGAGCGGCTCATCTGCGTGACAAGCGGTCCGGGGCCTTTCTTATCGGTCCCGGCCCCCAGCACCAGCACCCCGATCTCGGGGTCTTCGCTCACATGGGCGATGATCTCGGGTACGGCGTCACCTTCGCGGATCACCAGTTCAGGTTCAACGGATTGCTTGTCGCGCATCCATTTGGCGAACACTTCGTAATGGGCATGAATGCGCTCACGCGCCTCTTCTCGCATCACCTCGCCCACACCAATCCAGTGATTGAATTCATCCGGCGGGATCACCGACAGGATCGCAACGCCTCCCCCCGTATGGGCCGCGCGCATGGCCGCGAAACGCATGGCGTTCAGGCATTCGCGGCTGTCATCGAGGACGACGAGAAACTTCCGCATGAGGATGGCTCCTTTCCTTGTGGATCATGCCCCAGCAAATTGGGACTGGCAACCGGTGGTTTTGCAGGCGCCCCAAAGGGTTACCTGCTTGACGCCGCCCAGTCCCAATAAAGGTCGCGGACCCGCCGCGCAACCGGGCCGACCTGATAGCTGGTCTCATCCAGCGCGGTGACCGGGGTGACCTTGTTCATATTGCCTGACATGAAGACCTCATCCGCGTCGTGGAAGTCATCGAAGGACAAGACCGCCTCATGCACCGATACGCCATCCGCACGCAGGTTGGCGATATGGCGCGCCCGCGTGATGCCGGCCAGAAACGTGCCATTGGGCATGGGGGTAAAGACCTCGCCATCCCGGACCAGAAAGATATTGGCCGTCGCCGTCTCGGCCACATTGCCCATCGCATCCGCGACCAGCGCGTTCGAGAACCCTTTCTGTCGGGCCTCACGCAGCATCCGCGCATTGTTGGGATAAAGCGCGCCAGCCTTGGCGTTCACCACTGACGATTCCAGCACGGGACGACGAAAGCGCGTGGTGGTCAGGGTCGCGGCTGCACTTGGCGGGGCCAGAGGGATTTCCTCCAGACAGATGGCAAAGCCGGTCTTGTCCGGGGTCGGCACAATCGCCGTGCTGTCGCCGTCGATGCCCCAGTACATTGGACGGATATAGACCGCAGCATCCGGGGCGTATGCTTTCAGCCCCTCTTCGACAATTACCACCATCTCTTCTGTCGAGACGGTGGGCACCAGCATCATCGCCTCGGCGGACCGGTTGACCCGGGCGCAATGCGCGTCGAGATCGGGGCTCAGCCCGTTCACGTGACGTGCGCCGTCGAACACATTCGTTCCCAGCCACGCGCCGTGATCTGCCGCCCGCATGATCGGCACGTCGCCCTCATGCCACTGGCCGTCGAAATAGGTGCGAATATTCTTGCCCGTCGCCATCGCGTCCTCCCTGAACGGACGAAACCTAGGCAGGAATGCTGTACGCGTCCAGAGCCGTTTCGCCCATTGAGGTCAGTCAGGGGGCGGCAACTCATTGCGCTTCATGATGGTTCTGAGCGCGAAGTTGGATCGCAGGTTGCGGATGCCTGGGATCTGCATCAGCCGGTTTTCCAGAAACCGGTCGAAGGCGGCCAGATCGGCGGCCACCACGCGCAGCAGAATGTCGCGCGATCCGGTCATCAGATAACACTCCATGACCTCGTCGCAGGACAGGATAGCCCGCTCGAACGCGTCGATCGCCGATTTGTCCTGCCGGGCCAGTTCCACCGAGACAAAGATCGACACACCCAGCCCCAGCTTTCCCGGATCAACCCGCGCGCCGTAACCGGTGATGACGCCCTGTTTCTGCAACCGCTCCACCCGCCGCGCGCAGGGCGTTGGGGAAAGCCCCACAGCTTCGGCCAGATCGGTGACGGTCATCCGCCCGTCCCGTTGCAGGTGGTAAACGATTCGATGATCAATCGCGTCCATCAGGAAAGTTCCAAAATTTATCGGCTTCTTGGAGGATACCTCCAAGTTGTCTTGTCTGAATAGCTGTAATTGGTGATATTTCCTGCACGCCTTGTGAGAAAATCCTTCTGAAGACGGAGGAGAGAGATGGTTCTGACCCAGATCGACGCGCCCGGGCATGAGGGTGTCTGGCGCATAGAAGATACCAAAAGCGGCCTGTTGGGCCTGATTGCCATACACTCGACCCAGCTTGGCCCAGCGGCGGGCGGGGTGCGCATGCGGCCTTATGACAGTGTCGACGACGCGCTCGAAGACGCGCTGCGCCTGTCACAGGGCATGACCCTTAAAAACGCCGCTGCAGGCTTGCCGCTGGGGGGTGGCAAGGCGGTGATCATCGGTGATCCGACACGTGACAAGACGCCTGGCCTGTTGCAGGCCTTTGGCCGCGCGGTGGCGCGCCTTGATGGGCGCTATTGGACAGCCGAAGATATGGGCATGACCCCGTCGGACATGGCTGAGATTGCAAGCGAGACCAGATGTGTGGCCGGGCTTGAACAGGGCAGACATGCCAGCGGCGATCCTTCCCCGGTCACGGCGCGCGGCATTTTCAACGCGATCCGGGCGGTGGCCCGGCACCGGTTGGGTTCAGATGACCTGTCGGGCCGGACCGTGAGCGTGCAGGGGCTTGGCAATGTTGGCTGGAACCTGTGTGTATTCCTGCATGAGCAGGGCGCGCGGCTGGTGGTGAGCGATATCGATCCCGCGCGCACCGCGCGGGCCGAGGCCGAATTTGATGCACGAGTTGTGGTGGGCGATGCGATTTTTGATGTCGAGGCCGATATCTTCGCGCCTTGCGCCATAGGTGGCATCCTTGACGCGGATCGGATCGACCGGTTGCGGGTCAAGGCGGTCGCGGGCGGGGCGAACAATCAGCTTGCCACGGCAGAAGATGGTCACCGGCTGCACCGGCGCGGCATCCTTTATGCGCCGGATTTCGTGGCCAATGGCGGTGGCATCATCAATGTCGCGACCGAGATCCTGCGTATCGACGCACGCGAGACCTGGGTTGCCGACAAGCTCGCCGCGCTCGACGCCACGATGGATCGTATTCTGCGCGCCGCCAAGGCCCGCGACGTGAGCCCGCACCACGTTGCCGAAGCGATTGTCGCGGATGTGTTGCAGCAGGATGCGGCATGAGGGCCCAAGCCCGTTCGATCAGGCTTGGGCAGGACTCAAAGGGTCAGAGGGTAACCGGCGGCACCATCCCGATGATGTCATAGGTCTGGCGCAGGATCGGAGCGGTAATCGCGCGCGCACGTTCTGACCCGCGGGTCAGAATGCGGTCGATCTCGGTCTGTTCATTCATCAGCCGCGCCATCTCGGTTGCGATCGGGGCAAGTTTTGCGACCGCCAGATCCGCCAGCATCGGCTTGAACTCACCAAACTGCTTGCCGCCCACCTCGGCCAACACCTGATCGACGCTCTGATCGCTCAGCGCGGCATAGATATCGACCAGGTTGCGCGCTTCGGGACGGTCGTCCAGCCCTTTCGCCTCAGACGGCAGGGCATCGGGATCGGTCTTTGCCTTGCGGATCTTCTTGGCAATCGTATCGGCATCATCGGTCATGTTGATGCGGCTGGCATCCGATGGGTCGGATTTCGACATTTTCTTTGATCCGTCGCGCAGGCTCATCACCCGTGTGGCGGCGCCTTCGATCACCGGTTCGGTGACCGGAAAGAAATCGACGCCATAATCATGGTTGAACTTGATCGCGATGTCGCGGGTCAGTTCCAGATGCTGCTTCTGATCCTCACCCACCGGTACATGGGTGGCGTGATAGACAAGGATATCCGCCGCCATCAGCGCCGGATAGGCAAAGAGCCCCAGCGAGGCGTTCTGCGCGTTCTTGCCCGCCTTGTCCTTGAATTGCGTCATCCGCTGCATCCACCCCATCCGGGCGATACAGTTGAAAACCCAGGCCAGCTGCGCATGCTCGGGCACCTGGCTTTGGTTGATCAGGATAGATTTCTCTGGATCAAGGCCAGAGGCGATATAGCCCGCACAAAGCTCACGCGTGGCATGGCGCAGCTCTGCCGGGTCCTGCCAGACGGTGATCGCGTGCAGATCGACCATGCAATAGATCGTCTCGAACTCCGATCCCTGCATCCGTACCCAGTTCCGCAGCGCCCCGAGATAATTGCCCAAGTGCAGGTTGCCCGAAGGCTGCGCACCGGAAAACACGCGCGGCGTGAATGTGGTCTCGGTCATGAAAGGCGACTCCCGTCTGGAAAATTCGGCCATCGTCGCTTACCCATGAGGCCCAAGGACGTCAACAGGCGCAACAAGGACAATGAGATGAGCAGCCCCGGATACACCCCGCCCGTAAACCCGCTGCCGCCTGTGGTGGTGGCGCTGGTTCTAATCCTGATGGGGATTGAGATTCTCTTCATGGCAGGCTCCAAGGGCCTGATCGGTGGGCCCGAGGCGGTTGGCTGGCGGGTGGCAGCGATCCAGAAATATGCGTTCTCGGGCGATATCTTCGACTGGATGGCCGAAACCGGGCGCTGGCCGTTCGAGCATCTGATGCGGTTCGTGACCTATCCCTTTGTCAGCGTGACCTTCACCCAGACGATCTTTGTCTGCGTCTTCGTGCTGGCCATGGGCAAGCTGGTGGCCGAGACCTTTGGCGCAGTCGCGATGCTGCTTATCTTCGTGCTGAGCGGGATCGGCGGCGCGCTGCTTTATGCGCTACTGCTGAACGAGCCCTATCCGCTGGTGGGTGGTTTCCCACCGGTCTATGGGCTGATCGGGGCGTTCACCTACCTGCTCTGGCGCAAGCTGTCGATGGTGGGCGAGAGTCAGGCGCGGGCTTTTACGCTCATCGCGTTTCTGATGGGGGCGCAGCTTCTCTTCGGGTTGTTGTTCGGCGGCTCGCGGGACTGGGTGGCTGATCTGGCGGGTTTTGCCACCGGCTTTGGCCTGTCCTTCTTTCTGGCGCCAGGCGGCTGGGCGCGGATTCGTAACCGCATCCGCCACGACTGAGCGGTCAGTTGCGGCGCATCATCCGCCGCAATTCACCAAGGCGGAAGGCGCTCAGCATGTGCCCGGCCACGTAATAGGCGAGGCTGCCGAACAGCACCAATGCAAGCAGCGCGGGGTAGCGCCATCCGGGCACCTGAAAAACCCAGCCAAAGATCTGGTTGACGATGTAGAGTGCCACGCCCATCAGCGCCGAGGCTAGCGCGATCCGCCAGGCACGTGTGCGAAACCGGTCATCGGGCTGCGCCACCGCGCCCATGCGAAACGATCCCAGCGCCAGCAAAGCGACCATCGCCCAGCCTGCGACCGAGGCCGCGATGGCCGGGGCAATCCATCCCACAACCGGGTAGAGGCCAAAGGCAAGCACCGCGTTCACCACCATGGCCACCGCCGCGTAGCGAAACGGCGTCTTGGTGTCCTCGCGCGCGAAATACAGCGGTTGCAGCAGTTTCTGCAGCACGAAAGCGGGCAGGCCCAGACCATAGATCGCCACTGCCAGTGCCATGGCTGCGCTGTCTTCGGCTCCGGTCGCGCCGCGTTCAAAGAGAACCGAGATCAGTGGCAGCGGCACGGTGACCAGGGCCACCGCAGCAGGCAGCGACAGCATCAGCGTGAACTCTCCGGCGCGGGAATAGGCATTGCGTGCGCCGGTTTCATCGCCCGCGCGTAGCTTGCGTGACAGGTCCGGCAGCAGCACCACGCCGACGGCAATGCCCACCACGCCCAGCGGCAATTGATAAAACCGGTCCGCCGCGAACAGCCAGCTGACCGCGCTTTCGGTTTGTGAGGCGACCAGTTGTCCCACCACCAGATTGATCTGGGTAACCCCCATCGCCAGCGCCGCGGGAACGGCAACAGCCACCATATGGCGCATCTCGGGCGTCAGCCGGGGCAGTCCGGGCCGGATGCGGATACCCGCCTGCTCGGTCGCGCCCCAGACCAGCGCCAGTTGTGCCACGCCTGCGATCGGGATCACCCAGATCAGCCAGGTGATGACATCACCGTCACTCAGCGCGCCGATCAGCATGGCACTGCAGGCCAGAATATTCAGCAGGACCGGCGCGGCAGCAGCGGCGGCAAAGCGCCCGGTGGCGTTCAACACGCCGGAAAACAGCGCCGCCAGCGCCATGAACAGGATGTAGGGAAAGACCACATGACCATAGCCAACCGCCAGATCAAACCGCGCATCCCCGGCAAAGCCGCCTGCGGTCGCCCAGACCAGCGCAGGCATGAAGACCATGCCAAGCCCCACCAGCGCCAGCACCGCCAGACCAAGCAGGTTGAAGGCCTGATTGGCAAAGCCGCGCGCGTCCTCGCCCCCTTCGAGGCGTTTGGAAAACATCGGCACAAAGGCCGCGTTGAACGCGCCTTCGGCAAAGAAGCGGCGGAACATGTTGGGCAGGCGGAACGCGGCGACAAAGGCATCCATCACCGGGCCGGGGCCGATATAGGCGGTGATCAGGATCTCGCGGACAAAGCCGAGGATGCGGCTGGCCAGAGTCCAGAATCCAACGGTGAAAAACCCCGAGAGCAGCCGGATCTGCTTCATGAATCGGCGCGCTCCGCACCATCGGTAATGGCCTGGCGCAATCGGCTTTCCAGCGCGTGCTGCTTGCCTTCGGAATAGTATTTCAGACCGAACATATCCTTCACATAGAAGGTGTCGACCACCTGCTCGCCATAGGTCGCGATGACCGCATTGGCGACATAAACATTCGAGGCGGCCAGCGCGCGGGCCAGATCATAGAGCAGGCCGGGGCGGTCGCGTGTATCGACCTCGATGATCGTGTAGATTTCCGAGCCGTCATTGTCGAAGGTGATATGGGTCGGGACGTTGAACGCCCGTTCCCGCTTCTTGATTTTGTCGCGCGATTTGAAGGCATCGCTGGCGACCACCTCACCCTTAAGGGTCTTTTGGATCATCTGCGTCAGGCGCGGCAGGCGGGCAGCCTCATAGGGGTGACCTTCGGCATCCTGTATCCAGAACGCGTCCGTCACATAGCCGTCCTTGGTGGTGTAGCTGCGGGCATCGACCACGTTTGCGCCGACCAGTGCCAGCGCGCCTGCAACGCGGGCGAAGATGCCCGGATGATCCGCCATTGCAAAACAGGCGCGGGTGGCATCGCGATCTTCATCCGGGTCCAGCCGGATTTCCATCGCGCCGGCATCGCCGCTCTCCTCCAGCGCGCGCAGCATCTCGGCGAATTTCACATGGGCCGACAGGTTCAGACCCTGCCAATAGGGGTCATAATGGCGCCCGGTTTCCGTCTTGAGGTCTGCTTTCGACCAATTGTCCAACGCGGCCCGCAGCGCCTTTTTGGCACCGGCCCCGCGATTGGCACGGTTCAGGTCCTCCATCCCGGTTTCCAGCGCCCGCTTGGTTTCCGCATGCAGGGCGCGCAGCAGGGTGGCTTTCCAGTTATTCCAGGTATTGGGGCCAACACCACGAATATCACAAACCGTCAGCACCGTCAGCAGGTCCAGCCGCTTGACCGTTTTCACCGCCTTGGCGAAATCGCGCACGGTGCGCGGGTCCGAAATGTCGCGTTTCTGCGCCATGTCCGACATCAGCAGGTGATAGCGCACCAGCCATTCCACCGTCTCGCAGTCCGCCTTGCTCAACCCCAGACGCGGCGCGACCTTGCGCGCGATCTGAGCGCCGAGGATCGAATGATCCTGCTCGCGCCCCTTGCCGATATCATGCAGCAGCAGCGCCACATAGATGACCTTGCGATCGATCCCCGCCTCAAGAATGCCCGAGGCCAGCGGTAGCGATTCGACCAGTTCGCCACGCTCGATCTGGGCGAGGTTGATGATGCACTGGATGATATGCTCATCCACCGTATAGCTGTGATACATGTTGAACTGCATCATCGCGACGATGGGTTCGAACTCGGGGATGAAGGCAGACAATACGCCCAACTCGTTCATCCGACGCAGCGCGCGTTCGGGGTTGCCGTGTTTCAGCAACAGATCAAGGAAAATGCGCCGCGCCTCGCGGTTGTTGCGCATATCATCATCGATCAGGTCCAGATTGGCTGTGACCAGCCGCATCGCATCCGGATGGATCAGCATCCCGGTACGCAGACCCTCTTCGAACAGGCGCAGCAGGTTCACCTTGTCGGCCAGAAAGGCCTCGGGGTCCTCGATATCCAACCGGTTATGGACCACCTTGTAGCCCGCCTTTACCCGGCGCTTGCGACGGAAAATCCGCTCCAGCAGCGGGCCGCTTTTCTTGTGGGCGGCTTCCAGCTTGGTCAGGAATATCCGGGTCAACTCGCCCACTGCGGTCGCTTCGCGGAAGTAACGCTGCATGAACACCTCGACCGCCCGCCGCCCGGCGCGGTCGGTATAGCCCATGCGATCGGCCACTTCGACTTGCAGGTCGAAGCTCAACTGTTCAGTGGCGCGTCCGGTGACCAGATGCAGATGTGACCGCACCGCCCAGAGGAACTCTTCGGCCTGAACGAATGTCTCGAATTCCTCGGCTTCGAACAGGCCCAGCCCGACCAGTTCGGCCACGTCTTGAACGCCGTAGATATACTTGGCGATCCAGTAGAGCGATTGCAGGTCGCGCAGCCCGCCTTTGCCTTCTTTGACATTGGGCTCGACCATATAACGCTGGCCCTGCTTGCGGTGGCGCTTTTCGCGTTCTTCCAGCTTGGCTTCGATGAATTCGCGCCCGGTCCGGTCGGACATTTCCGCCTTCAGGGTCTCGACCAGTTCCTCGGCCAGCGGCGCATGCCCGGCGAGAAAACGTTGCTCCAGCATGGCGGTGCGGATCGTCTGATCCTCCTGGCCCATGCGCACACAATCCCGGATGGTGCGCGAGGAATGCCCGACCTTCAGCCGCAAATCCCACAGGATATAGAGCATGGATTCGATCACGCTCTCGGCCCAGGCGGTGATCTTGTAGGGCGTCAGAAACAGCAGATCGACATCGGAAAAGGGGGCCATCTCGCCACGTCCATAGCCGCCTACGGCCACCACGGCGATGCGCTCGGACCGGGTCGGGTTCGCCAGCGGGTGCAGGATCTCGCTGGCCACATAAAGTGCGGTGCGCACCATGCCATCGGTCAGATAGGTGTAGGACCGGGTCAGCGGGCGCGCGGCAAAGGGCTGCTCGGCAAAAGCCGTGGCAATTGCGTTGCGCCCCGCCTTTTGAGTGTCACGCAGGATCGCCACCACCTCGCTGCGCAGCGCGGCATTGTCCGCGCCCTCGGCAGCAAGCGCCTCGATCTGACCCATAATCTGGGCGGGGTCAAAAATCCGATCCGGTGGGCAGATCAGATCGCCGGCCAGATCAGGCGTTATGCGCTGGATTTTTTCTGGATCAGAATCCGGCACCGGAGAATGTTTGTGGAGCAGGGTCAATCACAACCACCTGTTTGTTCTGGATCGTGGCCACTGCCAATCCCCGTTGGTTCGTGCCATTCGGCAACAGGCGGAATATACCGCCGACGCCCTGGAAACCAGCCCCTTGTGTCAGCGCCGCGCCGGTCAGGGCGTTGGACTTACCCGATCCGACCAAGGCCCCGATTGCCGCGATACCGTCATAGGCCAATCCGCTGATCGGATGCGGGGCGCTGCCATAGGTGGATTGATAGCGCGCGCGATAATTCTGGCTTTTGCTCGGATCAGGGAGCGCGAACCAACCGCCCTGAACGCCGGGCAGTGCCAGCGTCTGCGCCGGGATGTCCCAGCGGGTCAGACCGATGAACTGCGTGGTGGCGTTGGACACACCCGCTTCGGGCAGCAGTTGCGTAAAGAGCGGCAATGCGCCCGCCGTGGTCGAGGTCAGAAACACCGAGGCGTCGCCTGCGCTGTCCACCGCCGCTTTCACCTGCGGAACCGCGTTGATCACACCTTGCTGTGACCGGTCATACGGGACCGAGCCGGCCAGCGTGGCACCGCTTTTGCGAATGCCGTTCTCGATGGCGGCTTTGCCGAGCTGGCCGCCCTCGTCATTGCTGTAGACCACAACCATCCGGCCTTTGCCCTGACGGGCCGCATAGCTGGTCAGTCGGACGGCCGAATTCTCGAAGGTGGAGCCAAGCACAAAGACATTGCCGCCCGCGATATTGGTGTTGTTCGAGAAGGACAGAACGTTGATGTTTTTGTTCAGAACCGAAAGCCCGGCGGCATTCACCGCTTGCGAATAAACCGGTCCGATGATGATTTTGGCCCCCTCATCAACCGCCTGTGTCGCGACTGCCGAGGCGGTTCCGGCATTGCCTGCCGTGTCATAGACGCGCAGGTCGATCTGCACGTTCTGCAGATCCGCCATCGCCAGACGCGCGGCATTCTCAAGGCTCTGCGCCATCGAGGCGTCGCCGGCGCGGGCTGAGCCCTTGGGCACCAGCAGCGCGACCGGCACCGGTTTCGAGGTGTTGATGCTGGGGCCTCCGCTCGTTGCGGGCAGGTCGCATGCGGCCAGAAATCCGGCAGTTGTCAGCGCAAGCGCCGTTTTGGCAAATTTGCGGGTGGGCTTGAAAAACGCAAACATCTAAATGAAAACTCCCTGATCCTGCATCCGGGCGGCCGCCTGCGGACAGGCCGCGATAATAAACGTCATGAAAGGCGGGTCCAGCTTTGAATTTCCAGAAACTCCGATTGTCCCCCGGCCTTTACTTTATTGCCACGCCTATCGGGACGGCCCGCGACATCACGCTGCGCGCGCTGGATGTGCTGGCCTCTGCCGAGGTGATCGCCGCCGAGGATACACGCAGTTTGCGCCACCTGATGGATATTCATGGCGTGCCGCTCGAAGGACGGCGGATTGTGGCCTATCACGACCATAGCGGCGCGGGCACGCGCGCGCGGCTGCTGGAGGCACTTTCGGATGGAAAATCCGTGGCTTATGCCTCTGAGGCGGGTATGCCGCTGATTGCCGATCCCGGCTATGATCTGAGCCGGGCGGCGGCAGAGGCCGGGCATAATGTGACCGTGGCGCCCGGTCCTTCGGCGGTTCTGGCGGCGTTGACGCTGGCCGGATTGCCGACGGATGCGTTCTTTTTTGCAGGGTTTCTACCCAATGCGACCAAGGCCCGCCGCACCCGCCTGGAAGAGCTGCGCGATGTGCCGGGCACGCTGGCCTTTTACGAATCGCCCAAACGGGTCGCCGATAGTCTGGCGGACATGGCGGCGGTGCTGGGCGACCGGCAGGCGGCGCTGTGCCGCGAGCTTACCAAGAAATTCGAAGAGGTCAGGCGCGGGACATTGTCCGAGCTTGCCGCCGCGCTCAAGGCGCAGGGCGTGAAGGGTGAAATCGTGCTGCTGGTCGACCGCGCCCGGCAGGTTGCCGCCAGCGAGGAGGATGTCGAAAACGCTTTGTTAACGGCGCTCGAGTCACATTCGGTCAAGGATGCGGCGGAATTGGTGGCACGGATGTATTCGCTGCCACGCCGCCCGCTTTACCAAAGGGCGCTGAAACTTGGTAAAACATGACAGGTCGGATCGGGTCCGGCGCGGCTATCTGAACCATCGCACCGGAGAGGCCGCCGAGGATCGCATTGCCTCGGCCTATGGTGAACAGGGTTTCGCGGTGATCCATCGCCGCTGGCGCGGCGCGGCGGGTGAGATTGATCTGATCCTGCGCGGCCCCGATGGGCTGATCTTTGCAGAGGTCAAGCAAAGCCGCGATTTCGCCCATGCCGCAGCCTCATTAGGCCCAAAGCAGATGCAGCGGATCTATTCTGCAGCGGAGGAGTTTCTGGCAACCGAACCCTCCGGCCAGAATAGCGAGGCGCGTTTTGATGTGGCGCTTGTGGACACAATGGGCAGGTTTCAAATTATCGAGAACGCCTTTGGTCAGGTGTGATCCCCATTGAACCTGCCGCCCGGCTGCGCCATGTAGCGGGCAGATCATGAGGAGCGCGCCATGAAAATCGCCTTTCAGATGGACCCGATCGGGGACGTCGACATCAACGCCGACAGTTCCTTTCGCCTCGCCGAAGAAGCGCAGGCGCGCGGCCATTCGCTGTTTTTCTACAGCCCCGACAAGCTGGCTTATCAAGAAGGTCGCATCACCGCGCATGGTCAGGATATGAGCGTGCAGCGCGTCGCGGGTGATCCTGCGGTGCTGGGACCCGAGCGCGAGGTCGATCTGGCGGAATTTGACGTGATCTGGCTGCGCCAGGACCCGCCCTTTGACATGCATTACATCACATCTACCCATCTGCTGGACCGGCTCAAGGAGCAGGCGCTGGTCGTCAATGACCCGTTCTGGGTGCGCAACTATCCCGAAAAACTGCTGGTGCTGGATTTCCCGGACCTGACACCGCCCACGACCATTGCTCGCGATCTCGACACGATCAAGGCGTTCAAGGCCAAACATGGCGATGTCATCCTCAAGCCGCTTTATGGCAATGGCGGCGCAGGCGTGTTCCGTCTGGACGCGAATGATCGTAACCTGAGCTCGCTGCACGAGCTTTTCACCGGGTTCAGCCGCGAGCCGCTGATCGTGCAGAAATTCCTGCCCGATGTCAGCAATGGCGACAAGCGGGTGATCCTTGTGGATGGTGAACCGGTGGGGGCGATCAACCGGGTGCCTGCGGCGGGCGAGACCCGCTCGAACATGCATGTGGGCGGTCGGCCGGAAAAGATCGGCCTCAGCGAGCGCGATCTGGAGATTTGCGCCGCGATCGGGCCCCTGCTCAAGGAAAAGGGGCAGATTTTTGTGGGCATCGACGTGATCGGGGACTATCTGACCGAGATCAACGTGACCTCACCCACCGGTATTCAGGAACTTGAGCGCTTTGACGGTGTCAATATCGCCGAGAAAATCTGGCGGGCCATCGAAGCGCGACTCTAGGCTGCGACTCGTGCTGAAATCCGAAAGCTGAGCGCCTCGGCCACATGCGTGCGGCGCACATGTTCCGAGCCGTCCAGATCAGCGATGGTGCGGGCCACGCGCAATACCCGGTGATAGGCGCGGGCGGACAGGCCAAACCGGTCGGCGGCGTTCAGCAGCATCTGCTTGCCTTCGGCATCTGGCGTGGCGATCTCTTCCAACACGCCGCCTTCCGCGTCGGCGTTCTGGCGCAACCCGTCGTGGGACGCGAAACGGGTGGCTTGAATCTCGCGCGCGGTAGCGATCCGAGCGGCGACCTGGGCAGAACTGTCACCACTCGGCGGCAGATCGAGATCGGCAAAGCCGACCGGTGGTACCTCAAGCCGCAGATCGAACCGGTCCATCAGCGGGCCCGAGATCCGGCCAAGATAATCCTCACCGCAAATGGGCGCGCGTGAGCAGGCGCGGGAGGCATCGGCCAGATGCCCACACTTGCAGGGGTTGGCGGCGGCCACCAGCATAAAGCGGCAGGGGTATTTCACATGTGCATTGGCACGGGCGACCATCACCTCGCCGGTTTCGATGGGCTGGCGCAGGGTTTCCAGCACGGTGCGCGGAAACTCGGGGAACTCATCCATGAAGAGGACGCCGTTATGGGCCAGTGAGATCTCGCCCGGTTTGGCACCTTTTCCGCCTCCGACAATCGCTGCCATCGAGGCGGTGTGATGGGGTTCGCGAAACGGGCGCGTGCGGCTGATTCCGCCTTCGTCAAGCAATCCGCAAAGCGACTGGATCATCGAGGTTTCCAGCGCCTCAACTGCCGTCAGCGGTGGCAGGAGGCCCGGCAGGCGCGCGGCCAGCATGGATTTCCCAGAGCCCGGCGAGCCGATCATGATCAGATGATGGCGTCCAGCAGCGGCGATCTCAAGCGCGCGTTTGGCGCGTTCCTGGCCCTTGACGTCGCGCAGGTCGCGCTGAGCATCAGGTTGCGTCACCTCCCCCGGTATCGCGGGGGCCAGCGGGGCTTGGCCGGTATAGTGCCGTACAACGGCGGCCAACGTATCCGCGCCGATGACTTGCGTAGCGCCAACCCAAGCGGCCTCAGCGCTTGAGGCTTTGGGGCAGAGCAGCGTGCGCTCCTCTTCGGCGGCGGTCATCGCCGAGGGCAGCGCGCCGACCACCGGGACCAGAGAGCCGTCCAGGGACAGCTCTCCCAATGCGAGCGTGGTCTCGGCGGCATCTGCGGGGACGATGTCCAGCGCGGCCAGTAGGGCAAGCGCGATGGGCAGATCGAAATGGCTGCCCTCCTTGGGCAGATCAGCTGGCGACAGGTTGATGGTGATCCGTTTCGAGGGCAGTGCGATGGCCATGGCGCTGAGTGCGCTGCGGACCCGGTCGCGCGCTTCGGAGACCGCCTTGTCCGGCAGGCCCACCACCGAAAAGGCAGGCAGGCCGGGTGTGACGGCGCATTGAACCTCGACGGGGCGAGCCTCGACCCCTTGAAAGGCGACAGTATAGGTGTGCGCGACCATGTTTCCCCACTTGGTTAACAAGGGATTGCTAGCGCGGGCATGGTTTAAGTTCGGTTAACGCAGACTCAATCAGGAGAGGGGCCAGGGGCCGGTCTCGGCATTGATCGGGTAAGGGAAGTGGTCGTATTTGATCTCATCGCACAAGGCCTGATCGCGCCAGTGTTGAACGGCCGGGTCCCTCAGCAACTCCTCGCAATAGCTCCGATTCTGGTTCGAGACCGGCAGCCCATAGCCCACAATGCGCGCCGCAACGGGCGTGTAGAAGATATCGGCCAGCGAGTATTCTCCAAACAACGCGCCGGACTGCGCGCCCGATACCCCGCGGGCATGCGCCCAAAGCGTTTCGATCCGGTGCAGATCAGACAGGGTTTCGCTGGAGGCTTGAAAACCCTTGTAAAACTGCAGCAACTGCATCGGGCATTCTGCCCTCAGGCTGGCATAGCCGCTGGCCATTTCGGCGCACATCCAGCGCGCGGTGGCCCGCGCGGCTGCCTCTGTTGGCCACAACCCGGCCTTGGGGTGCCGCTCGGCCAGTGTCTCGGCCATGGCAAGGCTTTCGCCGACCACGGTGCCATCCGGCACCCGCATGCAGGGCACAAGGCGGGCGGGGGCGATATCCTGCAAGCCCTCGGCCAGATTGCCCGAGAACAGCTCGGTCATATGGGTGCGGCAGGGGATGTTGAATTTCTCGAACATCAGCCAGCCCCGGAGGGACCAGCTAGAGAACAGGCGGTCGCCGATATAAAGGTCATATGTCATGGCGCGCAGTCTAGACGCGCGCCGGAGCACCGGTAAAACGCTGAATTGTGCGCGGGGCCATCACGGGAGGTGATTGATACGGCCCACTGTCCAGCCAGTGGCGGCATGGGTCAGCTCGGTCACCGACAGGTTGTCGATCCGATGCCCAAAGGCCTCTTCCGCGCTCAGCCGCGATGCCCGCTGCACCTGTGTCAGGATCACGCCGAAATGTGCCACGACGATCAGGTCCCGCCCGGTATTGGCAGCGATCAGGCGGTCGATGGCGGCATCGACGCGGGCGCAGACATCGTTCCAGCTTTCGCCATTTGGCGGGCGCACATCGCCGGGCTGCTCCCAATAGGCGCGGATGCGCTCAGGGTCTTCGGCCTCGATCTCGGCAAAGGCACGCAGTTCCCAGTCACCGAAATGGATTTCCCGCAAGGCCTCGTCGTGGGGCAGACGGGTGCGCCCGGTTTCAACGGCTGACGCGGTGTCGACCGCGCGGATCAGGTCCGAGGAGATCACCAGAGCCCCGCCCGGCAAATGGGCCGACAGACGCGCGACGGCCGCCGTGTCGCTCAGATCTGCGGGCAGGTCGGACCAACCCACCATGGTTTTGGCATGGGTCGGACCATGGCGGACCATATGCAGCCGGGTCATGGCAGCGCCCCTTTCAGAACCTGCGGCAGACCCGCGATAACTTGCACGACCAGATCGGCCTCAGCCGCCAGGGCGATGTTCAATCGTCCCTGCGCCTCGCGAAACTGCCGCGCCAGCGCGTTATCGGGCACGATCCCGTGCCCCACCTCGTTCGATACGATCACCACATCCGCCGCGCAATTGCGAAATGCGGCCAGCAACTGCGCCTGTTGGGCCATAAGATCGTGTTCCGCCAGCAGATGGTTGCTGAGCCACATGGTCGCGCAATCGATCAGGCACAAATCCCCTTGTGAACAGCCGCGCAGAGCGGGCGCGAGGTCAAAGGGGGCCTCAATCGTGGTCCATCCGGTGCCGCGCTGCGTGATGTGGCGGTCGATCTTGGTGCGCATCTCATCATCAAACACTTGTGATGTCGCGACGTAAAACCTGTTTTTACCTGATTTAACAGAAAGTTGCTCGGCAAAAACCGACTTTCCCGAGGCCGCGCCCCCCAGAACCAGGCTGTATTTCGGAAACAAGTTCTTACCTCAGAAATGATCCATATGCCGCGACCCTGCGTATCTAAGTCAACTGAGCAAAACAAGCGCCCGCGGTAAGGCCCACATTCTGGGAGGACTGAATGCCACTGGACACTTCGAACGACATGTCGATGTCGCGTCAGGCGATGAAGGCAGAGCTTCTGGATGCCGAGACCGAATTGCGCCTTGCTTATGCCTGGCGGGATGAGCGCGACGAACAAGCGCTTCACCGGCTGATCACGGCTTACATGCGGCTGGCGATCTCCATGGCGGCCAAGTTCAAACGCTATGGCGCGCCGATGAATGACCTGATTCAGGAGGCCGGGCTTGGCCTAATGAAAGCCGCCGACAAGTTTGATCCTGATCGCGGCGTGCGTTTTTCGACCTATGCGGTCTGGTGGATCAAGGCCTCGATACAAGATTACGTGATGCGCAACTGGTCGATGGTACGTACCGGCTCAACCTCGTCGCAGAAATCGCTTTTCTTCAACATGCGTCGGGTTCAGGCGCGGTTGGAGCGCGAGGCCGCCTCGGATGGTATCGCGCTGGACCGGCATCAGTTGCACGAGAAGATCGCCTCTGAAATCGGGGTGCCGCTGCGCGATGTCGAGATGATGGATGGCAGGCTGGCGGGGTCCGACTTTTCGCTCAATGCGGTGCAGGCTGCCGATGAAGACGGTCGGGAGTGGATTGACGCGCTGGAGGATGATGGCGAGCAGGCGGCCGAGACGATTGAACATCGTCATGACACTGAACAATTGCGCGAGTGGTTGCTGACCGCGATGCAGCGTCTGAACCAGCGGGAACGTTTCATCGTGCGCGAGCGCAAGCTGCGCGATGTGCCCCGGACGCTGGAAAGTCTGGGTCGGGAACTGGGCCTGTCCAAGGAACGTATCCGCCAGTTGGAGGCCGCAGCCTTCCAGAAGATGCGCAAGAGCCTTGAAGCGCAGTCGCGAGAGGTGCAAGACTTGCTGGCATGAGACATGCTTTTGTTTGGCTTGTTGCCGCCACCGTGATTCTGGCCGCCCCGTTTCGGGCGGCTTTTGCGTCTGAGCTGATCCCGGCAGACATTTTAGCGCAGATGAAACAGGCTGACGTGGTGATCCTGGGCGAGTTCCACGACAATCCACGCCATCACCAGATTCAGGCCGAGGCGGTGCGCGCATTGCAGCCCAAAGCCGTGGTCTGGGAAATGCTGACCGAAGAGGCTGCGGCGCGGGTGAACCGCAACCTCATTTCCGATGAATACAAGCTGGCGCTTGAGTTGAAATGGGCTGAGTTGGGGTGGCCCCCGCTGGAGATGTATCTGGATATTTTCCGCGCCGCCCCCGACGCGCCGCTGCATGGGGCCTTGGTGCCGCGCGCCGCAGCGCGAAGCGCGATGGAGCGTGGTGCGGCTGTGGCTTTGGGCGCAGATGCCGCGCGCTATGGTCTGACTATCCCTCTGCCTGCCGATGAGCAGGCCGCAAGGATCGCCGACCAGCATGCGGCCCATTGCGAGGCGCTGCCCGAAGATATGCTGCCGCAGATGGTCGAGGTGCAGCGCCTGCGCGACGCGGTGCTGGCCCGCACCACACTTGAGGCGTTGGGCGAGGATGGCGCGCCCGTTGCGGTGATCACCGGCAATGGGCACGCGCGCAAGGATTACGGCATCCCGGTCTATCTCGCCCGCAGGCGGCCCGGTGTGAAGGTCTTTGTTCTGGGGCAATCCGAGGATGGCAAACTCCAGGGCGAGTTTGATGCGGTGATCGACAGCCCTGCCGCCGAGCGCGAGGATCCCTGCAAGGCGTTCGAGTGATCTTGCCCCTCGATTCGGCACTGGCGGATTTCGGATCGCTTGCCTAGTGTTGGCGCACTCTTCGAACCGCGAGGGCCGTGATGCTGGCATCCAAGAAAATCCTGCTGATCATCGGGGGCGGTATCGCCGCCTATAAGGTGCTCGAACTGATCCGGCGCCTGCGCGAGCGCAGTGCTTCGGTAACGCCGGTGCTGACTCGTGCGGCTGAGGAGTTTGTCACGCCTCTGTCGCTATCGGCTTTGGCGGGCGAAAAGGTCTATCGCGATCTCTTTGATCTGACAGATGAGGCCGAAATGGGCCATATCCAGCTGTCGCGCTCGGCCGATCTGGTGGTGGTGGCCCCGGCAACGGCTGATCTGATGGCCAAGATGGCTGGCGGGCTGGCCAATGATCTGGCCTCGACCCTGCTTTTGGCCACCGATACGCCCGTGCTGATCGCACCTGCGATGAATGTGCGGATGTGGGATCACCCGGCCACGGTTCGGAACCGGGCGCAACTGGCCGCCGACGGCATCCGTTTTGTTGGACCGAATGAGGGTGACATGGCCTGCGGCGAATACGGGCCGGGGCGGATGGCGGAACCGGCGGAAATACTCGCGGCGATCGACAGCCAACTGGGCGACAAGCCGCTGGCGGGCAAACGTATCCTTGTCACCTCTGGCCCCACCCATGAACCGATTGATCCGGTGCGCTATATCGCCAACCGATCTTCGGGGGCGCAGGGCACAGCAGTGGCGCGTGCATTGGCCGCGCTGGGCGCCGAGGTGGTGTTTGTCACCGGCCCTGCAGATGTCCCCCCACCCGCAGGGGTCGAAGTGATCCGGGTCGAAACGGCGCGCAACATGGCCTCGGTGGTTCAGGCCGCACTACCTGTCGATGCCGGTGTCTTTGCCGCTGCCGTGGCCGACTGGCGGGTGACCAGCGCCTCTGACCGCAAGCTCAAGAAAACCCGCGATGGCGTTCCCGCGCTGGAATTTGCGGAAAACCCCGACATCCTCAAGACCGTCTCGCATCTGGACAAGGATCGGCCGCCGCTGGTCGTGGGGTTCGCGGCAGAAACCGAAGATGTGGTTGCAAATGCCACCTCCAAACGGACGCGCAAGGGCTGTGACTGGATTGTGGCCAATGATGTCAGCCCGGCGACCGGCATCATGGGTGGGCAGGAAAACGCGGTGATCCTGATTTCCGATGACGGCGCCGAGGAATGGCCGCGCATGCCGAAAGAAGAAGTGGCCGTGAAACTCGCGCGCCGCATCGCAGATGCGCTGATCGACTGACGGAGAGAGAGTGATGGTATCCATTCGGGTGATCCGCGAAGAGGGGGCAGACCCCTCGATCCCCTTGCCCAGCTACGAAACCCCCGGCTCGGCCGGGGCGGATGTCCGCGCCAGCCTGCCTGATCGCGGATCGATGGTGCTGGAGCCCGGCTCGCGGGCGCTGGTGCCTACGGGCTTGCGGGTCGAGATCCCGCCAGGCTACGAGATTCAGGTCCGTCCGCGCTCGGGTCTGGCCTTGAAACACGGCATCACCCTGCCCAATACGCCCGGAACCATCGATAGCGATTATCGTGGCCCGTTGGGTGTGATCATGATGAATGCCGGGACCGAAGCGGTCGAAATCACCCATGGCGACCGGATCGCACAGCTTGTGGTGGCCCCGGTTGTGCAGGCGCGGTTCGATCTGGCGGATGGCCTGTCCGACACCGCGCGCGGCGCGGGCGGGTTCGGGTCGACAGGGACCACCTGATGCTGCTGGTTTTTGTGCTTGCTGCGGCGTTGTGGGGTCTCGGCTGGATGCTGGATGTGCCCCGGCGGAGCCGTATCCAGGTGGTGGCTGGACTATTCCTGATCGTACTCTGCCTTCAGCTTCTTCTGCCGGACGGGCACCCGGTACGCGAGATGACGGGCAAATCGCCCGCGCTCTGGTTGCTGCTTGCAGGGTTTGGTGTTCTGGCGGTGATCTACGGGCGGTTCGTTTCGGGCATGCGGGCTCGGGTGCAATCGGGGGAACCCGAGACAGCTGCAAAACCCAAGGGCACATTCTCAGATACGGAACTGGAGCGCTATGCCCGCCATATCGTGCTGCGAGAATTGGGTGGGCCAGGGCAGAAGCGGCTGAAACAGGCGCGCGTCCTGGTGATTGGCGCAGGCGGGCTGGGGGCCCCGGTGCTGCAATATCTGGCAGCGGCCGGGGTTGGGACCATCGGTGTGATCGACGATGACGAGGTGGAAAACGCCAACCTGCAGAGGCAGGTGATCCACCGGGACGCTGATATCGGCATGCCCAAGGTATTTTCGGCCCAACAGGCGATGGAGGCGCAGAACCCCAACGTGGGGGTGCGCCCCTATCACCGCCGCCTGACCGAAGAGATCGCCGCAGAGCTCTTTGCGGATTACGATCTGATCCTTGATGGCACCGACAATTTCGACACACGCTATCTGGCGAACCGGATGGCCGTGGCACAGAAAAAGCCCCTGATCTCAGGCGCGCTGTCGCAATGGGAAGGGCAGATCAGCGTGTTTGATCCGCATTTCGCAGGCCCTTGTTACCAGTGCATTTTCCCCGAGGCCCCCGCACCCGGTCTGGCCCCGTCTTGTTCCGAGGCGGGCGTGATCGGGCCTTTGCCCGGCGTCATCGGCTCGATGATGGCGCTGGAGGCGATCAAGGTGGTTACCGGCGCGGGTGCCCCCCTGCGGGGCGAGATGCTTATTTATGACGGGCTCTATGGCGAGACCCGCAAGATCGCGCTGAAGAAACGAGAGGATTGTCCGATCTGCGGTGCGGTCTGAGCCCTAGCGCCTTTTTGCGCCCCGCTCTGGACCATCCTCAAACGCGCCCCTAGCTTGTCCCGCAAAGGAGACACGTATGACCAACCCGATCCTCGCCGACTGGACCACGCCCTTTGCAGTCGCACCGTTTGACACGATCTCGGATGACGACTTTGCCCCCGCGCTGGAGCGCGCGCTTGCGACGCATAATGCAGAGATCGACCGCATTGCCAGCACCGCTGAACCCCCCGATTTCGCCAATACCGTAGAGGCGATGGAAGCGGCGGGGGCGGATCTGGACAAGGTGCTGTCGGTCTTCTTCACGGTTGCGGGTGCGGATAGCAACCCGGCTCGAGAGGCGTTGCAGCGTGATTTCTCGCCCCGTCTGGCCGCGCATTTTGCCGAGATTTCGGGCAATAAACCCCTTTTCCGACGCATTGCCGCCGTTTGGCAGGCCCGCGACAGTCTGGACCTGAGCGACGAGCAGCAAAGGGTGCTTATGCTGACCCATCGCAGCTTTGTCCGCGCCGGCGCGGCGTTAGAAGGCGACGCCGAGCTGCGGATGAAAGAGATCAAGGGGCGGCTAGCCACGCTGGGCACCGGCTTTACCCAGAACCTGCTCGCAGATGAGCGGGGCTGGTTCATGGACCTGTCGGAAGAGGAGCTGGAAGGCTTGCCTGATTTCGTGGTCGAGGCCGCTCGTGCTGCGGGGGCCGAGAAAGAGGCCGCAGGCCCCGTTGTCACCCTGTCCCGCTCGCTGATCGTGCCGTTCCTGCAATTCTCGCCACGCCGCGATCTGCGCGAGAAAGCCTATCGCGCCTGGACCGCCCGCGGGGCCAATGGCGGGGACACTGACAATCGCGACATCGCTGCCGAAATTCTGACCCTGCGCGAGGAACGTGCGCGGTTGCTGGGCTATGACAGCTTCGCCGCCTACAAGCTGGAAACAGAGATGGCCCGAACGCCCGAGAGGGTGCGCGAGTTGCTGATGCAGGTCTGGACCCCGGCCAAGGCACAGGCCGATGCGGATGCGGAAAAGTTGACCGCGATGATGCAGGCTGACGGCGTCAACGGCCCGCTGGAGGCCTGGGACTGGCGCTACTATGCTGAGAAACGTCGCAAGGCCGAACATGATCTCGATGAGGCCGAGCTGAAGCCCTACCTGCAGCTCGACCGCATGATCGAGGCAGCCTTTACCTGCGCCAACCGTCTCTTCGGTCTGGAATTCGCGCCGCTGGATGTTGCGCTCTACCACCCTGACTGCCGGGCGTGGGAGGTGATGCGCGATGGCGCGCATGTGGCGGTATTCATCGGGGACTACTTTGCGCGCGGCTCAAAACGGTCCGGCGCGTGGTGCAGCGCGATGCGGTCGCAGGCGAAATTCCCTGAAACGCAGACGCCGGTGGTGATCAATGTGTGCAATTTCGCCAAGGGCGACCCTGCGCTGCTGAGCTATGACGATGCGCGCACGTTGTTTCACGAATTTGGCCATGCGCTGCACCAGATGTTGTCTGACGTCACCTATGAGAGCATCTCAGGCACCTCGGTGGCGCGCGATTTCGTGGAACTGCCCAGCCAGCTATACGAACACTGGCTGGAAGTGCCAGAAGTACTGGAAGAGTTTGCAACCCATGCCGAAACCGGTGCAGCCATGCCGCACGACATGCTCGACAAGGTGCTGGCGGCGGCGAATTTCGACATGGGGTTCCAGACGGTGGAATATGTGGCCTCGGCGCTGGTAGATCTGGCCTTCCATGAAGGCGCGGCACCGGCTGATCCGATGGCCCGGCAAGCCGAGGTTCTGGCCGGTATCGGCATGCCCGCTGCGATCGGCATGCGCCATGCCACACCGCATTTCGCCCATGTCTTTGCCGGCGATGGTTATAGCTCGGGCTATTACAGCTACATGTGGTCCGAAGTGATGGATGCCGATGCTTTCGCCGCGTTCGAGGAGGCAGGCGGCGCTTTCGACCCGGAACGGGCCAAAGCGCTTGAGGCGCATATCCTGTCCACCGGCGGCTCGAAAGAACCCGAAGAGCTTTACACCGCGTTCCGGGGCCGTTTGCCGGGGGTCGAGGCGCTGTTGAAGGGCCGAGGTCTGGTGGCGGCCTGAGACTGGGCAGGCCTAGTAGCCGTGATCGCGATCCACCAGATGCAGGAAGGGCTCGCCAGCTTCGCCACGCCGGATATTCTCGGCAATGATCTTGACTGCCGTCGCGGGCCGGGTTTCCGAGGCTATGTGTGGGGTGACCGTGACTTGGCTGTGTGCCCAATAGGGATGGTCAGGGGGCAGCGGTTCGGTGCGAAAAACATCCAGCGTGGCGTGTGCGATCTGGCCGCTGTCAAGCGCGGCCAGCAGCGCGTTGTCGTCGATCAGCGGGCCACGCCCGGGATTGATGATGATCGCCCCTCGCGGCAGCTTTGCCAGCGTATCAGCGTTGAGGATGTTGGTGGTCGCAGGGGTATCCGGCAGCAGCAGAACAAGGATCTCCGCACTGTCCAGCGCCTCCAGCAGACCGGTCTCGCCATCATAGCAGGTCACGCCGGGAATTGACTTGGCGGTGCGGCTCCAACCCGTGACGTTGAAGCCCAGGCTTGCCAGCGCTTCACCCGCTGCTTGCCCCAGTTCACCCAGGCCCAGCACGCAGACCGTGCGGTCTGGAGCAAGGGGTGGCACAAAACTGCGCCAGAGGCCTTCCTGCCCGGTGATGTGCAGATCCATACCCAGGTGATGGCGCAGCACATGGCCCACGACCCATTCCGTCATGCCTTGCCGCAGGCCTTGATCAACCATCCGCGCCAGCGGGACGGTTAGGGTCGGGTTGCCAACAATGCTCTCGACCCCGGCCCAGAGGCTCAGCACCGCCTTGAGCCTTGTATAGGGCGTGAAATCGCTGAGCCCGCCATTGGGGGCGTAGACGATATAGTCGACCTCGGCCGGATCAAACTCTGTGGCGAGGGTGAAGGTGATACCTGTCTCAGCGATCGCAGCCTGCAGATGGTCGCGATACTGTGGCCAGCGATCCGGATGGGCGGAAAACAGGATATTGACGCTCATCGCGGGGTCTTTCTTATCTTGCCCGATGAATATGGGCGCTTTGTACAAGGCCGAAAGCGGCCAGCAGGACCAGCATCGCCGAGCCGCCATAGCTGACCATTGGCAGCGGCACGCCCACAACCGGGGCCAGCCCCATCACCATCGACATGTTCACCGCAAAGAACAGGAAGAAATTCACCGCGATCCCCAGCGTGACCAGCGACGAGAACCGGTCGCGTGTGGCCAGCGCGGTGACCACGCAGAAGATGATGATCAGCGCATAAAGCGCCAGCAAAGAGAAACCGCCGACAAAGCCGAACTCCTCCGCCAGGGTGGTGAAGATGAAATCGGTGTGCTTTTCCGGCAGGAAGTTCAGCCGCGATTGGGTACCCTGCATAAAGCCGCGGCCAGACCAGCCGCCCGATCCCAGCGCGATCTTGGATTGGGTGATGTGATATCCCGCCCCAAGCGGATCGGTCGAGGGATCAAGGAAGGTGTCAATCCGTCGGTATTGGTAGTCTTTGAGCAATTGCCACTCGGTCCCACGGCTGTTGAACACCGCAAAGACCAGCCCGACGCCCGCTGCAATCACAGCGCCGAAATACGCCCAATGCACCCCGGCAAAGAACATCATCGCACCGCCTGCGGCCAGCAACAGGATCGCGGTACCCAGATCGGGCTGACGCAGCACCATGAAGGTGGGGAACAGGATCAGCAGAACCGGCAGAATGACCCAGATCGGCCGCGATGTGCGCTTGGCAGGCAGCCAGTCGTAATAGGCGGCCAGCAGCATCACCAGTGTGACCTTCATCAGTTCCGAGGGTTGCAGCCGCATAAAGCCCAGATCGATCCAGCGTTGTGCGCCCATGCCTACCGTGCCGAACAGTTCGACGGCAAACAGCAGCGCGATGGAGGTCAGGTAGGCCACCACAGACATATTGCGCCAGAACCAGATCGGCACCATCGCAATGACCATCATCACCGCCAACCCCAGCGCAAACCGCTTCATCTGCGGTTCGGCCCAAGGGGTAAAGGACCCGCCCGCGACTGAATAAAGCATCAGGAACCCGACCGAGGCGACGCTGATCAGCAGCAGCGTCAGCGGCCAGTTCATGAACAGGAACTTGCGCAACCCGGTGGGCGTCGATTTGATGTTATGTTCGAGATAACTCATGCGCGGTCGCTGCCGTCCGAGGGCGCGATACCGTCACGCATCTGATCCAGCCGTTCTTGTTGTTCCTTGATGCGCTCGCGGTCCTTGGAGGGATACGCTTCCAACGGAGGGTTGCCGTTGTAGAGCGCCTGCAGCATCACGTCGCGCGCCACCGGGGCCGCCGCCTTCGACCCGCCGCCGCCATGTTCGACTACCACCGCCACCGCGTATTTCGGCTTATCGAAAGGCGCGTAGCAGACAAACAGCGCGTGGTCGCGGCGTTCCCAGGGCAAGTCGCGGTTGCGGATCACGCCAGCGGCGCGCTCGGCCTTGGTGATGTTGCGAACCTGGCTGGTGCCGGTCTTGCCCGCCATGCGATAGCTGTCCTCGATGATGCGCGAGCCATAGGCCGTACCACGCCGGTCGTTCGAGACCGCATACATCGCGTTGCGGATGTAGCGCAGGTTGCGCTCGTTTATATCCAGCGGCTCGCCCGCACCCGAGGGTTGTTCGACCCCGTCGATGGATTTCACAAGCCGGGGCGTGACCGCGCGCCCTGTGGCGATGCGGGCTGACATCACGGCAAGTTGCAGCGGCGAGGCCAGCATGAAGCCCTGACCGATTGAGGCATTGGCCGTATCACCAACCAGCCAGCCCTCGCCATGCACACGCTCTTTCCAGGCCTGCGTGGGCGTCAGCCCGCTGCGCACGGCGGACATGGGCAGATCGTGTTTCACCCCCAGCCCCAACTTGTTTGCCATGGCCGAGATGTGGTCGATGCCGGTTTTCACCGCCACGTCGTAGTAGTAGACATCGCAGCTGCGTTTCAGTGACAGCAGCAGATCGACCGTGCCGTGACCGCCGCGTTTCCAGCAGTGGAAGCGGCGGTTGCCGACCTTGTGGAAGCCGGGACAATAGGAGGTATCGCCGGGACCCACGACGCCGGCCTCCAGTGCGGCCAGCGCGGTGACCATCTTGAAGGTCGAGCCGGGCGGGTAGGTGCCTTGCACCGACTTGTTGGCCAGCGGGCGGTACGGATCGTCGGTCAGGCGTTTGTAATCGGCAACCGAGATGCCGCGCACGAACAGGTTGGGATCGAAGCTGGGGGCTGAGACGATGGCCCGCAGGTCACCGGTTTCGCAGTCGATCACCACGGCGCTGGCGCTTTCGCCCTCCAACCTTGCCTGCACATATTGCTGCAGATCGCCATCGACCGACAGTTGCAGGTCGGCTCCGGCATCGCCCTCGCGGCGACTGAGTTCGCGCATGACGCGGCCCCCGGCATTCACCTCGACTCGTTTGGCGCCCGCGCGCCCGCGCAAGAGATCCTCGCGCTTGGCCTCAAGCCCCACCTTGCCGATCTGGAAGCGCGGGATGCGCAGCACCGGTTCGGGGTCCTCCATCTGGCTCAGGTCGTAATCGCTGACCGGGCCGACATAGCCGATCACATGGGCGAAATCGCCCTTTTGGGGGTAGTGACGCGCCAGCCCGACCTCGGGCGTGATGCCGGGCAGGGACGGGGCGTTGACCGCCACTTTCGAAATCTCCTCCCACGTGACCTGATCGGCCAGCGTGATGGGCAGAAAGGCGGGCGCGCGACGCATCTCGGCACGGGCGCGTTCCAGATCTTCGGGATCGAGATAGATCAGCGTGGACAGATCGCTGATCACCTTTTCGACGTCACCGGCATCCTCGCGCACGATGATGATCCGGTAGGAGGGCGAGTTCTGTCCCAGTATCTTGCCATTGCGGTCGAACAGTTGGCCCCGCGCCGGCGCGATCAGGCGGATGTTGATCCTATTTTCTTCGGCCAGCAGGCGGAACTCGTCCGCCTGATCGACCTGCATGTAGCGCATCCGCATCGCCAGCCCGCCGACAAAGGCGGCTTGCAATCCGCCCACAAAAAGCGCGCGGCGCGAGACCTGCCGATGGGTGTATTCCAGTTCCTTGGGATTGCGTTTCATGATCTGGCCCCCAGAGCATCCGCGTCGGACCGTTTCATCTTGCGCACCCCGAAAACAACCTGACTGATGACCACCGCAAGCGGGTAGAACAGGATTGTCAGCACCAGTTGCGACACCGACAGCGGCAGGGGTGGTGCGCCGATCTCGGTCAGACCCAGGATCGCCCGGTCGGCGGCGAAGATCGCGAACAGCACCCCGGCGACGGTGAGCCATTCGGTGGCGAAATTGGTCTCGCTGGTGGGTGTTGCTGCCCTGCCGCGCAAAAAGGCGCAACCCGCCACAACCATCGCCGCCAGCAGTCCGGGCGGTTTCTGCAACAGCAGATCGATCGTCAGCATGGCCGCCGCGACCAGCAGGGTCGGCACATAATCGGGCCGACGCATGACCCAGGCGAAGGTAAAGGCCACGAACAGATCGGGCGGCGCCAGATGGCGCGGGACGGTGTCCAGCGGCAGCAGGTGAAAGAACAGGATCACGATCATCAGCCCGCAATAGACAAGCCACATGAGCCAGGTGCGTGAAGAGAGGCTAGCCATCGGCTCCTCCTCCGCTCTCGGGCACCAGGGCGGTATCCGAGGGCCGCATCGGCCCGACAACGCCGCCGGGATCGGTGACCGGGTTGGTGCCCTGATGGCGCAGCACGCGCAGGAATTCCAGTCGCTCGTAATCCGCCGAAAGCCGCACACGCAACCGCCCCGCCGGATCCGCCGCAACCTGTCCGATCAGTAATCCGGCGGGAAAGACACCGCCATCGCCCGATGTGATGACCCGGTCGCCGGGGCGCACCAGCTCGCGATTTTCCAGAAAGTCCAGCACCGGCGCGGCGGAGTTGTCGCCCGCGATCAGCGCATTCTGCCCCGAGGGCTGGATCGTGGCGGGAATGGCGCTGGCCGCATCGGTCAGCAGGATCACCCGCGCGGTGTTCTGCCCCACGCCCGAGATCCGGCCAACCAGCCCGATCCCGTCCATCGCCGCCCAGCCATCGACGATCCCGTCACGCGCGCCCACGTTCAGCAACACGGATTGGCGAAAGGGCGAGCCGCTATCAGCCATAACCACGCCGGTGATATAGGTCAGGCGCGGGTCAAGGCGGACATTGTTCAGATCAAGCAGCCGGGCGTTTTCCTGCTCCAGCTGCAGCGCGGCCTCTTTCCAGGCGCGCATCCGCCGCAACTCGCTGCGCAACTCCTGGTTCTGTTCGCTCAGGCGCTGGTAGCTCTGGAAATCGCGCAACAGGTTGATGGTGGCGGTGACAGGCACCATCGCCCAATCCATCGAGGGCACCACCTTGTCGGTGACCTGCGCGCGAAATCGTTCCACGCGCGGGCTATCGATGCGCCAGACCAGAAACGTGCCGATCAGGCACAGCAGCACAACCCCCAACAGCAGACGCTTCAGGGGTCCCGAATAGTCTTCGTGCTGTGATCGGTCCTTGGCCACAAGGCTCCTCTCAGCGGGTTCCTACCGGCGCGGGCGAGCCCGAACGCAGTGAACTGTCCCCATAAGAAGGGTGCGCGCCTTAGCTGTCGTAGTCAATCGCGTGGCGCAGTTGCTTTTCGTATTCCAGCGCCTTGCCGGTCCCCAATGCAACACAGTTGAGGCTTTCATCGGCGATCGACACCGCCAGACCGGTCTGCTCGCGCAGCGCCAGATCCAGATCACCCAGCAAGGCACCGCCACCGGTCAGCATCACGCCGCGATCGACAATGTCGGCGGCCAGATCGGGGGGGGTGGTTTCCAGAGCGGTCATCACCGCCTCGCAGATCTGCTGCACCGGCTCGGCCAGCGCCTCGGCCACTTGGGCCTGGCTGATTTCGATTTCCTTGGGTACGCCGTTCAGCAGGTCACGGCCCCGAATCTGCATCGACTGGCCGCGCCCGTCATCGGGCATACGGGCGGTGCCGATGGTGGTCTTGATGCGCTCGGCAGTGGTTTCGCCGACCAGCAGGTTCTGCTGGCGGCGCAGGTAGTTCACGATGCCCTCATCCATCCGGTCGCCGCCGACGCGGACCGAGCGGGCATAAACGATGTCACCCAGCGACAGAACCGCGACTTCGGTGGTGCCGCCGCCGATATCGACGACCATGTTGCCGGTCGGGTCGGTGATCGGCATACCCGCACCAATGGCCGCTGCGATGGGCTCGGCGATCAGACCGGCGCGCCTTGCGCCCGCCGACATCACTGATTGGCGGATCGCGCGTTTTTCGACCGGGGTTGCCCCGTGGGGGACGCAGACAATGATCTTGGGTTTCGAGAAGGTCGAGCGTTTATGCACCTTGCGGATGAAGTGCTTGATCATCTCTTCGGCAGTGTCGAAATCAGCGATCACACCTTCGCGCATCGGGCGGATCGCCTCGATGCTGCCCGGGGTCCGGCCCAGCATCAGCTTGGCGTCTTCGCCGACGGCCAGCACCTTCTTGACGCCATCCTTGACGTGATAGGCCACCACCGAGGGTTCCGACAGGATAACCCCGCGCCCCTTGACGTAAACCAGCGTGTTCGCGGTCCCCAGATCGATGGCCATGTCCGACGAGAACAAGCCGCCAAGATTTCCAAACACCGACATATATGCGTGATCCTGTAGAGTGCTGCCCAGAGGTCCTGCGACTCTGATGATCGCAGGAATTTTTAACCTTATAGGCCTCTACAGGTGGTGGGGGAAGGGCCGAATCCGCCTGAATCAGCGCGATTCCGCCCTCCCTGACGTCAAAGAGCGATGCGGAAGCGGGCAAACCCTTCCGGGCCGTCACCCGCAGGCTCGATGGTGACACCTTGCACATCCTCGACATAATCACCCGCTTTGGGGCCGGTGTCGAACAGCACGCTGGTGCCGGGCAGGGGCGCGAAGGACCAGTTGGCATCCGCCCTGGGGCTGATGGTGCCTTTCTCGACAATATAGCGCACGATCACGTCGCGATTGGTGTCCGGCCCTTCGAAGACAATTGTGTCGCCCATCGCACCGGGGAACTTGCCGCCGCCGCCTGCGCGGTAGTTGTTGGTTGCGATGATGAACTGCGCCTGCGGGTCAACCGGCGCGCCGTTGAATTGCAGGTTCACGATACGGTTGGCGTCGGGGTTGATCACTTCGCCCTTGGGGTTGAATTTCGACGGCTGGCTGAGGTCTATCTGATAAGTCACACCGTCCATAACGTCAAAATTGTAGCTGGGGAACTCAGGATTCAGCAGAACCTGATCCGCTTTGCCCGCCTCGACCTGATTGAACATGCCCGCCGAGCGTTCCAGCCAGTCCTTGACCTGTGCGCCGCTGACCCGCACCGCGCGGGCGGTGTTGGGATAGAGGTAGAGGTCCGAGACATTCTTGATCGCCACATCGCCTTTGGGCACATCGGTGAAATATTCCGGCCCACCCCGGCCGCCGGCCTTGAAGGGGGCAGCGGCGGAAAGGATCGGCAGGCCCTCATGCTCAGTGCCCTTGAGCATCTGCTCAATATACCAGAGCTGCGCGATCGACACGATCTGAACTGACGGGTCATCGGCTACCAGCGCGAAATAGGAATGCAGCGGGGCGTCCGTCTTGCCGACCGCGCGGCGGACATAGGCCAGCGTCGCGTCATGATCCCCCTGCACGCTGTCCAGTACATCCTGCTGGCTGTCGACCAGCGCGGTGATGGAACGATCTTCGTTGCGCTTGGAAATCGGGCGCGCTTCGGTCGCATGGCTGACGATCTTCCACTCATTGCCGGAACGTTCCAGCATCAGGTCGATCAGACCCAGATGCGAGCCCCAGAACCCGCCCATTGCGGCAGGTTTGCCATGGATCGTGCCCTTGGCCACATCGACTGCCGCCATGCCGTCATAGTCCGATGAGGGGAAGACCCGGTGATGGTGCCCGGTCAGCACTGCGTCGATGCCCTCAACAGCCGCCAGCGGGACGGAAGCGTTTTCCATCCCGTCACTGTGGTCGGCCTCGCCAATCCCGGAATGGCTGAGCGCGATGATGATATCGGCGCCTTCTTCCTTCATCTGCGGCACATAGGCCTGCGCGGTGGCGACGATGTCGCGCGCCTGCACCTTGCCCTCAAGGTGGCGGCGGTCCCAGTTCATCACCTGCGGCGGGACGAAGCCGATCAGACCGACCTTGATCGGATGGGTTTCGCCGCTGCCATCGGTCAGCTGCTTTTCGAGAATCACATAGGGCTTGATCAGTGTCTTGTCCTTGGTCGGATCGCTGCCCATCTCCAGCGCCACATTGGCGCTGACCACCGGGAACGCGGCCCCCGCCAGAGACTTGGTCAGGAAATCGAGCCCATAGTTGAACTCGTGATTGCCCAGCGTCGAGGCATCAAAGCCCACCGTGTTCATGGCGGTGATGATCGGGTGGCTGTCGCCTTCCTTCATGCCCCGCTCATAAGCGATGTAATCGCCCATCGGGTTGCCCTGCAGGAAGTCGCCATTGTCGATCAGCATCGAGTTGGTGGCCTCGTCCCGGATCTCTTTGATGATCGAGGCGGTGCGGGCCAGCCCCACCGTGTCGCGCGGCTTGTCGGCATAATAGTCGTAGGGAAACACATGGACATGCAGGTCGGTGGTTTCCATCAACCGCAAATGCGCCTGATTGGCGGCGGCACGGGCTGAGAACGGATGGAGCGCGATGAAACCGGCAGTTCCAGCAAGGAAACCCCGGCGGGTGAGCGAAAGTGACATAGTATCTTCCCTGTGATTTCGTTGCAGAGCGGCAGCCTCTGCTCAGGTCGGAAGAGTAGCAGCCACGAGGCGGGAGCGATAGCGCCAACAGTTTTCTTGGGCGTGAAGATTTGGTGAGTGGTCGGAACACAAGGCTCTATAATGCGAGGTACCTGTTTTTGTGGACTTCGTCGCCGTTTGTGACGGGAAAATTAGTTTCAGGAATTGCTCACGCTGCTTGAGAAATACAGCACGAGCCAAATCTCTGGCGAGCGAAGCAAATAAAAGATCATTGAGCCATCAATCTCGCCATGTATTCCGACAAACCGTCTCGGTTTCATGAATTCACCGAAGTTTGCTATGTCATCTAGTCGATCCATGATTTTGAATGACAAGTATGATCGCATGTCTTGTGCAAGCTGTTCGTGGCTGACATGCGGCTTGACCAGTAAGAGTGAACTAATGTCTTGCTCTAGCTGACGAAACCCACCTTGAAAGCCCTCGTCTGACTTCAATGCCAATTCTGGCAAATGAGTAAAGCGAGATTGGATATCTGCCAAAACTTCGCTTTCATCGGATGCTTCAACACTAAATGCCTCCGCGAAGTTAGAACAGCAGTCTTGATTTAAAAAGCTTATGCCTTCCAAGAAGCCGCCAAGCGAAGCAATTTTAGCCACGTAGGCTGGTGAAAGTGATTTGTCGCTCATATGGCAAACTTAAAGGAAGCCTAAAAACTACCGCAACAAGGAACTCGCAGCGGGAGGTGAGGTCCGCAGGATATGCCTTGCGATGCTGGGGCAAGGCGGATGGTGGGTCCGCCTTGCCTGTTCACTCAGGTCAGGTCTTTATAGCTGATCTCGCGCGCGTCTGCGCCGGGGCCGGTTTTTTCGCGCCGCACCATCAGGCGGTTCAGGGCGTGGATATAGGCCTTCGCTGAGGCGAC
Source organism: Ruegeria jejuensis (assembly GCF_041537905.1). Taxonomy (NCBI): domain Bacteria; kingdom Pseudomonadati; phylum Pseudomonadota; class Alphaproteobacteria; order Rhodobacterales; family Roseobacteraceae; genus Ruegeria; species Ruegeria jejuensis. The sequence goes on along the minus strand of NZ_JBGRUO010000002.1, from coordinate 24,125 downwards.
CACCGTGTCGGTATTGGCTGACTCGCCGGTGGCGATCATGCCGTCCTCGCTCAGGCGCACGGAAACGGTGGCCTGCGCGTCGGTGCCCTCGGTCACGGCGCTGACTTGGTAGAGCTGTAGACGTGCCTTGTTGGGGTGGATCAGGCGGATCGCCTTGAAGGTGGCATCGACCGGGCCGTCGCCTTGGGAGGTCTCAGACACGTCTTCGCCGTCCACCTGCATCTCGACCGTGGCTTCAGCGGGGCCGTTGGTGCCGCAGGTGACTTTCATCGAGACCAGATGCAGGTGATCGTTCTCGCCATCTTCCTCGATCCGCACCAGTGCGATCAGGTCGTCGTCGAAGACCTCTTTCTTGCGGTCGGCCAGTTCCTTGAACCGCACGAACAGGTCCTTGAGCTGGTTGTCGCCCACCTCATAGCCCAGCGTCTTGAGCTTGTCGCGCAAGGCGGCGCGACCTGAATGCTTGCCAAGCGGCAGGGCCGTGCCGGCGATGCCCACATCCTCTGGGCGCATAATCTCGAAGGTTTCCTTGTTCTTCAGCATCCCGTCCTGATGGATGCCGCTTTCATGGGCGAAGGCGTTCTTGCCCACGATCGCCTTGTTGAACTGCACCGGAAAGCCCGAGACGGTGGCGACGCGATGCGAGATATGCTTGATCTTGGTGGTGTCGATGCCGGTGTGCCAGGGCATGATGTCATTGCGCACCTTCAGCGCCATCACTACCTCTTCCAGCGCGGTGTTGCCCGCGCGTTCGCCCAGTCCGTTGATAGTGCATTCGATCTGGCGCGCGCCGCCCGCGACGGCGGCCAGCGAGTTGGCGGTGGCCATGCCCAGATCGTTGTGACAATGGGTGGCGAACACCACTTCATCAGCGCCCGGAACCGTCTCGATCAGCTTGCGGATCATCTCGGCCTTTTCCATCGGCGCGGTATAGCCCACCGTGTCAGGGATGTTGATCGTGGTGGCGCCGGCCTTGATCGCGATCTCAATCACCCGGCAGAGATAGTCCCACTCGGTTCGGGTGGCATCCATGGGCGACCATTGCACATTGTCCACAAGGTTGCGGGCATGGGTGACCGTGTCATGGATGCGGTCGGCCATCTCATCCTGGGTGAGGTTAGGGATGGCGCGGTGCAGCGGCGAGGTGCCGATGAAGGTGTGGATGCGCGGGCGCGCAGAGTTGCGCACGGCCTCGGCGCAGCGGTCGATATCCTTGAAATTGGCGCGCGCCAGCCCGCAGATCACCGCGTTTTTCGAGCGTTCGGCAATCTCGGAAACGGCGTTGAAATCGCCCTCGGAGGCGATCGGAAAGCCCGCCTCGATGATGTCGACGCCCATATCGTCCAGCAGTTCCGCGATTTCGAGCTTTTCGGCATGGGTCATGGTTGCGCCCGGGCTCTGTTCGCCATCGCGCAATGTAGTGTCAAAGATCAAGACTCGGTCTTGTGTCATGGGTCCGGTCCTACTCAAATAAAAGGTTTTGGGGCAGGGGCGCGATCGCTGTCGCCCGAGTTCGGTTCGCCGACGGGTTCGATCACCAGCACCTTGACTTCGGTCTCGGCCCGAGGCCGGTGCACGACGCCTTTTGGCACGACGACCATCTCTCCGGCTCCGAAGGTGACAGAGGGCGCATCAGCGTAATCCATGGTGACGCTCCCTTCGAGAACGAGAAAGAGATCGTCGGTGGTGTCGTGTTTGTGAAACGGGAATTCGCCCTGGAATTTCACCACCATCACGTCGTTGTCGTTGTAGCGGGCCACGACATGCGGGTCCCAGTGCGACGAAAACTGAGCCAGTTTCTCGGCAAGATTGATTTTATGCATGGGTCTTTCCTAATCCTGAATGCGGTTCAATCGGTGCGACTGCATCCCCTCCAAGCGCACGCACCGACTGCGGTCACGCTCAGAGGCAGATTAGGATCAGTAGGCCACGCAGGGACGCGCCGCATGCGGCGTGGGTCACTGGTATATCTGCGCGGTTGATCATGAGGCAAGTTTATACAGGCGCGGGAGGGAATGGGAAGAGCGAATTCGACCAAGGCGTTGCATTGACCTTGGGCTCGGCCCCTCTAGCTGGGCGTCATGGAACGGGCATTGGTGATCGGCGCATCGGGTGGAATTGGTCAGGCGGTGGAGGCTGCGCTGAGCGCGCGTGGGGTGTCGGTCGATGCTTTCTCGCGCTCGCGAGATGGGTTGGACCTGACGGATGAGTCTTCGGTCGCACGCGTACTGGGCGCACTTGATGGGGCCTATGATCTGATCTTTGTGGCCTCTGGTGGACTGGAGATTGACGGCGCCAGTCCAGAAAAGACCATCCGCGCGATCCGCGCAACTGCGATGATGGATCAATTCGCCCTGAATGCGGTCGGCCCGGCGCTGGTACTGCGCGAAGCGGCGCGGCTTTTGCCACGCGACCGGCGCTGCGTCTTTGCGGCTCTGTCAGCGCGGGTCGGTTCCATCGGGGACAATCGGCTGGGCGGCTGGATCAGCTATCGGGTAGCCAAGGCGGCACTCAATCAGGTGATACGAACGGCGTCAATCGAGTTGAGCCGGTCTCATCGCGACAGTATCTGCGTGGCGCTGCATCCGGGAACTGTCAGGACCGGGTTGACCCAGGTTTATGCGGGCGGTCATCCGAGCGTGTCGGCTGAGGTGGCCGCAGAAAACCTGCTGTCTGTGATCGAAAAGCTGGCCGCGGCCCAAACCGGGCGGTTTTTTGATTGGGCGGGCAAACCTGTCGATTGGTAGGTCTCAGCCACCATCCTTGAGCGCGCCGTTTTCCCAGGTGCCAGATTCCTCCTGTCCACCGGCATAGCGCATCGTGCCTTCACCCTGGCGTTTGCCGTTGCGGAAATTACCTTCGTAGACATCGCCATTGGCATAGGTGGCCACGCCGTTGCCGCTGATCTTGCCGCCCTGCCACTGGCCGGAATATTTGAACCCGTCGGCCATGGTGATCTCGCCCTGACCCTCGCGCTGGCCCTTGTTGTAATCGCCGGTATAGACCGATCCGTCAGGGTAGGTGGCTTTGCCCTGTCCGTGGCGCAGCCCGTCCTTCCAGTCGCCTTCATAGCGGTAGCCATCAAGATAAGTCATCACCCCGGTGCCGTGGTTCTTGGCGTTTTTGAACTGGCCGTCATAGACAATGCCATTGGCATAGATCGCCTTGCCTTGCCCCTCGATAACGCCGGCAATCCAGTCGCCTTCATAGCTTGAGCCATCGGGATAGATGATCTTGCCCACGCCATCCGCAAGATCGGCCCGGAAGTCGCCCTCATAAACCGAGCCATCGGGATAGGTGACGCGGCCCTTGCCCTCGATCTGGCCTGAAACCCAGGCGCCGGTGTAGCTATAGCCATCGGTTCCGGTGAACGTGCCCTGGCCGTGGCGCTGATCATCGGCAAAGTCACCGGTATACGTGTCGCCATTGGCATAGGTCACCTTGCCGGTGCCTTCGCGGCGGCCTTCGGTCAGCATACCCTCATAGACATCGCCATTGGGCTGCGTCAGACGGCCCTCGCCGCTGATCTGCCCATCCGCCCAGAGGCCGACATAGACCAGGCCGTCGGGCAGTTTGAGCGTGCCTTGCCCGTGCCGTTGCCCGGCCTTGATTTCGCCCGCGTAACTGGCGCCATCGGGATAGGTGATGATGCCGGAGCCTTCCTTGCGCCCCTCGACCCACTCGCCCTCATAAACATAGCCGCCGGGGCTTTGCATCACGCCTTTGCCGTGGTGCTTGGCATTCTGGAAACCACCCTCGTAACGCACGCCATTGGCATAGGCTGCGACGCCTTCGCCGTTGATGACGCCGTTCAGCCAGTCGCCCTCATAGGTGCCGCCATCGGAAAAGGTGATCTTGCCCTTGCCCTCGGGCTTGCCTTTGGCGAAATCGCCCTCGTAGATCGAGCCGTCAGGAAAGCGGGCCACGCCTTTGCCGCGAATCTCTCCATCGGTCCAGTCGCCGGTATATTCATAGCCATTGGGCAGGCGGTAGCTACCGGTGCCATGCTGCAGCCCGCCGCGGAAGGTGCCCTCATAAACACCGCCGATATCGTCCTGCTTAGTCAGAACCGGGCCTTCCTGCGCAAGCGCGGGGCTTGTTGCCCCTAGTGCAATGCCGGCGATGATGGTCCTGCGGATCGTGTTCATCTGTGCCTCTGTCTGCTCATTTCCGTGCATCGCTGCACGTGTTTCCGCAAAATTAAGTCAGGCGGCCTCCGGGGGCAATGTCTTTTGCCTCATTTGGCTTTCCCTCTCGGCGTGATCTGGTAAATGGCAGGTTGACCTTTACTACATGAGGGCGGCATGGCCGACAGTTTCCGCATCGCACTGGCGCAACTCAATCCGGTGGTTGGCGACCTTGAGGGCAACGCCGCCAAGGCTCGCGTAGCCTGGCAGCAAGGCAAAGAGGCGGGCGCAGATCTGGTCGCGCTGACCGAGATGTTCATCACCGGCTACAACGCGCAGGATCTGGTGATGAAACCGGCGTTTCATCTGGCGGCGATGGATCAGGTGCGCGCGCTGGCTGCGGAATGTGCTGACGGCCCTGCGCTGGCCATCGGCTGCCCTTGGGCCGAAGATGGCAGGCTTTATAACGCCTATTGCATCCTCAAGGACGGCAAGATCGCCAGCCGCATGCTGAAGCATCACCTGCCCAATGATACGGTGTTTGACGAGGTCCGCATCTTTGATGCCGGACCCTTGGGCGGGCCATATTCGGTCGGCAACACGCGTGTGGGATCGCCCATTTGCGAGGATGGCTGGTTCGAGGATGTCGCCGAGACCCAGGCCGAGACCGGGGCCGAATTCCTGCTGATCCCCAATGGTTCGCCCTATTTCCGCAACAAGATGGATGTGCGGTTGAACCATATGGTTGCCCGCTCGGTCGAGACGGGGCTGCCGGTGATCTACCTGAACATGGTAGGCGGTCAGGACGATCAGGTCTTTGACGGTGGAACTTTTGCGATCAACCCAGGCGGCGCGCTGGCGCTGCGGATGCCGGTCTTTGACGAGGCCATCACCCAGATCGATCTTGAGCGTACCCCCGAGGGCTGGCGCATCCAACAAGGCGAGATCGCGCCGCTGCCCGACGAATGGGAACAGGATTACCGCTGCATGGTGCAGAGCTTGCGCGACTATTGCGGCAAGACCGGGTTCGGCAAGGTGCTGCTGGGCCTCTCGGGTGGTGTAGATTCGGCGCTGGTCGCGGCCATCGCGGTGGATGCGTTGGGGCCGCAGAATGTGCGTTGCGTGATGCTGCCCTCGGAATATACCAGCCAGGCCTCTCTGGACGATGCCGAGGCCGTCGCCAAGGCGCTGGGCGTGCGCTATGACTATGTGCCGATTTCCAAGGGGCGCGCGGCGATCACCGAGACGCTTGCGCCTTTGTTCGAGGGCACCGAACCGGGCCTAACCGAGGAGAACATCCAGTCCCGCCTGCGCGGGCTGCTGCTGATGGCGCTTTCCAACAAGTTTGGCGAGATGCTGCTGACCACCGGCAACAAATCCGAAGTGGCCGTGGGCTATGCCACGATCTATGGCGACATGGCCGGCGGCTACAACCCGATCAAGGACCTCTACAAGACCCGCGTGTTCGAGACCTGCCGCTGGCGCAACGCCAATCATCGCGACTGGATGATGGGCCCGGAGGGCGAGGTGATCCGGCCCTCGGTGATTGACAAGCCGCCAAGTGCCGAACTGCGCGACGACCAGAAGGACAGCGACAGCCTGCCGGACTATCCCGAACTGGACGCGATCCTGGATATTCTGGTGGACCGGGATGGCTCGATTGCCGATTGCGTTGCGGCCGGTTTCGACGCCGAGACCGCCCGCCGGGTCGAGCATCTAGTTTATGTCAGCGAGTATAAGCGGTTCCAGTCGGCCCCGGGTGCCCGCCTGACGCCGCGCGCCTTCTGGCTGGATCGCCGCTATCCGATCGTGAACCGCTGGCGCGACCAGGCGTAAGCATACAGCCACAACCTTGGGTTTCTGTTAGCGCTTGCGGTGCAGCCACATTTGTGCCACATTTGCGCCCAATAAACTCCACATTGATGGAGAAATCGTCGCATTTGAATTGCGAATACAAAGGCTTATCTGAGCAGGACAGACGCGCGCCCGGCGGTGGGCGCGGGCAATGTGTCGAACTTCTTGGGGTTGTGCCATGACCGACGAATCCGTTTATGTTCTTGCCGAGAAAGCGGATTGGACTCACGCAAAACCAAAGAAGAAACCGTCTCGGGACGTGTTCTCGGAGCAGGCGATCCGCGCGTTCATGGACAAACATTTGAATGAGACGGCACCCTCGCCGCAAATGCGCGGGCTCAAAGCGCGCAAGAAAAAACCAAACTCCGCGACCGAGCCGGAGGTGTTCAAGATCGCGCGGCAGCAAGACGAACGCTGGCCCGGACGTCTCGGCGCGCTGCTGAGCCGCCTTCGCAGCCGGTAGGACGCGCCGCGGGCGTCATCCCGCGCGCTATGCGGTAGGTCCAGCGCCCCTTGAGAGCGGAATGGCCCTCCAGCCTGCCCCGAAGGCACAATTCCCAGAAAATCCCCCGAAACCCTCATGCAATCCTCAGCCCTTCCGCAAGCGCGGGTTTTGCGGGCCAGCTATCTGTTTTTTACCACAGCACGTTCGGCACCCTGCCGACACAGATACGGAGAAAAGCGATGAAACTGCTGAAGAAAGGCGCCAAGGGCGCCCCCGTCAAGAAAGTTCAGGAAAAGCTCAACAAATCCGGCGCCAAGCCGAAGCTGGCCGTGAACGGGGTGTTTGACGATACCATGCTGAGCGCGGTCAAGGCGTTCCAGAAGAAGCACAAGCTGAAGATCGACGGCCTAGTCGGCGACAACACCATGGCGGCGCTTGAGGCGCGGGGCAAGGCCCCGAAATGGGGCGTCAAGGACATCTCGCGCGGGTTGAAGCAATTGCGGATGAAGAAAAAGGACCTGACCACATCCCGGATCGATATTGCGGTGCTGGCGGGCGAGCATCACCAAAACAAAGAGATCAAATCAGCCTACCGGCTGTTCGACATCTCGGCCGAGACCTACAGCAAATACCTGCACCAATTCACCCGGAAGATGGAGCGGATCGAGGAGTTGCGGATGGATTTCCAGCGCTACCTGAAGGGCAAGCCGCATGAACAGAAACTGGCCGAAAGCGAGGCGCAGGACCTGTTCAAGGAGGTGCAGAAGATGAACAAGATCGCCTTGAAGCTGGAACGCATTTTTGAGCGCGACCACGATATGTTCCTGCAGAAGCTGGACGATGTGGCGGTGGCAGCGTGATAGGGGACGGGTGTTTCAGAAGTCAAATGTAGCTGATTAGGGCTGCTGACTGAGGCTCACACCCATCCCGTACTCATTGTACCCAAGTAGCTAGGTAGGCTTCCATATATAAGTTGATATTTTACCTTTAGGGTATATATATAGGCTGCGGGCAAGCGCTGGGAGTAATCCGAGTTGCCAAGCGGCGGCAGCGTCCTTTGCGGCGTGGTACAGGATCCAGGGGCCCGCACTTTACAGACTTTGAATGTATTGTTCTGATTGTGGTGGGATACTGCATCTGCGCGGAACCAGCGTGACACCGCAGTTCAAAATTCGTTTGTTTTGTTTGAGAAATCTTGGACGCAAGAAGTTGGCATATCTTGGTTCAGTATCACCATATAGATTTGGCTCAAGTGCGCTGTATACAGCGCTGGTTGCAACGTCTGCAATTTGCAAGCCCGCTCGGTTCGCATGATCTTCAACTTTTACATCCTCGGGGTTCAAAACTGACCAGTCAATCGAGCGGACTGGACGAACAACTTCGCGACCGTCGCGCATAAGAAACAGATAGTCACGCATCACCTCATAGTCTGTACCGCCTCGCTTCGAAAACGTGACGTTGACCTTACATGCGGTTCCAGTTTTCTGGCTCTTCTGAGCGCAGGCAGTAGAAACGCGCTCCAACAGGAAGCGAACCAAATAGTTATAGAGATGGCCTTTTTGCTTGAAAACACTAAGTTTCTGATCGTCAAGCTGCAACAGCGTTGGTTTGTATGATGCGATTACGCATGCTCCAAATGGTTTGTTCGCCAACGTACGCGACGCCAACACTTTTTGCTCGTGCTTCAACTTGTGAAAATGGAGATCCCGGCGCCGTTTTTGAGGGAATTGATCCATAATCTCGTTTCGCCATTGTGGCAGTAAGCGATCATTTTCCTTTGAAACAACGATGCCGCCCAGAAGGAGCCAGGATGATTGCCCGCCAGAACTAGAGTTCCTGAGTTTCCCGAAACCTTCATCACCTGCCTCGTCAATATAAACGAAGTACTCTTCCAGCTTAACCTCCTTTGGAATCCGAGCGCGCTCCAAGCGTGTGCCAGGGATCAATTTGACGCACACTCATTCGGTGAGATTACCTAACAAACTTCTTGTGCTTCAACCGCTTGGGCTCCAGCGCGTCGGGGCCCAGACGGCGCTTCTTGTCCTCTTCGTAATCCTCGAAATTGCCCTCGAACCATTCCACATGGGCGTCGCCTTCGAAGGCGAGGATATGGGTGCAGATGCGGTCGAGGAAGAAGCGGTCGTGGGATATGACCACGGCGCAACCGGCGAAATCGACCAGCGCGTCTTCCAGCGCGCGCAGCGTCTCGACGTCCAGATCGTTGGTCGGTTCGTCGAGCAGCAGCACGTTGCCGCCCTCTTTCAGCAGCCGCGCCATGTGGACGCGGTTGCGCTCGCCACCGGACAACAACGAGACTTTCTTTTGCTGGTCGCCGCCCTTGAAATTGAAGGAGGAGCAATAGGCGCGGGAATTGACCTGCGCGTCGCCCAGCTGGATGATCTCGGCCCCGCCGGTGATCGCCTCCCACACGGTGTCATTATCGGCCAGATCGTCGCGGGACTGGTCGACATAAGACAGCTCGACGGTGTCGCCCAGCGTGATGGTGCCAGCATCGGGCTGTTCCTGACCGGTCAGCATCTTGAAGAGCGTCGATTTACCGGCACCGTTAGGGCCGATGACACCGACAATGCCGCCGGGGGGCAGGGCGAAATCCAGCCCTTCGATCAATTGCTTGTCGCCCATGTGTTTCGACAGGCCCTCGACATCGATCACCTTGCCGCCAAGGCGCTGGCCGTTGGGGATGACGATCTGGGCGCGGGTGATTTTCTCGCGTTCGGACTGGCTGGCCAGCTCGTTATAGGCCTGAATACGCGCCTTGGACTTGGCCTGACGGGCCTTCTGGCCCTGCCGCATCCATTCCAGTTCGCGTTCCAGCGTCTTCTGCTTGGACTTGTCTTCGCGGGCTTCCTGTTCCAGGCGTTTGGCCTTCTGTTCCAGCCACGCGGAATAGTTGCCCTCGTAAGGAATGCCCCGACCGCGGTCGAGTTCGAGAATCCAGCCGGTGATGTCATCCAGGAAATAGCGGTCATGGGTGACGATCAGGATGGTGCCCTTGTAATCGATCAGGTGCTGCTGCAGCCAGGCGATGGTCTCGGCGTCCAGGTGGTTGGTCGGTTCGTCGAGCAGCAGCATGTCGGGCGCTTCGAGCAGCAGTTTGCAGAGCGCCACGCGGCGTTTTTCACCACCCGATAGGTTGGCGATTTCCGCATCATCGGGGGGGCAACGCAGTGCCTCCATTGAGACGTCGATCTGGCTGTCGAGGTCCCAGAGGTTCTCGGCATCAATCTTGTCCTGCAGTTCGGCCATCTCCTCGGCGGTCTCGTCCGAGTAGTTCATCGCCAACTCGTTATAGCGGTCGAGGATGTCCTTTTTCGACTTCACCCCCAGCATCACGTTTTCACGCACGCTGAGGCTTTCGTCCAGTTTCGGCTCCTGCGGGAGGTAGCCGACCTTGGCGCCCTCGGCGGCCCATGCCTCGCCGGTGAAATCGGGGTCGAGGCCTGCCATGATCTTCATCAGGGTCGATTTACCCGCCCCGTTGACGCCGACGACGCCGATTTTCACGCCGGGCAGGAAGGACAGGTGGATGTTTTCAAAGCATTTCTTGCCACCGGGGTAGGTTTTGGAAACACCCTGCATGTGGTAGACATATTGATAGGCGGCCATATCGTGTCCTCTGGGTCGGGGAAATCGGGTTGGCGAGCTAGATAGCCAAGCCGGAGAGGCGGGGCAAGCTGGTGGTTTTGTGAATTCTGCCGTCTCATGATTTGAGGTAGCCTGGCCAGGCTGGAAGAGGGCCGTGATTTGTCGCAATTGGCGAGTTTGATAACGGGTTGGAGGCAACCCGGCCGGGTCGAGTGGATCGGTTTGCGGCCAGAGCGGCGTGCGGAGGTTGTTCGTGTGGCCTCAGCCATGATTGCGGAGGATGGGTTGGAGGGGGATCGCGCTCGCGTGGGCAAGCGGGCGGTGACGCTGATCCAGCAAGAGCATCTGGCAGCGATTGGTGGGTTTCTGGGGGGCAGGCCTGTTGCGGCGGAGGTGCTCAGGCGCAATCTGGTGATCTCGGGTATCAATCTGGCGGCGCTAAAGGGGCGTGAGGTGCAGGTCGGCGCGGCGGTTTTGCGCCTTACGATAATCTGCGCGCCGTGCAGCCGGATGGAAGAGGCACTGGGCAAGGGCGGCTATTCCGCCGTCCGTGGGCATGGCGGCTGGTGCGCAGACGTGGTGCGGCCCGGGCCGGTCAGCCTGGGGGATCTGGTGCAACCTGTTGATTGACATGACGGCACAGTTCTGAACAACAGCAGAGAATGTTGCGATGCTCCATACCATATGCGCGGCCCGGGCAGGTCATCGGACTGTTCGGCGGGTCTTTTGATCCGCCGCATCGGGGGCATGTCAATGTCACGCTGGAGGCGATGAAGGCGTTTGGGCTGGACCGGGTCTGGTGGTTGGTTTCGCCAGGCAACCCGCTGAAGTCACGCGGACCGGCCCCGATGGATCAGCGGCTGGCAGCGGCACGCAGGGTGGTTCAGCATCCGCGGGTCGAAGTAACGGATATCGAGGCGAAGCTGGGCACACGCGCAACGGCGGATACGATCCGGCGCTTGCGGGCGCTCTATCCGCAGGTGCGGTTCGTTTGGCTTATGGGCGCGGACAATCTGGCGCAGTTCCATCACTGGCAGGATTGGCGCTCGATCATGGATACGGTCCCCGTGGGGGTCGTTGCCCGCCCGGGCCAACGGATCTCGGCGCGGATGTCCCCGGCGGCGCAGATCTACCGGGGCTGTCGTTTGGATGGGCAGGCGCGCCATCTGCTTGGGCAGGCGCAGGCCCCGGCCTGGTGTTTCGTCAACGCTCCGATGATTGATTTGAGCTCCACAGGGTTACGGGCCAAAGGGGCTTGGATCGCGCAAGGGGCGAGCTGATCTCGATCACAGCGGCGTGAAGTTGCAACATAAATTCCTAAAACTGCAATTGTCCGGTTGCCCCGGGATTCAGGCATCGGTTTTATACCGGCATGAGATTTCGCGTTTCAAGACGAGCCTTTCTGAGCGGTGCCGCTTCCTTGGCGGCGACCGGTCCCTCACTGGCCGCCGCGCCGAAGACCTCGCTGCGTCCACAGGCGCGGGTAAAGCGCAGCGCGGCCGAGCGGGTCATCGCCGCTTCGGGCCTGAGTGGAGAAGTGAGCTATGCGGTGGCCGATGCCACGACTGGTGAGATTCTTGAAACGTTTGGAGGTGAGGCGGGGTTGCCGCCTGCCAGCGTGGCAAAGGCGCTGACGGCGCTTTATGCCTTGGCAGCGCTGGGCCCTGACCACCGCTTTGAGACTCGCCTGATCGCGGATGGTCGCATTGAGGACGGTGTGCTGCATGGCAACCTGATCCTTGCCGGCGGGTCTGATCCGACGCTGGACACCGAGGCGTTGGCCGAGATGGCCAAGCAGTTGCGGGAATCAGGCCTGCGCGAGGTGCGCGGCACGTTCAAGGTTTATAACGGGGCCCTGCCGCATACGCGCAGCATTGATCCCGGTCAGCCCGACCACCTTGGTTATAGCCCGGCGGTCTCAGGGATCGCACTGAATTACAACCGAGTGCATTTCGAGTGGAAACGTGGCCCCAAGGGGTACGCGGTGACCATGGATGCGCGGACCAGGAACTACAAACCACAGGTCAGCATGGCGCTGATGCAGGTCGTGAACCGACGGGTCCCGGTCTATACCTATGAAGAGGCGGCGCGGCTCGATAAGTGGACCGTGGCCAGCCAGGCGCTTGGCAATGGCGGCGCGCGCTGGCTGCCGGTGCGCAAACCCGCGCATTATGCGGGCGACGTGTTTCAGACACTCGCACGGGTCAACGGGATTGTGCTGGGCAAGGTCAATGTCACGCAGACACGGCCCGGCGGGGCCATTCTGGTACGTCACAAGAGCGCACCGCTGGTCGATATCCTGCGCGGGATGCTGAAATACTCCAACAACCTCACCGCCGAGATGATCGGGATGAGCGCCACCAGCGCGCTTTATGGGCGGCCTGAATCATTGCTCGCCTCAGCAAGGGCCATGAGCGAGTGGGCCGCCGAATCCTACGGAATGCAGAACACGCTTATGGTGGATCATTCCGGGCTAGGCGATGGGTCGCGCATGGCGCCCGAAGATCTGGTGCGCGCCTTTGTGGTGGCCCAGAAGACTGACGAATTGCAGCCCTTGCTGAAGCGGTTTCCAATGCGGGATTCCGAGGGGCGCGAGAACCGTGCGCATCCGATCCGGGTGGAGGCGAAGACAGGCACGCTCAATTTTGTGTCCGCGTTGGGGGGCTATGCCACGAGGGTGGATGGGCGCGATCTGGCCTTTGCCATCTTTACTGCAAACATGGAGAAACGCGCCAAGATCGCGCGCGCCGACCGGGACGTGCCGCCCGGAGCGCGCGCCTGGAACCGCCGGTCGCGCCGGTTGCAACAAAAACTGATCGAGCGCTGGGGCGCTCTCTACGGTAGTTGAGGTTCAGACCGTGTGGCGCGCACGCGCGCCACGCTCAATCGCGGCGGCGTGCAGGCGTTCGACATTCAACTCGTAGCGGATTTCTTCCAGCAGGCGTAGCTCGGTATCGGCCAGTGACCCGTCAGCGGCGGCCACGTCGCAGGCCAGCGCATACGCGGTCTCGTTCAGCCGTTCGGGCAGGTTGTCGCGGATCAGGCCGAACAGCGCATCCAGCCCGTCAACTTGCTCGAACAGGTCGAACACGGTCTGGGACACGAAGTTGATGCGGTCGATATCATAATCGGCAAAGACCGGCAGCATGTTGACGGCTGCCTGTATCTTGACCAGTTCCGCCGTGCGGATGTTTTCGTCCGACGCGGACACGGCCACCATGATCGCCACGAGGCAATCTTGGGGCGTCATCGGATGGGGGGCTTGTTGTGTCATAAGCGGTGTCCTGCCGGGTTTTTCAATTCTGCGCAAGATACGGGGCGTTTGAAACGGGTTCAACTCTTGCCTGGTTGAATTCCGAAAATCCCTCACTTGGTGTATACTTGGCCCATTCAATAAATCCATTTGAGGAGATGCGAGATGACCGGGATACGGGTCCTTTTGGAAATAGCATCGGAGCGTCCCGATGCACTGGAAATGCATAGCGCGGCTGTGGAGGGCGAAAGCGAGGCTGAGCGTCAGGCCGCCGACCTTTTGTCCGATGTGGGAGGCGCGGGAATTGAACTGGACCAGAACTGCACACCGATTCCCATGTTTCTGGATGTCGGCGCAAGTCCGGGGGCTGATTTTATCGACTCGGTTCAGCCGTTGCACCCCGAGCTTGCGCCAGTCAGCCGTACGATGATTCTGCCCGCCGAGATCAGCCGTGAGCGGTTGGATGATCTCCGCGGGAACCCGAATGTGTCGATATGGCCCAATTCGCCGCTCACCTTGTTTTCCGCGCATGAAGCGATGGACAGCGCACGTTCGGATGGTGGAGTTGATTGCAGACCGTTTCGCGATGCGGTTGATCTTGCCGTGCTGCGTGATCTGCTGGGTACGGATATGCTGTGGGATAGCGGCTATCGTGGGCAGAGCATCGTAGTGGGAATTCTTGATGAGGGTGTGAATGGCGACGAGTATCCGGTGATCGGTGGTTTTGCCCGTCCGGGCGCATTTGTGCAGCCCGGCGCGGCGGCAATTACAAGTCACGGGTCCATGTGCGCTGCGGATGTGCTGGTGGCGGCTCCGGCGGCGCGCCTTTACGATTATCCGTTTCTGGGCATTCCCAATTCTGGTGGGGCCTTGCAGATGTTTCAGGCGGTTCTGAACCAGTGGAACATCGATGGCACGCCGCAGATCACCAACAACTCATACGGTTTTGCCGGGGTTCCCGATCCAGCGCAGGCACCAAATCATGAAATTCATGACATCAACCATCCCTTACACCGCAAGGTGCGCGAGGTGGTTTCGGCGGGCGTGGCCTGTTTCTTTGCGGCGGGCAATTGCGGGCAGAACTGTCCGAGCGGGCGGTGTCATCCGTCTGGGATCGGACCGGGCGTGTCGATTCATGCCTCCAACAGTCTGGAAGAGGTGATCACAGTCGCTGCGGTCAACAGCCGACACGAGCGGATCGGGTATTCGAGTCAGGGGCCCGGTATGTTCGAGCCTCAAAAACCCGACGTCGCCAGCTACTCGCATTTTTTCGGGAATTTCGGCCCGGGTCGTCCGGCAGGAACCGCAGCATCGGCGTTCGACAATGGTACGTCGGCAGCGACGCCAGTTGCAGCCGGGGTCGGGGCGGCATTGCTTTCGGCCAACCCGGGGCTGACGCCTGCTGAGTTGAAGCTGCTGTTGATGGATACGGCGATCGATATCGGGCGCAGCGTCGGTTGGGATGCAGATCACGGTCGAGGCGTGGTAAATGCGGCAGCGGCGTTCAGTTCTATGCGGGGCCGGTTGCCTTTGGTAGGATAGGCGCCGCATGGAGTGGTTGGTAACATATGCGGGGCCTGAAACGGATGATGAAGTCCGCGGTCGGTTACGCGATGCCGGGGCTTCCGTTGATCCACATCGCGCGACGATCCCGATGGGAGAGGCGGAGCGTGTCTTTCAGATCAGCGCGCCTACAAGTGCGGTCGGCCGGGTGCAGGCCCTGCCGGGCGTGAAGGGCGTTTACCCGAACTCTCAGCAAATTCCCTACTGACTGGGGCCGTTTTGGTTTGTTTCGCTGCCGTGTTTTCGCGCGTTGTGCGGCTTGGGGCGATTGACTTATGCTGCATCCGCACAATAGGAGATGCCGGGCCGGCTGCATGGGGCAGCCCGGCGTCGTGGCCCTGAATGGCCATCCCGATGGAGACCGATATGTCTGAACTGCGTGAAACCGCTCTTGCGTCCAAGGCCTGGCCTTTTGAAGAGGCGCGCCGGGTGCTCAAACGCTATCAGAAAGCGCCTCCGGAAAAGGGCTATGTCCTGTTCGAGACCGGCTATGGCCCTTCGGGTCTGCCGCATATCGGCACCTTTGGCGAAGTGGCGCGGACCACGATGGTACGTCGCGCCTTTGAGGTGATCAGCGATATTCCCACCAAGCTGATCTGCTTTTCGGACGATCTGGACGGGCTGCGCAAAGTGCCCGGAAACGTGCCCAATCAGGAGCTGATGCAGGAGGCGCTGCAAAAGCCGCTGACCTCGGTTCCCGATCCGTTTGGCACCCATGACAGCTTTGGCGAACATAACAACGCGATGCTGCGTCGGTTCCTGGACACGTTTGGGTTCGAGTATGAGTTTATCAGCTCGACCGAGTTTTATGGCTCGGGCCAGTTCGATGAGGTGCTGCGGCGCTGTGTCGAGCGCTATGACGAGATCATGGCGGTGATGCTGAAAAGCCTGCGCGAGGAACGCCAGCAGACCTATTCGATCTTCCTGCCGATCCATCCCGAGACGGGCAGGGTTCTGTATGTGCCGATGAAGTCGGTGAATGCCGAGGATGGCACGATTACCTTTGACGACGAGGACGGGCGCGAATGGACGCTGCCGGTCACGGGTGGCAATGTAAAGCTACAGTGGAAGCCCGATTTCGGTGCGCGCTGGGCGGCGCTGGGCGTTGATTTCGAGATGTTCGGCAAGGACCATTCCACCAATGCCTCGATCTATGGGCGCATATGCCAGATCCTGGGCACCAAGGCGCCTGAGAACTATACCTATGAGCTGTTTCTGGATGACCAGGGCCACAAGATTTCTAAATCGTCGGGCAATGGCGTGTCGATCGACGAATGGCTGACCTATGCCAGCGCCGAGAGCTTGTCTTATTTCATGTATCAGAAACCCAAGACCGCCAAGCGGATGTATTTTGACGTGATCCCGAAGGCGATGGATGAGTATCACCAACAGTTGCGGGCCTATCCCGGTCAGGACCTGAAGGCGAAGCTGAACAATCCGGTGTTCCATATTCATGGCCATAGCGTGCCGGCCTCGACGATGATCGTGCCGTTCGGGATGCTGCTGAACCTCGCCTCGGTTTCAGGGGCCGAGGACAAGGGCGCGCTCTGGGGGTTCATCCGCCGCTACGCGCCCGAGGCCAGTGCCGAAAGCCATCCCGATCTGGATCAGGCGGCCGGGTTTGCGGTGCGCTATTTCAATGATTTCGTTAAGCCAACCCGCACATTCCGGGCCCCGACGGATCAGGAACGCGAAGCGCTGGAGGCGCTGCGCGCCGAACTGGCGGCCTATGATGGCCCGGTCGAGGATGAGGCGTTGCAATCGGTGGTCTATGCGGTCGGGCGCGACCGGTTTGATCCGCTGCGGGGCTGGTTCACGGCGCTTTACGAGGTGTTGCTGGGGGCGAGCCAGGGGCCGCGGTTTGGCGGGTTCATCGCGCTTTATGGTGTGGAAGAAACCATTGCGTTGATCGACAAGGGGCTGGCGGGCGAGCTGCTCTGACCTTTGACGCGCTAGCGCGCCGGGCTACCCTTTTGACCTGAAACGGAGGGAAGCTTATGCGTCATCTGATTTTGTCCCTGATCCTTGGACTGGGCCTGTCGCTGTCGGCGCAGGCCCAGAACGATGAGATTCAGTCCAATATTCAGGCGCAGATCGACGCCTTCAAATCGGATGATTTCGCCACGGCCTTTACGTTTGCCAGCCCCTCCATCCAACGCCTGTTCGGGACCCCGGAAAACTTTGGCGCGATGGTGCGCAATGGGTATCCGATGGTGTGGCGGCCCGCCGATGTGCGCTTTCTGGAGTTGCGCGAAGTGTCGGGCCAGCTGTGGCAGAAAGTGATGATCACCGACGCGGCAGGCAATCTGCACGTGCTGGACTACCAGATGGTCGACCTTGAAAACGGCTGGAAGATCAACGGCGTGCAGATACTCGATGCGCCGGGGTCTGCGGTGTGAGGCAACACCACCGTGACGGTGCGCTAAGCCGAGTTTGACCTATCCCGAATATCCCTTTGAGCAACCGGGCTGCGCCCCGGATTGGGTTTGCTGTGCGCGCAGGCGCGTTTGGGAAAGGGATCGGGATGAACAAGGCAATCACGGACGGGATCGTATTCATGCCTCCGGCATTCAGTGCGGGGCTGAATGTCTGGTCGAGCGGAGACGGCAGGCCAGGCTCGGGGACATATGCGAATGCGCCGAATGCGGCTTTTGTTCCAGCGGATGCGGATTTCGGCGGCTGTCTGGAGATGCAGAAGACCACTGCCACGCAGAAGCTGCGCTATATGGGGCAGACCCCCTTGCTGCCGGGCTGTTACTTGCGCGTGCGTGCGCGCGTGAAAGCGATCTCGGGTACTTTGCCCACGGTGCGCATTGCCGGTTGGGCCGGTGGCGCGGGTGAGGCGCAGGTAACAGGTATTCCCACCAGAGGACCGGCAGTGGCGCTGACAAGTTATGGCGAGGTTGTCGAGGTTTCTGCGATTGTTGGTACCGGGCGTCGAGACGGCGTCGATCTGCCCTGGGGAAGCACCGCCATTTTCGGGCATTTCGGAATCAATCTGGAGGGGTCCAATGGCGGGATTGTCCGGATCGACGATATCGAGATCGAAGATGTCACCGGCTTCTTCTTGCGCGACATGATCAACGTGGTCGATATCCGTGACTATGGCGCAGTGGGCGATGGGGTCACGAACAACAACGCGGCATTTGCTGCGGCGGACGCAGCGGCGGATGGACGGCGCATATTGGTGCCCGAGGGCGTGTATCATCTTGCCGACTCGTTGGCGCTGTCCTCGGAGGTTGAGTTCGCGGGTACGGTGACGATGCCGACGGCTCAGACCTTGGTGCTGACCAAGAATTTCGATCTGCCCAGCTATATTGCAGCCTTTGGCAACGAGGAACTGGCGTTTCGCAAGGCGTTTCAGGCGTTGCTGAATAACTCTGACCACGAATCGCTGGATATGGGCGGGCGTAAGGTTTCAGTCACTGGTCCGATCGACATGCAGGGGGCGGTGCCGAACCGTACCAGCTATGCGACGCGGCGCATCATTCGGAACGGGCAGTTGGATGCGGCGCCCAGTTCGGCCTGGGATACTCAGACCTTTGTATCGCAATGCACCTATGACCCCTCGTCGGATAGCCGCAAGCTGCGAAATGTCGCAAATATCGCAAATATTCCGGTTGGGGCGCTGGTCACCGGAAACGGGGTTGGCCGAGAGGTCTATGTGCGGTCCAAGAATGTGGGCGCGGGTGAGATCACGCTGAATACGTCGCTTTATGACGCGGCAGGCACGCAGAACTTCACCTTCAAGGCGTTCAAGTACCTGCTGGATTTCAGCGGCTTCAGCCAGCTTTCGAAGTTTGGAATGCAGGGGATTGAATTTCAGTGCAACAGCAGGTGCAGCGCGATCCGGCTGGCGCCAAGTGGCATCATCTTCAATGTCAGTGATTCCTTCATTTCGCGTCCCAAGGATCGCGGTATCACCTCGATTGGCGGTGGCTGCCAGGGGATGCTGATTGATCAATGTCAGTTCTTGTCTTCTGAGGACGCATTGAACGTTGCTGACCGCAGGTCGATTGCCTTGAACGTCAATGCCAACGACGTCAAGTTGCGCAACAATCGTGCGACGCGGTTTCGGCATTTTGCGGTTCTTGGCGGCTCCAATCATATTGTTCTGGGTAATCACTTCTTTCAGGGCGACGGGGTGGCGAACGGGACCCGCACCGCTGGCCTTGTGTTGGCCAATACCTATGTCAGCACAAGCCTGGTCGGCAATTACGTCGATAACTGCTATATCGAATGGGCTAATGAACGGGATGCGACGCCGGATTACAATTCGGAGTTTTCGTTCAGTGCGCTGAGCATCACCGACAACGTGTTCCTGTCGAGCGATGTGGCGCCCTGGTTCAGCTATATCGTGGTCAAGCCCCACGGTGTCGGTCATTTCCTGAACGGAGTAACCGTCACCGGCAACAAATTCCGCAGCACCAACGGAGCGATTGATCGGGTTGAGCGGGTCGATACCAGCTTTGCCGGATTTGACTATAGCCGGTTCAAGGACGTCCAGTTCAACAGCAATTCCTTTCATGCGATTGAGCACCAGGTGGCCAACCCGATCCGGGTGCGGCACACCCAGTCCGGCGATGCCAAGACCTGGACCGTCGACCCCGGTGAAAAGCTGCCATTCGGGGCGAGGGCACGCGCCGTCGATTCCGTGGTGCCGATCGGGGCGGTGGTCAACTGGACCGGCGCGGCGAACCACGGAATGCCTTATGTGCTGCTTGAGCGTGGGTCAGACCGGAACAAGGTGGATGTGGTGTGGCAAACCGCCGTGCACGGCACTGCCGATGTCCTGGTGCGTATCGACAAGGACAAATGAGTGCGACGCTCGGGCGGCGGCGCCATGGTGTCGCCCGAACGCTCAGAAATTCCGCCAGAAGCCAAACTTGAGACCGAACCCGCCAGGATGCGCAGAGCGGCGTTCAACCCCGATCAGCAAGCGCGTGCCTTTTTTGCCACGAAGAAGCAGAGCGGAAGTGACGGTCCAGTAAAGCTCATCGTTTCGGACATGGGCCGTTTCGAGTTGCAGTAGCGGATTCACAAAACGGTCAGCGGACATTCCCAATGTAAGATCGAATTTGCGGATCTGCTGGCCGATACCGGTTCGGTATTCCAGTGCGGCGTCCGCTGCAACCCATGCCGGGCCGAGGCCGGTGGTAACACCGCGACCATAAGAAAACGTGACCTTGTGCATCGCCGCTGTCCGGCCCAGCCTGTTATGCGCGCCAGTGCCAAGTTCGATCGCAAAGCGATTGCGCCAGCCCGGCGGCGAGAGCGGCAGGCGGGCAAAGACGAGGGCGTGGCCGCTATTTCCGGCCCGGTCATTGATATCGATGCCTAGCGTCATGTGGTTCAGCAACCCGTATTCGGCGTAGATTGCGCTACGATATTCGACTGCTTCGTCCCGTTGGTATCCGGTTGTGGTTGCGGACAGAAAGCCGCCGCGTTTTTCTTGCAGCCACGCGCCCGCGCTCCCCGGTGTTGCACCACCCAGGACCATCAGCCATATCAACAGAGTTCGGATCGTCAGCGCCATCTTCCGAGAAACTTCGTAAACCTTGGTTAACGAGTGGTTATCGCGAGAAGATCGGCGGGCGATCCGTGACGTTTTGTGCATTGCTCTGCATCGGTTGATCGCTAAGCTGCCCCATAACATCTAGGGGAGGACGCATGGGTCACGTCATCACAATCGCGCAGCAGAAAGGCGGCTCGGGCAAGACCACGATGGCCGTCAACCTCGCTGTTGCCTTTGCCCGCGCCGGCAAAACCGTGGCCCTGATGGATACCGACCCGCAAGGCTCTGCCGGGCGGTGGTTCATGACCCGTGTCGAAGGCTGCGACGATCCGGGGCTGGAGTTTTCCACCGCCTCGGCCTGGGGCGTCACCTATGAGGTGCGCAAACTGGCCGATTCCCATGACATCGTCATCATCGACACACCGCCCAAGGCCGACAGCGATCTGCGTCCCGCGCTGCGGTCCAGCGATCTGGTGCTGGTGCCCGTGGCGACCTCGCATCTGGACCTCTGGGCGGTCGAGACAATCCTGGATCTGGCCAACCGCGAGGGTCGGCCTGCATTGATGGTCATGACCCGCGCCCGTCCGGGCACGAGACTGGACGTCGATGTGACCGCAAGAGCCTCAGAGATGGAGGCGGATGTCGCGGATGAGGTGCTGGCGAACCGTGTGGTCTATGCCGAAACGCTGGGCAAGGGCAGTGCGGTGCTTGAAGCGCCGAAAGGACCGGCCCATCAGGAAGTCACTGGTTTGATGCAGGAAATCGAGCGCAGGCTGCAAAAGCTGTGATAAACTGAACATCAGCCAGGGAGGAGCCCATGCCAACAATTTCCAAATCCGCAACGGTTCAGACCGTCATAACCACCTTCGAAATGACCCCTGGCACCTGCCAGGACCTGCTTGAGGCGCTGACCGAAGCCTATGCCGAGTTCATCTCGAAACAGCCCGGCTTTGTCGCGGCGGGCCTGCATGTGAACGATGCGCAGACCCGGATCGCCAATTACTCGCAATGGCAAAAGCGCGAGGATTTCCTTGCCATGCTGCGCACGCCCGAGATGCGCGACCGCAATCGCCGCATTCACCAGCTCTGCAAAAGCTTTGAGCCGGTGATGTATGACGTTGCCGAAACCTTCAATTGACCTGATTTGAATCAAGGCCGCGAGGGCAGGGGTATCCCACCATGATGCGGGTCAGTGGAGGGCCCCGTCATGTATCACAATATCCTTGTCCCGATCGCTTTTGAGGCAGAGCGCGATGTCTCTGGCCCGCTTAAGCTTGCACGCTTGCTGGCGACACCCGGCGCCCGGATCACGTTGTTGCATGTGGTCGAGCATATTCCGGCCTACGCCGTCAGCTACATTCCCCCCGATTACATGATCGAAATGCGCAAGGGGCTACAGGCCGACCTGGATGCCAAGGCCGCCGACCTGCCAAATGCAAAGGGAGTGTTGATCGAAGGTCACGCCGGGCGATCGATCCTGGACTGGGCCGAGGTGAACAAACCCGATCTGATCATTGTCGCCTCACACCGGCCGGGGATGCAGGACCTGTTGCTGGGCTCGACCGCCGCCAAGATCGTGCGGCACGCGCCCTGCGCCGTGCATGTGGTGCGCTGATAGCAATTGCGCGCCCGCCCGTTTGACGACAGATTGAGCGCCGTGCCGGTGTCGCAACAGGAGAGCGCGCATGACCGATGGTGTCGAACAGGAATTGCGTGCCTTGCGCGAAGAGATCGAGCGTTTCAATGGCCACCGCTTCGTTCAGGTGCAGAATTCGCTCGGCCGGATGCTGTTTCAGGCGCTGCTGCGCGGGATGGCTGTTGGGCTGGGCACGGTGATCGGCGCTTCGATCCTGGTATCTGTTTTGGTCTACATCCTAAGTCAGATCGACTTCGTGCCGGTGATCGGGGACTGGGCCAAGGAGATTGCCGAGGAGATCAAGGTCCCCAATGGCGAGAGCGCGTCTGATACCCAAGCTGGCGCGTCCGGCGCGGACTAATACTGCGTCGCTAAGTCCACCCTCATTGTCGTCCAAAGAGAGACAATTGTTAAGATTGCACGCAACTGTGTTCCAGATCACAGACATTGCAGCCTCTGCGAATCTATCTTGGCGGTGTTGTTATTTTCAACATTTCAGATGGGGGCAAAGCCATGCATTCTTCCAAGCACACAGCCGCCCCGGGTCGGCGGGGGGCGCATTATTGTACGCTAGATAGTCCGACCACATTTGTTGCTCGCGTCAGGCATTTTCTGCTGCGCTGTTTCGATATGCAATATCGGGTGAATCAGCAGAACAGCCGACAGGACACTGCGACGCGGCAACGATTACAGTAACGACGCCGATCGGCGTTCAGCCTGTGCATCAAGTGCGGCCCCGAATTTTTCGGGGCCCCATTTTTCGTCCAAGGCCTGCCGCATCAAAGCAGCTTGGGTCTGCGGCGCCAACCCGCCCACAGGGGGGTCGCGATCGAGGTTTGTCGAGAAGGAATAGCCATCCGCACAGGCGGCAATAGCGGCATCTACCTGATCTGGTGACAGCGCAAGCTGACCGTCCAGCAAAACCGGATAAAGGCGTTTACACATTGCCATCCGATCGATTTTCTCCAGCGGAATGCCAAGTGCCGACGAGATCTGCAGCAGGTTGGCCGCGCGCTGAATATCGGTGCTGGTATTGGCTCCAGCGGCATGAAAGAGCGCCGGGTTGAAAAAGAGCGCATCACCCTTGCGCAGCGGCAGTTGCACATAATGCTCTTCAAAGGCCTGTCGAAACGCGTCAAGCCGAAAAGCCAGATAGCCGGGCCGGTAAAGCTGCGAAAATGGCAGCAATTTTGTCGGGCCGCTTTCCACCGGCATATCCGTATGGGCGATGGCGCCCTGCAGCGTCAGGGCTGCCGACAGATCGTGAACATGAGCCGGATAAGACGCGGCCTGTTCGGCAGTCATGAAACCCAGATGGTAATCCCGATGCGCTTCCTGCGCCGCACCGCCCGGGCGCACGACATTCAATTGCGCCGTCATCTGATAGTTCGGTCCAAGCCAGGCCTCGCAGACGGCAGCAATTGCGGGATTGCCGAAATAGGCGGCAAATATGGCCGGGTCGCGCTCGCAGAGCTTTTGCAGCGTGTTCCAAACCCTGTCATTTGCCCCGGCTGCAGCAAAATGGTCATGCCCCGAGCCCGCTTCGCGTTCCTCAAGAATGACCTCTTCATAGATCCGCGTCGCGGCATCAATCGGAGCAGTCTCGGGATAGGCGCCGCGCAGCGCCACAA
Organism: Ruegeria jejuensis; assembly: GCF_041537905.1. Lineage (NCBI taxonomy): Bacteria > Pseudomonadati > Pseudomonadota > Alphaproteobacteria > Rhodobacterales > Roseobacteraceae > Ruegeria > Ruegeria jejuensis. The sequence continues at coordinate 495 of NZ_JBGRUO010000002.1, read as the reverse complement.
CCCCCGCCGATTGCCCCAGAACCCACCCCCATTCGGTCAAGAGAGCACAGCGGCCCTTTGTGTCATTCAGGACGGGGGCAAGTTCGGCCATGTCGTAGACGGGAATATTGTGGGCCACCTCGGCCGCATGGGGCACATCATGCGAACCCAGCTGCTTGGTGACCAGAGTGAGAAACTCCGAAATGTCGCATGCTGCCGGATCAAAGAACCCGGTTTTTGATCTGGTTGTTTGCTCCATGGTCTCATCCCTCAAATGTCATTCCTTGCGTATATCGGTCCGGACGGTCCAGACCTTGGCGGCTTTGGGGATTGTTACCATCAAAGTTGCATGTGTCACGGTTGATCCGCGCTGTCTTACGACTCGGGATTTTGGTTTGGGTGTTTGTTCTGTGTTGTTTTGGTTAGGTTTTCATTGATTTTGTTGGTTGTATTTTGTTGTTAGTATTCTGATATTGTTTGATTTTTTGTGTTTGTGGTTTGATTTTGTGATTTTTT